>NZ_JBWKKH010000007.1:0-176148 GCF_056431645.1 Saccharopolyspora sp. NPDC045839
CATCCTCGACCGCGTCCGCTGCTGCCCCCACCAAGTCGGCACCCTCGCCCAAGCCATCCTCACCCTCGAACACGAAGCAGGATGAAAAAGGCTCATTGAAATCGAAGGTTCGATTTCAATGGAAATTGCGGCGTCGGGACGGTCTCCCGGGTTCCGTCGCCCGTACCCGCGCGTCTGGCCGGGCCGGGGCCTGAGGTTCCGGTCAGGCTTCGCCGATCCAGCGGTAGGCCATCTCCGGCCGGCCGACCGCGCCGTACAGCGGCCGGCGGTCGGCCATGCCGTTGTTGACCAGGTATTCGAGGTACCTGCGGGCCGTCACCCTGGACACCCCGGCGGCTTCGCCCACGGCTCCCGCCGGGGCTCCGTCGGGGTTGGCGCGCAGCGCCGAGACGACCGCCGCGAGCGTCTCCTCGCTCATGCCCTTCGGCAGTGCCGCGCGGTCGACGCCGCGCAGCGCGGAGAACGCCCGGTCGATCTCGGCTTGGCTGCTGACTTCCCGGTCGTCGCCGAGGCTGGCCCGGAATCGCGCGTAGTGCTCCAGCTTCTCCCGCATCGCCGCGAAGGTGAACGGCTTCAGCAGGTACTGCACCACTCCGCTGGACACCGCCGCGCGGACGACCTTGAGGTCGCGGGCCGAGGTCACCGCGATCACGTCGGCGTTGCTGCCCGCGGTGCGCAGCGCCCGCGCGACCTGCAGGCCGTCCATGTCGGGCAGCCGCAGGTCCAGCAGCACCAGGTCGACCGCGGTGCGCTCGACGAACCGCAGGGCCGCCTGCCCGGTGCGGACCCGGCCCGCGACCGCGAACCCGTCGAGCCGGTTCACGTAGGCCTCGTGCGCCTCGCCGACCAGCGGGTCGTCCTCGACGACCAGGACCGAGATCACCGCGCCACGTCCGTCCCCGAGCGGCCGGGCAACCGGACGGTGAACACCGCGCCGCCGTCGTTGTGCACCTCGATGGTGCCCCGGTGGCGGCGCACGCTCTGCCCGACCAGCGCGAGCCCGAGCCCGCGGCCGTCCTCCTTCGTCGACCAGCCGCGCTGGAAGACCCGCTGGGCGCTGTCCGGATCGACGCCCGGCCCGTTGTCTGCGACCCGGATCAGCACACCGTCCGATGTGGACCGGATGGTCACCTCGACGCTCGGGCGCGAGCCCTCCAGCGTCGCCTCGACCGCGTTGTCGATCAGGTTGCCGAGGATGGTCACGAGATCGCGGGAGTCGATGTGCTCCAGGTCGACGTCGTCGATCTCGGTGCCCGCGCCGAGCACGACCTCCACGCCGCGCTCCCCCGCCTCGGCGCTCTTGCCCAGCAGCACCGCCGCCAGCACCGGCTCGCCGACCGCGCCGACGACGCGATCGGTGAGCTGCTGGGCGAGCCGGAGCTCGTCGGTGGCGAACGCGACGGCCTCCTCCGCGCGGCCCAGCTCGATCAGCGAGACCACGGTGTGCAGCCGGTTCGCCGACTCGTGGGCCTGGGAGCGCAGCGATTCGGCGAAGCCGCGCATCGAGTCGAGTTCGCCGCTGAGGGCCTGCAGCTCCGTGTGGTCCCGCAGCGTGACGACCGTGCCCAGGTCGCGATCGCCGCTGCGGATCTGCGAGACGTTGACCAGCAGCACGCGGTCGTCGGTCAGGTGGACCTCGTCGCGCACCGCCCGCCCCGCCGCGAGGGTGTCCACAAGGGACACCGGCAGGCCGAGCCCGGACACGTGCCTGCCTTCGGTTTCGATGGGATCCAGCGAGAGCAACACAGCGGCCCCATCGTTGCACAGGGTGATCCGCCCGGAGGGCGCCACCAGCAGCAGTCCCTCGCGCACCGCGTGCAGGATCGAGTCGTGGTACTCGTACATGCGGCTGAGCTCGGCGGGCCGCAGCCCGTGGGTGTGGCGCCGCATCCGGGCGCTGACCAGGTAGGTCAGCAGCCCGCCGACCAGCAGCGCGGCCGCGGCGACCACGACCAGCGCCGTGACCCGCTCGCTGAGCTCCGCGGTGAGCATCCGCACCGTGATGCCGTCCGACACCAGGCCCACCAGCCGGTGCGCGTCGTCGTAGACCGGCACCACGGCGCGCACCGACGGGCCGAGGGTGCCGGTGTAGGTCTCGGTGAACACCTCCCCGGCGAGGGCCTGCTCGATGTGCCCGAGGAACCGCTGCCCGATCTGCGCCGGGTCGGGGTGCGTGTAGCGGATGCCCGCCGGGGACATGATCGTGATGAAGTCGACGCCGGTCTCCGCCCGGACGCGTTCGGCCAGCGGCTGCAACGTGGCGGTCGGGTTCGGCGCGGTCAGGCCGTCCCGGACGGCGGGCTGCGCGGCGAGCGTGCGGGCCACCGCGACGACCTTCTCGGTGGCCGCGTCGTCGTTGCGCTGCCGCGCGTCGTACCAGGCCAGCACGGCACCGGCGAGGACGACGACGGCGACCACGACCACCTGCAGCACGAAGAGCTGGCGGGCCAGGCTCCAGCTGGGCCGGACGCGGCCGAACCAGTTCCGGTCATCGGCGGTGGGCATCACGGATCCGTGTCGGAGATGTGAACACAATGAACAGAAGCGTGACGCTGACGATACCCGGCACAGATAGTCTCTCCCGGCCGGACCGTGACCTGGGACACGGCCGGTACGAGTGTGACCCGGTAGCCCAGTAGGAGTGCAAAAGTGGCAAGCAAAGACGCTGCGCGGACACGCCGTCGGGATAGAACGCATTACCTGTACATCGCGGTGATCGTCGCGGTGCTGGCCGGCATCGCGGTCGGCTTCCTCGCGCCCGACCTCGGCAAGGCCCTGAAGCCGCTGGGCACCGGGTTCGTCAACCTGATCAAGATGATGATCTCGCCGGTCATCTTCTGCACCATCGTGCTCGGCGTGGGAGGCGTCCGGAAGGCCGCCAAGGTCGGCAAGGTCGGCGGCCTCGCGCTGGCCTACTTCATGATCATGTCCGTGGTGGCGCTGATCATCGGGCTGCTGGTGGGCAACGTGCTGCACCCCGGCGAGGGCCTGCACATCACCGAATCGCTGCGCGGCCAGGGCGTGCAGCAGGCCGGTGAGGGCGCCGAGAGCACCACGGACTTCCTGCTCGGGATCATCCCGCACACCCTGGTGTCCTCGTTGACCGAGGGACAGGTGCTGCAGACGCTGCTGGTGGCACTGCTGGCCGGTTTCGCGCTGCAGGCGATGGGCGACAAGGGCACCCCGATCCTGCGCGGCATCGAGCACATCCAGCGGCTGGTGTTCAAGATGCTGGCGATGGTCATGTGGGCGGCGCCGGTGGGCGCGTTCGGCGCGATCGCCGCGGTCGTCGGCGCGACCGGCGTGCAGGCCCTCAAGGGCCTGGCCGTGATCATGCTCGGCTTCTACATCACGTGCGTGCTGTTCGTGTTCCTGGTGCTGGGCCCGGTGCTGTGGCTGTTCGCGCGGGTCAACATCCTCTCGCTGCTGCGCTACCTGGGCCGCGAGTTCCTGCTGATCGTGTCCACCTCGTCGTCGGAGGCCGCGCTGCCGCGGCTGATCGCGAAGATGGAGCACCTCGGCGTGAGCAAGCCGGTCGTGGGCATCACGGTGCCGACCGGCTACTCGTTCAACCTGGACGGCACCATGATCTACCTGACCATGGCGTCGCTGTTCATCGCGAGCGCGATGGGCGACCCGCTGTCGCTGGGCGAGCAGATCGGGCTGCTGCTGTTCATGATGATCGCCTCGAAGGGCGCGGCGGGCGTCAGCGGCGCCGGGCTGGCGACGCTGGCGGGCGGCCTGCAGTCGCACCGGCCGGAACTGCTGGACGGCGTGGGCCTGATCGTGGGCATCGACCGGTTCATGTCGGAGGCGCGGGCGCTGACGAACTTCGCGGGCAACGCGGTGGCGACGGTCCTCATCGGCGCGTGGACGAAGGAGATCGACCGCGGCCAGATGCAGCAGGTGTTCTCGGGACGAAGCCCGTTCGACGAGCAGTCCTTCGTCGACGAGGGCCACGGCGGCGCGACCAGCGAGGACGACGAGCCCGAGAGGGAAACCGTCACGGCGAAGAGCTGACGCTCCACAGCAGAAGGGCGCCTCCGACTCGGTCGGGGGCGCCCTTCGCGCGTTCAGCCTCAGCCGTAGATCATCCAGCCGATGCCGCCGACGATGGCCATCAGCGCGGCGACCGCGAGCACCACGGCGAAGAACCGGGCGGTCTTCCACGTCGCGTAGACGCCGCCGATCAGGAAACCCGCGACGGCCAGCAGGATGATCGGCAGGTAGCTCTGCATCACCACTGCTTCCTACTCGTTGTCCACAGCTGTTCGAGCAGAATATTTCGCTCTCCGCCGCACCAACAGTACGACTGGAGTCCAGGCTGGGCAGTCTCAGCCGATCGGCCACCCTTCCGCAACCTGCGGCGGTGACTACGGTTCCGCTTCTTCTCCAGGGAACCCCGCACGAACGGTGACGCACCGACCTAGACCGATACGTGTGATCCCTGAGTCTGAAACGGGCCGTTACCGGGAACCTCCCGATGCCTGACACCCTACTCGATCTCTCCAGTTTTGATCAAAAGCGGTCGAGAAAACCTCGACCCGTCGACTCCTCCCCTCAACCCGGCCAGCGTACCGAGGGGCGCGGGCTCAGCCGGTGACGCCCGGGGCTCCGTTCTCGACGCGGCCGGTGGCCCGGCGCCGGAACGACCGGTCCTGTGCGGCCGTCACCTCGACGTCGTACCAGCCCTGGTCCGTCGGCCACGCCACGGACTCCGCGCCGCCCGCGGCGAGCCGGACCTCGCGCTGCTCGCCGGGCGCGTAGCCCAGGGAGCGCAGGCGCACCGTGATCGGCTCGGCGCCGCTGTTGCGCAGTTCCAGCAACAGGCCGCCGGTGCGGGCGTCGGGGTTCGTCCGCACGTCGAGGCCCGCGGCCTTGCCGTCGCGGGAGCCGCTCAGCTCGAACCAGAACCGGTTCGGCCCCTGCACCGCGAGCCGGTACTCCTCCTTCGCCGGCACGTTCACCACCCGCTCGCCGCGAACGTCCACATGGGACGGTCCGGGCAGCTCGCCCGCGTACGCGTAGATCGCGAAGTGCGCCGCCCCGGCGCCGACGTTGCCCAACCGCAGCGCCACCGCTTCCCCGTTCAGCGCGGCGGAGACCTGCGGCTGGTACGGCAGGGCCCGCGCCGGGCTGCGGCCCTGCTCCTGCAGCGGTAGCGCCTGCTCCGCCGGCGGCTTGGGGTGCCAGCGCTCGATCGGCTCCGGCACCGGGCCCGGCTCGGCGGGCTTCGGCGGCTTCGCCGCGTTCTCGAAGTCGAACACCGAGGTCAGGTCGCCGCACGCGGTGCGCCGCCAGGAGCTGATGTTCGGCTCCTGCACGCCCGTCCAGCGCTCCAGCAAGCGCAGCACCGACGTGTGGTCGAAGACCTCGGAGTCGACGAAGCCGCCGATCGTCCACGGCGACACCACGGTCATCGGCACCCGCGGGCCGAGGCCGATCGGCCGGCCCTCGAAGTAGTCGTCGCCCTCGCCGGATTCGGGCTTCGGCGGCACCGGCGGCGGCACGTGGTCGAAGAAGCCGTCGTTCTCGTCGAAGTTGAGCAGCAGCGCGGTCTTCGGCCAGATCTTCGGGTCGGCGATCGCGTCCAGCACCTCGTAGATCAGGCTGGCGCTGCCGACCGGCGTGGAGCTGCCCGGGTGCTCGGAGTCCACAGCGGACGGAACCAGCCACACCACCTTCGGCAGCCGGTCCGCCTCGATGTCGGCGCGGAGCCGCTCGACGAGGGTGCCCGGCCTGCTGCGGTACATCGCGCGGTCGAACAGGCTGCGCTCGGCGTCGGTCAGCGCATCGCGACCCGCCTCCAGCTGCTTGAGCAGCCGCTCCTGCTCCTGGGCCGGCTTGTCGAACAGGGCGGTGTAGAACTCTTCGGTGGTGCGGAACTCGCCGTCCACCGCGGCGAGCATCTTGCGGCCGATCGCCTTGAAGGTCTTGAAGTACTCGACGGAGTTGTCGGTGAAGTTGTCCCACTCCTGGTAGATCTGCCAGGGCACCCCGGCCTTCTCCAGCCGCTCCGGGTACGTCGTCCACTCGTAGCCGGCGTGGTCGTAGTCGTAGGCGGCGTTGGTGACGGCCCGCTTCGTGGTGCCCGGCTCGTAGCCGGTGGTGCCGGTGAACAGGTAGTTCCGGTTCGGGTTGGTGGAGCCGAAGACCGAGCAGTGGTAGGCGTCGCAGATGGTGAAGGTGTCGGCCAGCTCGTACTGCAGCGGGATGTCCTGCCGCTCGTAGTAGGTCATGGTGGCGGCGGTCTTCGCGGCGACCCAGTCGTTGTTCCAGCCGCCCGCCCAGGCCTTGCCGCTGCCGCCCCAGCTGTGGTCGAGGTCGCCGAGGTACTGGATGTCGGAAACCGGCCGCCCCTCCCGCTCGGCGCCCTGCCGCAGCGAGAACGGCAGCACCTCACCGCCGGTGGCGGGCTGCTGGAAGACGGACCGCCCATCGGGCTGCTGCAACGGCGACCGGTCGCCGTAGCCGCGAACCCCGCGCAGCGTGCCGTAGTAGTGGTCGAAGGAGCGGTTCTCCTGCATGAGCACGATGACGTGCTCGACAGCGTCCAGCCCGCCCTGCGGAACCTGCTTCGCCATGGCCCGGTGCAGCGAGGGCGGCAGCAGCGAAGCGGCGGCAACGCCACCGGCCACACCTGCGGCACCGGCCAACACCCGACGTCGAGAAACCTCAGTCACGAGCGGACATCGTCACCGAAGAAAGCCAAGCGGCGTAAGACCCGCAGTGACGCAACGGTGAACCACCGGCATCAGCCAAACGGCGCAACGGTAGGCATTCCTAACACCACGTTCCGTGGCTATCAGGCCAGGCCGAAGCGAGCGCGCTCCTGGTCGGTGAGGCGCCGCACGCCGCGCTCATCCGCCTCGCGGAGCAAGCGCTCGGCGTCGGTGTCGACGTCCCAGGTGAGGATCCGGCAGTCTTTACCCGCAGTGACGAGCAGGCCGTCGTCACGCCAGCAGAGTACGGATAGCTGATACGACTCATGCGCAGGAAGCGTAGCTATCACTTGCCCCGAATCCACGTCCCAGAAACGAATTCGGCCCTGTTCATCGGCGCTGACAACCGGACGTCCGGGTGCCCAGGCGAGCTGGTCGACTTCGAATTCATCCCCGACCGTGAGTACCTCGCCCTCGGCGACGTCCCACTCGTGCTCGGTGCGCAGCTTCCGCTGCCGCCACACGAAGTACGCCGCCGGGATCACCACGCCCGCGCCGAGCAGGAAGCGGACGTTCTTGACGCGCCACCGGTTTCCCCCTGCTACGACCGTGCGGAGAGTGCCGATCAGTGCACTCTCCGCACAGTCATACCAAAGGGGAAAGAGCGAGGGGCGCCGTCGGCCGATTCGGCCGGTCGACGGCGCCCCTCTCGAAACGACTCGCTCTTACAGGGCGCCCTTCGTGGACGGGACCACGCCCGTGAAGCGGGGGTCCGGTTCGACCGCCGCGCGGAGCGCCCGGGCGATCGCCTTGTACTGGGCTTCCGCGATGTGGTGCGGGTCGCGGCCGTGGATGACCCTGGTGTGCAGGTTGATCTGGGCGTGGAACGCCAGGGACTCGAACACGTGGCGGTTCAGGACGAACGGGTAGTTCCCGCCGATCGTGAAGCTGTTGTACTGCTCCGGTTCGCCCGTCATCACGCAGTACGAGCGGCCCGAGACGTCCACCGCCGCGTGCGCGAGGGTTTCGTCCATCGGGATCCAGGCGTCGCCGAAGCGGCGGATGCCCTTCTTGTCGCCGAGCGCCTGGCGCAGCGCCTGGCCGAGCACGATCGCGGTGTCCTCCACCGTGTGGTGCGCGTCGATGTGGGTGTCGCCGGTCGACTTCACCTTGAGGTCGAAGGCCGCGTGGGTGCCCAGCGCCGTGAGCATGTGGTCGTAGAACGGCACCGTGGTGTCGATGTCGACCTGCCCCGTGCCGTCGAGGTCGAGTTCGACCAGCACCGAGGATTCCCTGGTGGTGCGTTCGACCCGCCCGATGCGGGTCCCGGGCTGGAATGTCACTTGCTGATCTCCTCGCTCACGACCTTGCTCGCCGTCAGGAAGGCGTCGTTCTCCTCCGGCGTGCCGATGGTGACCCGCAGGTGGCCGGGGATGCCGACGTCGCGGATCAGCACGTCGGCGTCCAGGTAGCGCTGCCAGGCGCGGTGCGCGTCCGCGAACCGTCCGAAGAGGACGAAGTTGGCGTCGCTGGGCACCGGCGAGAAACCCTGCTCCCGCAACGCTTCCACGACCCGCTCGCGCTCGTCGATGAGCGCCCGCACCGAGCCGAGGGTGGCCTTGGCGTGCCGCAGCGCGGCCCGCGCGGCGGCCTGGGTGACGACCGACAGGTGGTACGGCAGGCGCACCAGCAGCAGGGCGTCGATCATCGCCGGGGCGGCCGCCAGGTAGCCGAGCCGGCCACCGGCGAACGCGAACGCCTTGCTCATGGTGCGGCTGACGATCACCTTCGCCGGGTACTCGCGGATCAGCTCGATCGCGCTGGGCCGGGCGGAGAACTCGGCATAGGCCTCGTCCACCACGACCACGCCGGGTGCGGCGTCGAGGACGGCGCGCAGGTCGTCCTGCGACACCGACTGCCCGGTGGGGTTGTTCGGGCTGGTCACGAACACCACGCCGGGCTGCTTCTCGGCGACGATGCGGGCGGCCTGCGCGCCGTCCAGGCTGAAGTCGTCGCGGCGCGGCGCCGGCACCCAGTCGGTGCGGGTGCCCGCCGACAGGATCGGGTGCATCGAGTACGACGGTTCGAAGCCGAGCGCGGTGCGCCCCGGCCCGCCGAATGCCTGCAGGATCTGCTGCAGGACCTCGTTGGAGCCGTTGGCCGCCCACACGTTCTCGGTCACCAGCGCGACACCGGTGGCCTTGGTCAGGTAGGCGGCGAGGTCGGCGCGCAGCGCCTTGGCGTCGCGGTCCGGGTAGCGGTGCAGCGCCGTGGCGGCCTCCTGCACCGCGGCGGTCACGTCGTCGACGAGTTCCTGCGGCGGCGGGTAGGGGTTCTCGTTGGTGTTGAGCCGGACCGAGACGTCCAGCTGCGGCGCGCCGTAGGGGCTGCGGCCGCGCAGATCGTCCCGCAACGGCAGGTCGGCCAGCGTCGTGTCGGCGCCGGGCACGTCACTCATGGGTTCTACCTTCGGTTGTTCCGGGCGCTCAGCGGGGAAAGCGGGCGGTGACCGCCTGACCGTGCGCGGGCAGGTCCTCGGCGTTGGCCAGTGCCACCACCTGGTCCGCGACGTCGCGGAGCGCCTGCTCGCTGTAGGCGATCACGTGGATGCCGCGCAGGAAGCTCTGCACGCTCAGGCCGGACGAGTGCCGCGCGCAGCCGCCGGTGGGCAGCACGTGGTTGGAGCCCGCGCAGTAGTCGCCCAGCGACACCGGCGCGTACGGGCCGACGAAGATCGCGCCCGCGTTGCGCACCCGCGCGGCCACCGCTCCGGCGTCCGCGGTCTGGATCTCCAGGTGCTCGGCGGCGTACGCGTCCACCACCCGGATCCCATCATCCACAGTGGACACCAGGATGCAGCCGGACTGCACGCCGGCCAGCGCGGTGCCGATCCGCTCGACGTGCTTGGTCTGCGCCACCTGGCGCTCCAGCTCGGCGTCGACCGCGTCGGCCAGCTCTTCCGAGGTGGTCACCAGCACGCTCGCCGCGAGCGTGTCGTGCTCGGCCTGGCTGATCAGGTCGGCGGCCACGTGCACCGGGTCGGCGGTGGCGTCGGCGAGCACCGCGATCTCGGTCGGCCCGGCCTCCGAGTCGATGCCGATCAGGCTGCGCAGGTGCCGCTTCGCGGCGGTCACGTACACGTTGCCCGGCCCGGTCACCATGTCCACCGGCACCAGCTCGGCGCCGTCGGTGTCGTGCCCGCCGTAGGCCAGCAGCGCCACCGCCTGCGCGCCGCCGACCGCCCAGACCTCTTCGACGCCGAGCAGCTGCGCGGCGGCCAGGATCGTCGGGTGCGGCAGGCCGCCGAACTCCGCCTGCGGCGGGCTGCACACCACCAGCGACTCCACCCCGGCGGCCTGCGCCGGGACGACGTTCATCACCACGCTGGACGGGTAGACCGCCAGCCCGCCCGGCGCGTACAGGCCGACGCGCGCGACCGGCACCCAGCGCTCGGTGACCGTGCCGCCGGGCACGACCTGCGTGGTCGTGTCGGTGCGCCGCTGGTCGTCGTGGACCTTGCGGGCGCGGGCGATCGACTCCTCCAGCGCCGCGCGCACCGCCGGGTCGAGCTCGTCGAGGGCGCGCCGCAGCTCGTCGGCCGCCACCCTCACCCGTTCCGGTCGGACCGCGTCGAACTTCTCGGTGAATTCCAGGACGGCCGCCACCCCGCGGTCGCGGACCGCCTCGATCACCGGCCGGACCCGATGCAGCACGTGCTCGACGTCCATCTCGGCGCGCGGCAGCGTCGCGCGCAGCTCGACGGTGGACGGAACGCGACCGCGCAGGTCGGTACGGGTGAGCATGTGCGTCCTTCCAATACCCGGGGGCTACACCGACCAGGGTAATCGCCGCCGGGCCCCGCCGTCCCCGAACCCGGTCGCAGGTCACCCGGGGCACGCGCGGAATGGGAAAACGTCAACGGCAGGCCATTGTTCGCCAGTGGCTTGCCAACATCGGGCGGCTCCTAGAACCTGCCAACATCACCACCAGTGATCGATCGGAGACCCGATGTTCAGCTCACGGCGCAAGGCAGTGACCGTGGCGGCAGCCGCGTGCCTGGTCCTGCTGGCCCCGATCCAGGCCGGCGTGTCCGCGGAGCCGACCGGGGCGACCGCCGCCCAGGACTTGGCCACCTACACCGTTCCCAACACCGACAGCAAGACGCGAACCGAGATCAACCGCACCGGCGCCCAGGTCATCGCGGTGTCCGGCGCCGTGGCCACCGTGGAGGCCACACCGGCGCAGGCCGAGCAGCTGCGGGCGGCCGGTTTCGTGCTCAACGACGAGACCAAGGTCGCCGACGCGCTCAAGCGGATCAACCCGGCGCAGGCGCAGCAGGTGCCCGGCGACTTCCCGCCCGGGTACGAGGGCTACCACAACCTCGACGAGATGAACGCCGAGCTCGACACCGTGGTCAAGGACCACCCGGACATCGCGTCGAAGTCCAGCATCGGCAAGTCCTTCGAGGGCCGCGACATCCCGGTGCTGAAGATCAGCGACAACGTCGGCCAGGACGAGGACGAGCCGGAGGTGCTGTTCAACTGCAACCAGCACGCCCGCGAGCACCTCACCACCGAGATGTGCCTGCGCATCGCCAACCGGTTCACCGACGACTACGCGAGCGACCAGGCCGTGAAGGACGCCGTCGACAACCGGGAGATCTGGATCATCCCGGTGGTCAACCCGGACGGCTCGTCCTACGACGTGGAGTCCGGCCAGTTCCAGGGCTGGCGCAAGAACCGGCAGGACGCCGGCACCGACCTCAACCGCAACTGGGGTTACAAGTGGGGCTGCTGCGGCGGCTCCGATGACGACCCGAACGGCGAGACCTACCGGGGCACGGCCGAGTGGTCGGCGCCGGAGACCGCGGCGATGCGCGACTTCATCGACTCGCGGGTGGTCGGCGGCGCCCAGCAGATCAAGGCCGCGATCGACTTCCACACCTACTCCGAGCTCGTCCTGTGGCCCTTCGGGCACACCAGCGACGACGTCACCGAGGACATGACGCAGGAGGAGTACGACCGGTTCGCGCGGGTCGGCGGCGAGATGGCCCAGGCCAACGGCTACACCCCGCAGCAGTCCAGCGACCTCTACGTCACCGACGGCGACAGCCTGGACTGGATGTGGGGCCAGCACAAGATCCTGGCCTACACCTTCGAGATGTACCCGGCCAACGGCGGCGGCATCGACGGGTTCTACCCGCCCGACGACGTGATCGAGAAGGAGACCGCCCGCAACGACTCGGCGGTGGACATCCTGATCCGCGAGGCAGGCGCCTGATCCGGTGAGAGGGGGAAAGGGCCCGGGGCGCCACGGCACCCCGGGCCCTTCCGTTTCCCGGGCGGCGATAATGGCGGTATGGCCGCCGAACCTGCTGCCACCACCGTGGCCGAGCACCGATTCATCCGGCACGGCACGTGGCTGATCTGCCCGCTGCTGGGCGCGCTGCTGATCTGGCTGCTGCGGATGGCGGCGGGCTGGGTCGCCGAGCTGCCGTGGGCGCCGTTCCAGGGCGTTTTCGAGCTCGCCGCGTCCGTGCCCGATCCGTGGGGCACCGTCGGCGCCGTCGCCATCGGCTTGATCATCGGGCTCGGCTTCGCCGGGCTGATGGCGCAGGAGCGGTTGACCGTCACCGTCGAGCCCGAGCGGGTGACGCTGGCCATCGGCAGCTCGGCGCAGCACATCGCGCGCGACGAGATCGGCTCCGTGTTCCTCGACCGCAAACACCTGGTGGTGCTGGACGAATCCGGCGCCGAGCAGGCCCGGCAACCGTCCGATTTGGACTGGACGAAGCTGCGCCGGGCGTTCGTCGAGCACGGCTACCCGTGGCGGGAGCAGGACCCGTTCGCCGGCCACTACGCCCGGTGGGTGGAGGACACCCCGGAACTGCCGCTGCGGATCAACGCGCTGATGGCGGCCCGCGAACGCGTGCTGCGCAAGCGCGACCGCAAGGAAGCGGCGCTGCTGCGCACCGAGCTCGCCCAGCACGGAATCCTGGTGCGCGACGAGAAGAAGCACCAGTACTGGCGCGCCACCGGCTGACCGGTTCTCCCCGGCTCGCGTCCGCCGCGGGTGGAACAATCGGAAGATGGACGGTGTCGTCTGGAACCTCGCGCTGGTGCTGCTGTTCGTGCTGTTCGGCGGCTACTTCGCGGCCGCCGAGATCGCGCTGGTGTCGCTGCGCGAGAGCCAGGTCCGCAAGCTCGCCGAACGCGACCGGCGCGGCGCCCGGGTGGCCAAGCTGCGCGCCGACTCCAACCGGTTCCTCTCCGCGGTGCAGATCGGCGTCACCTTCGCCGGGTTCTTCGCCTCCAGCTACGGCGGCGCGACGATCGCGGTGCGCCTGGAGCCGATGCTGGCCGGGTGGGGCCTGCCGATCGGCGTCGCCGCGTCGGTGGCCCTGGTGCTGGTGACGCTGTTCGTCTCGTACCTGTCGCTGGTGCTCGGCGAGCTCGCGCCCAAGCGGCTGGCGCTGCAGAAGTCCGAAAACGTCGCGCTGGTCACCGCCGGTGTGCTGGACCGGCTCGCGACGCTGTTCCGGCCGCTGATCTGGTTCCTGTCGAGGTCCACCAACGCGGTGGTGCGGCTGATGGGCATCGATCCGCGCGCCGCCCAGGACAAGGTCAGCGAGGAAGAACTGCGCGACATGGTGCGCACCAACGAGCAGCTGACCATCGAGGAGCGGCGGCTGCTCAGCGACGCGTTCAAGGCCACCGACCGGGTGCTGGGCGAGGTGATGGTGCCGCGCACCGAGGTCGACTTCCTGGACAGCACCACGCCGCTGCCGGAGGCGATCGCCGAGGTGGCCGGCAAGCCGCACTCGCGGTACCCGGTCATCCGGGAAACCGCCGACGACATCGTCGGGTTCATCCACGTCCGGGACATGCTCGCCACGACCCACGGCGGCCACGAGGCGCGCACGGTCGGCGACCTGACCCGGCCGGTGACGGCGCTGCCGGCCAGCAAGCCGGTGCTGGCCGCGCTGTCGCAGATGCGGCGGCGCGGCGGGCACCTGGCCGTGGTGGTCGACGAGTACGGCGGGACCGCGGGCATCGTCACCGTCGAGGACCTCGTGGAGGAGGTCGTCGGGGAGATCTGGGACGAGTACGACCCCAGCGCCGCGCCGGTGCGGCCCCAGGGCGACGGGAGCTTCGAGGCCGACGGCCTGCTGCACCGCGCCGATTTCGAGCAGCAGACCGGGATCGCGCTGCCCGACGGCCCCTACGACACGGTGGCGGGTTTCGTGGTCAGCCGTCTGGGCCGCGTCCCGGCCGAGGGCGACTCCCTGGACGCCCTGGGCCACCGCTTCACGGTCCGCACGATGGACGGCCACCGCGTCTCCCGCCTACTGGTCACCGAACTCCCCGAGGAGCAGTGACCCCATGCCGGGGTTCGCAGTTTCAATTGAAACCGCGAACCTCCGGCGTGTCAGACCACGACACGCCGGAGGCTGTGGACAACTTCCGCAATTTCAATGGAAATCGGACCTCTGATTTCCATTGAAATTGCGGACATCCGGGTCAGGACAGGAGCAGGAAGAGGGATCCTACGACGATCCCGATGACCACCACGACCGCCGCGATGATCATGATCGCCCGCATCTTGGGGCGGTCGTCGCGGACCTCGGTCTGGGCCCGTTCCCGCCACTGCATGAAGGTCGTGCCTTCGCCCTCGCTCAACGTCGACTCCTAGGGTCCGTCGTCACTTGCCGAGCGGTCCCCCGCGACCGCGTTCGCCCCACGATGTCATATCGCCCCGCCGCCGAGGCGAACCACGTGCACCGCCCAATGCCCCAGCAGGTCCTCGTCGTGGCTGATCGCGAGCACCCCGGCGCCGTGCTCCTCGACGCGCCGGTTCACCACCCGCACCAGCGCCGCCGTGGTCGACGCGTCCAGCATCGCGGTCATCTCGTCGCAGATCAGGTACTGGGGCCGCGGCGCCAGCGCCCGCGCCAGGCAGGCCCGCTGCAGTTGGCCGTCGCTCACCTCGTGCGGTCGCCGCGACAGCAGCTCCGCGGTCAGCCCCACCTCGTCGGCCAGCTCGCCGACGCCGCCGTCGGCGCCGGTGGCGCGCAGCGGTTCGGCGATGATCTCGCGCAGCGTGAAGCGCGGATCCACGGCGGGCCGCGGATGCTGGAACACGATGCCGATCGCGGTCCGCTGCGCCCGCGGCGTCGCATGCCGGAAGCCGGTGACCGGTTCGCCGTCGAGCGCCACCCGCCCGGACCACGGCTCGTGCAGCAGCCCGAGGACCCGGGCCAGCGTGGACTTCCCGCACCCGCTCGGCCCGGCCAGCCCGACCACCGCACCGGCCGGGACGTCCAGGTCGACGCCGTCGAGCACCGGTTCGCCGCGCCGGTAGCCCGCGACCAAGCCGGTCGCGCTCAGCACGGCGGGTGCGCGGCGACCCACCGGTCGCCGAGTTCGAGCAGTTCCGGATCTCCCGTGCAGGACCCGAATCCGGGCACGTCCGGACAGCGTTGGCAGAACACGCAACCCCATTCCTGTTCGAGGCGGGCCAGTTCGGTGAGGGCCGGCGGATGGCCCGGGATCGGCTGGAAGCCGCCGTCGGGCAGCGCGCCGAGCAGCCCCGCGGTGTACGGGTGCCAGGGCTCGGCGAGCACCTGCGCCGCGGGCCCCGCCTCGACGATCCGGCTGGCGTACATCACCGCGACGTCGGTGGCGACCCGGCGGGCGGCCGCGAGGTCGTGGGTGATCAGCAGCACCGCTCGGTCCTCGGCAGCGGCCGCGGCGAGCAGGTCCACGGTGCGGTGCACCAGCGGCCGGTCCAGTCCGGTGGTCGGCTCGTCGGCGAGGATGATCCGGGGGTCGCCGGCCAGCGCCAGCGCCACCGCGACCCGCTGCGCCATCCCGCCGGAGAGCTCGTGCGGGTACCGGTCCAGGTCGGCGGGGTCCAGCCCGACGCGCTCGGCGAGTTCGTCCGGCCCGGCCGCGCCGTCCAGCGCCCGGATCGCCTCGACGAGCTGGCTGCGCGCGGTCCGCACCGGGGTCAGGTGGGTGCCCGCGGACTGCGGCACCAGGCCGACCTGCCGGCCCCGGACCTGCCCGGCCAGCACCGCTTCCGGCGCGGCCAGCAGCTCGATGCCGCCGGCGAGCACGGCCTCGCCGCGCACCTGCGCGTTGCCGGGCAGCAGGCCGAGCAGCGCGGAGGCCAGCACCGATTTGCCGCAGCCGGACTCCCCGACCAGCGCGAGCACCCGGCCCGGGCGCAGCCGCAGCGTCGCGTCGGTCACGGCCCGCACCTCGGTCCCACGGCCCAGCAGGAACCGCACCGAGAGCCGGTCCAGTTCGAGCAGCGGTTCGCTCACAGCGCCAACTCCGATCGCCGTCGCGGCACGACCCGGTCGCGCCAGGTGGCGGCCAGCCCGGACACCGCCAGCGTCGTGAACACCAGCAGCACCGACGGGAACAGCACGATCCACCACGCGCCGAGCAGCACCGCTTCCCGGCCGTCGCCGAGGATGTTGCCGATGCTGGCCAGGTGCGGCGGCAGGCCGAGGCCGAGGAAGCTCAGCGCGGTTTCGTGCCACACCGCGTGCGGCACGAGCAGCACCGCCGACAGCGCGGCCTGCGGCACGATCGCGGGCAGCAGGTGCCGCCTCAGGATCCGCCACCGCGACGAGCCGCCCGCGATCGCCGCGTCGATGTGCGGCCGCTGCCGCAGCGAGAGCACCTCCGAGCGCACGATGCGCGCCACCGTCGTCCAGTGCGTGAGGGCGATGGACAGGATCACCGCCACCAGGCTGCCCCGGTACAGCGCGACGATCACGATGCCCAGCAGCAGGTGCGGCACCGAGTTGACGGTGTCGACCAGGCGCATCAGCAGCCGGTCCGGCCAGCCACCGGTGCTGCCCGCGATCGCGCCCACCAGCGAACCGAGCACTGTGGACACGACGGCGCTGATCCCGGCCACCAGCAGGGAGATCCGCAGCCCGGCCAGCGACTGCACGAACAGGTCCCGGCCGCCGGAGTCGGTGCCGAACGGGTGCGCGGGGCTCGGCGCGAGCCGGATCGAGTCGTAGCGCACCGATTCGCTGCCGAACACCGCGGGCACCGCGATCGCGGCCAGCACCAGCAGCGCGAGGCCGCCCAGCGACACCCACAGCCGGGCCTTGGGCCGGGCGCGGGACGTCCCGGCGCGCCCGCGCCCCGCGGCGCGCCACGGACCGGCCGACGTGGACGGACGGGCGGCGGTGGAGCGCACGGATTCGTCAGCCATCGGCGGCCACCCTCGGGTCGAGCACGATCGCGGCGATGTCGGCGAGCAGCGAGCCCAGCAGCACCGCCGCCGTGGCCACCAGCGTCAGGATCGCCAGCAGCGGGTAGTCGACGGCGGTCGCGGCGGTGACGACGGCCGCGGCCAGGCCCGGCCAGGAGAAGACCTCCTCGACCAGCACCGCCCCGGTGACCAGCTCCGGAACCCGCGCGCCGATCAGCGTGACGAACGGCAGCAGCGCGGTCGGCAGCGCGTGCCGCAGCACGACGACGTGTTCCGCGAGGCCGCGCGCCCGCGCCCCGGTCACGTGGTCCTCGGACAGCGACGTCAGCATCGACTGCCGGACGTGCAGCACCAGCCACGGCGACTGCGAGATGCCCAGCACCAGCGCGGGCAGCGCCAGGTGCTTCGCGACCTGCCCGAACGACACCGCGGTGCCCGCGTCGGTCAGGCCCGCCACCGGCAGCCAGCCCAGGCCCAGCGAGAACACCGCGATCGACAGCAGCGCCAGCACGAACGGCGGCACGCCTTCGAGCGCGTGGCCGATGGCGGTGACGAACCGGTCGATCCAGCCGCCCTGCCGCCACGCCGCGACGGTGCCCAGCACCAGCGCGATCACCACGGCCAGCGCGAGCCCGGTCGCGGCCAGCAGGATCGTCCACGGCAGCCGTTCCGCGACGACCTGCGCGACCGGCTGCCGGAACGAGCGCGACACGCCGAGATCGCCGCCGAAGACGCCGGTGGCCCACTGCCAGAACTGCACCAGCACGGGCTCGTCGAGCCCCAGCCGGGCCCGCACTGCGGCGACGTCGGCGGCGGACGCGCCGAAGATCTCCACGCCGTAGTACTGGTGGATCGGGTCGAACGGGGATGCGGCGGCGAGCAGGAAGATCCCGAACGCGACGATCACCAGCACCGGTACCGCGAACCCGATCCGCCGCAGCACCAGGCGGCCGATCGCGCGGCTCATGCCTGCGGTTTCCAGGACTCGATGTTCCACCACGGGCCCCAGGTGGTCCCGTGCACGTGCGGCTCGACGGGCGGCTGGTAGCCGGACCACTTGCCGTCGCGCATCACGTAGCTGTGGTCGATGAACGCCAGGTACACCAGGCCCGGGTCGGCGACGTAGGCGCGCTGCGCCTGCTTGTAGAACTCCGCCCGCTTGGCCGGGTCGAGCTCCTGGCGGCCACCGTCGAGCGTGGCGTCCACCTCGGCGTTGCGGTACTTACCGGGGTTGTTGTACGTGCCGGTGCCGATGACCGAGGAGTGCAGGCTGGCGTAGGCCTGCGGGTCGGGGTCCATCGGGTTCCCGCCGCCGAGCACGATCCCGTCGGTGGCCAGCCGGGCGGCCACCGCCGAGCGGTCCACCCCGGCGAGCTCGACCTGGATGCCGACCGCCTTGGCGTCCGAGGCGAACGCGCGGGCCAGGTCCTTGCGCAGGCTGTCGTCGGCGAAGTACATCACCGTGAACTCGGCGCGGACCCCGCCCCGCTCCCGGATGCCGTCGCCGCCGACGCGCCAGCCGGCGTCGTCGAGCACCTTCGCGGCGCGCTGCGGGTCGAAGTCGAACCGGGCGGCGGGCTCGTAGTTCGCGCCCATCGACTCCGGGATCGGGGCGTAGGCGGGTTTCCCGTGCCCGCCCAGCAGGGCCTGGATCATGCCTTCGCGGTTGACCGCGAGGTTCAGCGCCTGCCGGACGGCGCGATCGCCGGCGACCGGGTGCTCGTTGGGCAGCGCGATGGTGCGGTAGTCGGCGGTGCTGTGGTGCACCGTCCGGTAGCCGTCGCGGCCGACGCTCTCGGCCAGCACCGGTGGCAGCACGGTGCCGTCGAACTCGCCGGCGGACAGGCGCTGGGCGCGGGTGTTGTCGTCCTTGGCGAAGACGACGGTGACCTTGCCGACCGCGGGCGCGCCGCCCCAGTAGTCGGCGTTGGCCTCCCAGGTCATCTGGTCGCCCTGGCGCCACTCGACGAGCTTGTAGGGGCCGGTGCCGACCGGCTTGGTGTTCAGCGGCGAGCTCTCCTGCGGCTTGGGCCCGGCGAGCTGCTCGTTCGGCACGATGCCGAGCACCAGCTTCGACGGCCAGGCGGCGTAGGGGATCTTCAGGTCGAACTGCACGGTGTGCGGGTCGAGCGCGCGGACGCCGGCGAGCATGTCGAAGTCCGACGAGACCGTCGAGGCGTAGGCCGGGTCGATCGCGGCGCGGTAGGTGGCGACGACGTCGTCGGCGTCGAAGGGCGTGCCGTCGTGGAAGCGGACGCCGTCGCGGAGCTTGACCGTCCAGGTCTTGGCGTCCGGCGTGGACTGCGGCACTTCGCCGGCCAGCGCGGGGCGCAGCGCGGCCTGGCCGTCGAAGGCCAGCAGCCCGTCGTAGAACTTCGCGGCGCCTTCCACGCCGTAGCCCAGCAGCGGGTTCAGGCTCTCCGGCTCGAAGCCGTCAGCTAGCAGCATCGACCCGGGATCGCCGGTGCCCGGCGCGGAGGGCGCGGCGCAACCGGCCCCGAGCAGGCCCAGGGCGACCGGAACGGCGACGAAGAAGGCACGACGATTCAGCACTCCCGAACAATAGGTGCTGTTGCAAGTAGTTCTCAATAACCTGAGATCTTGCTCGCCGGGACGGCGCAGCGGCACCGGCTCGTGAGCGTTTTGGATCGCCATAGCGGCCCAAAACGCCCACGAGAACCGACCAGCGGAAACCCGCCGGAATCACTCCACCGGCTCGGGCATCCGGCTGACCCGGTACTCGCAGGCGATGACGTCGCCGGTCTTCGGGTCGCCGAGCTCGACCCGCCAGGAGCCGGCGAACTGGTCGACGGCGGCGTCCATCGGAATGGTGCCCGACAGCAGCACGGTGCCCGGCTTCAGCAGGCCGCGTTCGCGCAGGTCGTCGAGCCAGAACTGGGGCGTCAGCAGCTCCGCCAGGGTGCCCTTCTGGATCACCGCACCGTCGGCCCACGCGGTCAGCGTCAGCTCGTCGAGCCGGTCGGCGACGTCGACCAGCCGCCAGGCCTTGCGGCCCAGCACGTCCGGGCCGGCCTGCTTGCTCCACGCGACGCCGTGCACCTCCAGCGCCCGGTCGGTGTGGTCGCAGGCCACGGTCAGCAGCACGTCCCGCTCCTCGGGGCCGGCGACGACCAGCGCCCACTCCGCCTCGCCGGAGGTGCGCTCGTGCTGCGCGGGCACCTCGTCGGCCTGCATCGCCAGGTAGGGCGCGACCGGGTAGAGGCACGGCGTCTTCGTCGGCGCGGGCACACCGAGTTCGGCCAGCTCGGCGACGTGCGCCGCGACGTCCTCCTGGCTGCGCCCGGCGTAGCCGCCGTTGAGCAGGGCCGTCACCGACACCTCGACGACCTCGCCGTTGACATCGAAACTCAGTGGAAACAAGATGTCCTCCAACGTCCGCATACTGGTTGTATACATTTGGTGTATCACAGTACCCCGGTGGTCGGCATCCACGAGCCGAACGACCCCCGGCAGCCCGGCACAGGAAATGGACCCCGATGACCCAAGCGCTATCCACGCCGGCCCGGCCGGCCCGCAAGGACCTGATCAAGGCCTTCGTCGCGAGCCTCAGCGGCACCTCCCTGGAGTGGTACGACTTCGCCGCGTACTCGGTGGCGTCGGCGCTGGTGTTCGGCCAGCTGTTCTTCCCCAGCCACGACCCGCTTTCCGGCACGCTGCTGGCGTTCTCCACGTACGCCGTCGGCTACGTCTCCCGGCCGCTGGGCGGCTTCGTGTTCGGCCGGCTCGGCGACGTGCTGGGGCGCAAGCAGGTGCTGGTCATCACCCTGCTCATCACCGGCATCTCGACCGTCTTCATCGGGCTGCTGCCGACGCACAGCCAGGTCGGCGCGCTCGGCGCCGTGCTGCTGGTGGTGCTGCGCTTCGCGCAGGGCGTGGGCATCGGCGGCGAATGGGGCGGCGCGGTCCTGCTGTCCAGCGAGTTCGGCAGCGACAAGCACCGCGGCTTCTGGGCGTCGGCCGCGCAGATCGGCCCGCCCGCGGGCAACCTGCTGGCCAACGGCGTCCTGGCGGCGCTCGCGGCGCTGCTCACCCAGGAGCAGTTCATGTCCTGGGGCTGGCGGGTCGCGTTCCTGCTCTCCGCCGTGCTGGTGCTGTTCGGCCTGTGGATCCGGGTGAAGCTGGAGGAGACCCCGGTCTTCAAGGAGCTGCAGGAGAAGGGCGAGCAGGCCGGGGCGCCGGTGCGGGACGTCTTCACCCGCGAACCCCGCGCGCTGGTGTCGGCGATCCTCTCCCGCGTCGGCCCGGACGTGCTCTACGCGCTGTTCACCGTGTTCGTGCTCACCTACGCCACCCAGCAGCTGAACATGCCGAAGAGCTGGGCGGTCACCGGGGTCATGCTCGGCTCGACGCTGCAGCTCGTGCTGATGCCGCTGGCCGGGGCGCTGTCGGACCGGTGGGGGCGGCGGAAGGTCTACGCGGTGGGCGCGATCGGCGCCGGCGTGTGGCCGTTCGTGTTCTTCCCGATGGTCGGCGGCGGCTCGGCGGGGCTGCTGATCTTCGGCGTGATCATCGGCCTGGTCTGGCACGCGCTCATGTACGGGCCGCAGGCGGCGTTCGTGTCCGAGCAGTTCAGCCCGGCGCTGCGCGCCACCGGATCGTCCCTGGCGTACACGCTGGCCGGCGTCATCGGCGGTGCGCTGGCCCCGCTGCTGTTCACCTACCTGTTCGCCTCGTTCGGCACCTGGTTCGCCCCTGCGTGCTACCTCACGGCGACCTGCGTGGTGACCCTGATCGGCCTGTCCCTGGGCCGCCGGAACGCGCAGTGACCCGCCCGATTTTGCCTAAAATTGGAAACCTCGCCCGCCGGGAGGCCCGGGGGCGGGGTTCCCAATTTTGCCTAAAATTGAGAGCCCCTCATCAGCCCGCCAGGACGACCTGCTGCGTCGCCGTCAGGTGCTCGGTGATCGCCTTCGTCGCGGCCTCCGCGTCGCCCGCGGCGAGCGCCGCGAGGATCGCCTCGTGCTCCGCGAGCACCGCCTTGCGCCGTCCGCTGACGCTGAACAGCGCCACGATGCCCGCGCGGATCTGGCGGGCCCGCAGCGCGTCGTAGGTCTTGCTGAGCATGTCGTTGCCGACCGCGCACACCAGCGCGGCGTGGAACCCGTGGTCGCGGTCGATGAACGCGCGCGCCTGGTCGTCGCCGCCGAGCTCGCGCTGGGCGTCCAGCTCGGCGCGCATCTGCTCCAGCGGCACCGCGTCCAGCTCGACGGCGCGGCGGGCCGCGTAGCACTCGATCATCGTGCGGATCTCGAACAGCTCGCGGATCTCCCGGCCGCCGACCGGCGCGATGTAGGCGCCGCGCTTGGGCACGAGCTGCA
This sequence comes from Saccharopolyspora sp. NPDC045839, assembly GCF_056431645.1. NCBI lineage: Bacteria > Bacillati > Actinomycetota > Actinomycetes > Pseudonocardiales > Pseudonocardiaceae > Saccharopolyspora > Saccharopolyspora sp. NPDC045839. The sequence goes on from NZ_JBWKKH010000007.1 coordinate 22,241, forward strand.
CCAGCTCCTCGGCGGCGAGCAGCAGCAGGGCCTCGCGGATCGGCGTGCGGGACACCCCGATCTCGTCGGCGAGCGCCTGTTCGTTGACGAACTGCCCCTGCATCGACGGGTCGCTGAGGACCGTGTCCTTGAGATGGTCGTAAGCCAGTTCGCGTCCCGACGGCAACGAAGACCCCCCCTGTGTGAAATCTAGCTGCATGCATATCGCTGGTATACAAACATCGTAACGGGTGAGCGCTGTAGGGAGTTCAAATGTCGTTCTTCTTTGAAGCGGCGCCAGCCGCTTAGCCCGCCTGCGCGACTCGCACCACCGCGGGTTCTCAGACGTCGTCTGGCGAGGACAGCCCCGATGCCGCGTATTGGACATGCACAAGTCGGGGATCCCACAGTCCAGACGACGTCTGTAATTCCCGCAGGGGGGCCGCCACCCGCCCCGCTACGCAAGACGAGTTTGGAAAACAATCCCTGAAGGATGGTTGTGGTTATGCGGATTGCTCTCTGCCAGATCGTTTCCGGCCCGGACCCCAAGGCGAACCTGGAGCTGGTCGCCGACTACGTGCGGCGGGCCGCGGACGCCGGCGCCGACCTCGCGGTCTTCCCGGAGGCGACGATGGCCTGCTTCGGGATCAAGCTCGGGCCGCTGGCCGAGCCGCTCGACGGGCCGTGGGCCACCGAGGTGCGGCGGCTGGCCGAGGAGGCGGGCATCGCCGTCGCGGCGGGCATGTTCACGCCCACCGCGGACGGCAGGGTGACCAACACGCTGCTGATCACCGGCCGCGGCGTGGACACCTCCTACGACAAGATCCACCTGTTCGACGCCTTCGGCTTCGCCGAGTCGGACACCGTCGCGCCGGGCGAGCAGCCCGTGGTGGTGGACTTCGGCGGCACCAAGGTCGGCTTCACGACCTGCTACGACGTGCGCTTCCCCGGGCTGTTCACGAAGCTGGCCGACCAGGGCGCGTCGGTGATCGTCACCTCGGCGTCCTGGGGTTCCGGCGAGGGCAAGCGCGAGCAGTGGGAGCTGCTGGTGCGCGCCCGCGCGCTGGACTCGACGTCGTGGGTGGTGGCCTGCGACCAGGCCGACCCGCGCAGCACCGGCCGGGAGCCGAGCGGCAAGGCCCCGACCGGCATCGGCTACAGCCTCGCGGCGACCCCGCTGGGCCAAGTGCACGCGCAGCTCGCCGACTCCCCCGACATCCTCGTCGTGGACATCGATCCGGCCGCGGTCGAGCAGGCCCGCCAAGCCATCCCGGTCCTCGCCAACCGCCGCTTCTGAAGTCCCACCGCGGAGGGCGCCTTCCCGAAGCAGGAAGGCGCCCTTCACGCGGCCTGCGAGCGGGCGAGCTTCCGGCGGTAGGCGAGCGCGGCGAGCACCGCGGCGACGGCCAGGACCGCGGTGGTGAGCAGGCTTCCTTCGATGCCGAACCCGCCCCCGGTGAGCAGGGGCGCGCTGCCCGGCGAGCCGCCGATCTCCAGCACGGTCGTCTGGATGTCCATTCCGGACACTTCGATGCCGTACACGTTGCCCTGCCACCAGTTCCACACCGCGTGGAACGCGCACACGCCCCACAGGCCGCCCTCCGCCAGCGCCCAGAACGCCAGCACCACGGCGATCAGCAGGATGTTGACCAGCGCGATCACGCTGACGCCTGCGTTGACGCCGTGCAGCGCGGCGAACACCAGCGCCTGGAAGGCGATCGCGGCGACCAGGCCCCACTTCCGGTAGGTGACCTGCATCAGGTAGCCGCGGGTGAGGATCTCCTCGGTGCCGGCCTGCACGGCGAAGCCGATCAGCGCCACGAGCGCGCCGCCGATCTGCGCGGCGCGCACCGAGCCGATCTCGAACTGCCCGCCGAGCACGTTGATGCCGACCGGCACGGACAGCAGCACCACCGCCACCGCGGTCCCGAGCGCCAGATTCGCGCCGATGCGCGACGCGGGGAAGAACCCGACGGAGCCGAAGGGCCGTCGCTCCTTGACGAGGATCCACAGCGCCAGCAGGCCGGAGGCCCCGGCGAAGCTGAGCATCAGCGCCAGCTGAGTGGTCAGTCCCAGCTCGCCGCCGACCAGAGCGCTGATCGGCAACCCGAACGCGGCGACCAGCACCACCCCGGCGACGGCCTGCCCGACGAGCAGGCAGAACAACACGACGAGCAACCCGACCACCGGACCGGTGGGCCGCCGGGCCCGGTAGATCCCGCCCAACAGCGGAGAAGGCAGAACCCGCTCGGGCTGCACAGTGCTCACCAGTACTCCACCCCGATCAGCCGACCCATGACCAAATCATGCCCGACATCCACAAGCCCGAACACGTTCGGTAGTATTCAGTCACTCCAGGTGAAGGAATCATCTTGCAAGATCCCCGGCGACGAAGTCGCTACAGCTACGCTGGTCCGGTACCCATAGGGAGAAGGGCTCGGCAATGACCGCACTTCCTGACTGGATGACGCTACCGCCGGAGGGGCTTAGCGCTGCGGACTACGAGGCGCTGCCCGAGGAAGTGTGCCGCCGCATCGAGATTGTCGATGGAGCCATCGTCGTGACTCCCGCCCCCCGTCGCTCGCACCAGAGGATCGTTCGCCGCCTTGCGGAGGAACTGGCTCTTGCCGCTGGCCCCGAGCTCACTGTCGACTTCGATGTCGACCTTCGGCTACGGGACGTGCCCCTGCTCAACCGCCGACCGGACATCGTCGTCTACGACTCCGCGCTGCCAGACGAGGCTGTGCTTCGCCCGCAGCACTGCCTGCTGGTCGTCGAGGTGATGTCACCGGGCTCGGTCACCGCCGACCAAACCGACAAGCCCGCCGAGTACGCCGCCGCGGGTATCGAACACTTCTGGCGTATCGAACGCGAACACCAGGACGACCGGCGACTGACCGCGTTCCGCTACCGCCTCGACCCCACGACCCGGACCTACGCGCCCGCCGGGGTGGACACCGGCAAGCTGGCGGTGTCCGATCCCGTCGAGGTGCGCATCGACTTCGAATCGCTGCTGTGACCGAGTTCGATACGCACGGCACCGCGTTTGATCGAGACGACGCTCTCCGGCACTGTCGCGAGCACAACGAATGGCATCGCACGCATCGGGACTTGGTCGAGCAGTGGGACGCGGGCCTGTTCGGCGGGCCCGCGACCACCGAGTGATCACATGTCCAGGCCGAGGTCCAGGGCCGGGGAGGAGTGCGTCAGGCCTCCCACCGACAGGTACTGGACTCCCGTCTCCGCGTAGGGCCTCGCCACCTCCAGGGTCAGGCCGCCCGATGCCTCCAGCTCCGTTCGCGGCGCCGCCGCGCGGACCCGGCGCACCGCTTCCGCGCACTGCTGCGGGGTGAAGTTGTCCAGCAGGACCAGCGCCACGTCCTCCGCCAGCACCTCGTCGAGTTCGTCCAGAGTGGACACCTCGACCTCCATCGGCAGGTCCGGCGCGTGCTCCCGGCAGGCCCGCACCGCCGCCACCGCCGAGCCCGCCGCGACCACGTGGTTGTCCTTGATCAGCACCGCGTCGCCGAGGCCCATCCGGTGGTTGACGCCGCCGCCGCAGCGCACCGCGTACTTCTGCAGGACCCGCAGGCCCGGCAGCGTCTTGCGGCTGTCCCGGATCCGGCAGCCCGTGCCCTCGACCGCCTCGACCCACGCGGCCGTCGCGGTCGCGATGCCCGAGAGGTGGCACAGCAGGTTCAGCGCCGTGCGCTCCGCCGTGAGCAGGCCGCGGACCGGTGCTTTCACCCGCAGCACGCAGTCGCCGGGCTCCAGCACGTCGCCGTCGGCCCGCTCGGAGAGCACCGCGTAGGCGTCCGCGCCCAGCACCTCGTCGAGCACCAGCCGCACCAGCGGCAGGCCCGAGACCACGCCGGCCTTGCGGGTGTTGAATCCCGCCTCGGCGACCGCGCCGGCCGGGACCGTCGCCGCGGTCGTCGCGTCCGGCCCGTAGCGCAGGTCTTCGGCCAGTGCCGTGCGCACCACTTCGCGCGCGTCGTCCAGATCGATGGTCATGCCGCCCTCGCAATCCCGGCCGTGGTGCGGATGAGGCACCCCGAGGCGTCCAGCCGGAGCACCGTGCTGCGCCGCCAGCGCAGGTCATCGGTGTCCGGGAAATCCGTTCGGCGGTGGCAGCCGCGGGACTCCGCGCGTTGCCTGGCCGCCGCCAGCAGTGCCTGCGCGGTCAGCGCCAGCGAGGAGTCCTCGACCACCTGCCGATTCTTAAGTGGACGGACGATGGCCGCCCGGTCCAGCTCCTTCGTCGCGGTCGCCAGGCCCTCGTCGTCGCGCCAGATGCCGGCGTACCGGCTCATGGTGCGCTGCAGCAGGTCCCGGTCGACCACCGCCATCGCGGACTGCAGGGCCGTGCCGGCGGGCTTGCGGTTGAGCAGCCCGCAGCACAGGTCCTTGGCCACCGCCTCGGCCGCGCGCCCGCCGACCACGAGGCCTTCCAGCAGGCTGTTGGACGCCAGCCGGTTCGCGCCGTGCAGCCCGGTGCACGCGACCTCACCGGCGACGTAGAGCCCGGTCACGGCGGTGCGGCCATCCACACTGGACACCACGCCGCCGCAGGAGAAGTGCGCGGCGCTGGCCACCGGGATCGGCTCGCGGACCGGGTCGATCCCGGCCGCCCGGCACGCCGCGTGGACCGTCGGGAACCGCTCGGGGAACCCGGCCCCGATGCTCGTGGCGTCGAGGAACACGTGCTCGGCACCGGTTTCGGCGGCCCGCCTGCTGATCGCCGCCGATACGACGTCGCGCGGCGCGAGGTCGGCGAGCGGGTGCGCGCCCTCCATCACGCGGCGCCCGTGCACGTCGACGAGCACCGCGCCTTCGCCGCGCACCGCCTCGGTGATCAGCGGCCGCCGCCCCCTCGGCCCGCCCGGCGTGTAGAGCACCGTCGGGTGGAACTGCACGAACTCCAGGTCCGCGACGGAGGCACCGGCCCGCAGCGCAAGCGCGATTCCGTCCGCAGTGGACACTTCGGGGTTGGTGGTCGCGGCGTAGAGCTGGCCGAGCCCGCCGGTCGCCAGCAGCACCGCCGGGGCGCGCAGTACACCCGGCCTGTTCTCGGCGTCCATCGCGACCGCGCCGGCCACGGCGCCGCTGTCGCCGCGCAGCAGCTCGACGACGCAATGCTGCTCCAGCACCGGAATCCCGCCACCGCGCACGGCTTCGGACAGCGCGCGCTGCACCTCCGCGCCGGTCGCGTCGCCGCCGGAGTGGATCACGCGGAACGCGCTGTGCCCGCCCTCGCGGGCGCGCGCCAGCTCGCCGTCCGGGCCCACGTCGAACCGGGCGCCGGTCGCCTGCAGCCGCGCGATCGCCGCCGCGCCGTCGGCGAGGATGTCCCGCACCGCCGGGCGCCAGCACAGCCCGACGCCTGCGGTCAGCGTGTCCTCGACGTGCTCGCGCAGGCTGTCGCCCGGGTCGAGCTCGTCGGACCGGACCACGGCGATGCCGCCCTGCGCCCAGCTCGTGTTGCCCGCCGCCGCGGAGTCCTTGCTGACCACCAGCACCCGCAGGCCCAGCTCGCGGGCCCGCAGCGCCGCCGTCAGGCCCGCGACGCCGGTGCCGACGACGAGTAAGTCCGCGCCCGCTTCCCAGCTCATTCGCCGCCTCCCGGCTTGCCGATCGCGATCATCCGCTCGACCGAGGCCCGCGCGCGGTCGGCGACGTCCGCCGGCACGTGCACCTCGTCGGCGCCTTCGCGCAGGCAGCGCAGCAGCGCCGCGGGGGTGATCATCTTCATGTAGCGGCAGGACGCCCGGTCGTTGACCGCGCGGAAGTCGATTTCGGGGGCGGCGCGGCGCAGCTGGTGCAGCATGCCGATCTCGGTGGCCACCAGCACCGAGCGCGCGCCGGTCTCCTTCGCCGCGGTCAGCATGTCGCCGGTGGACAGGATCTTCACCCGCTCCTTGGCGACGGTGCCCTCGCCGGCCAGGTAGAGCGCCGAGGTGGCGCAGCCGCACTCGGGGTGGATGAACAGGTCCGCGTCCGGGTTCGCGGCCGCGCGGTCGGCGAGCTCGGGCCCGTTGATCCCGGCGTGCACGTGGCACTCCCCGGCCCAGATGTGCAGGTTCTCGCGGCCGGTCTCGCGTTTGACGTGCGCGCCCAGGAACTGGTCCGGGCAGAACAGCACGTCGCGGTCGGCCGGGATCGAGCGCACCACGTCCACCGCGTTCGACGACGTGCAGCAGATGTCGGTCTCCGCCTTCACCTCGGCGGTGGTGTTCACATAGGACACCACGACCGCGCCGGGGTGTTCGGCCTTCCAGGCGCGCAGCTCGTCCGCGGTGATCGAGTCGGCCAGCGAACAGCCCGCCCGGGCATCCGGGATGAGCACCGTCTTCTCCGGGCCGAGGATCTTCGCGGTCTCGGCCATGAAGTGCACGCCGCAGAAGACGATCGTGCTCGCGGAGCTGTTCGCCGCGATGCGGCTGAGGGCCAGCGAGTCGCCGGTGTGGTGAGCGACGTCCTGGATCTCCGGCAGCTGGTAGTTGTGCGCCAGCAGCACCGCGTCCCGCTCGTCGGCCAGCCGGCGCACCTCGCGCGCCCAGTCCGCGGTGGGCTCCACCCCGGTGTAACCGGTCTCGGTCCGCTCCCAGGTTGCAGTCGCGGCCATGTCGTCCTCCTCGCCGGACCCTCCGGGACAACCCGCCCGGAAGGTCCGCTAGCACCCCGGATCAAGCGCTCCGAGGTTTTCGCCTTAGAATCGAAAACGTGCCACATACTAACATCGCAAGTTGTGCGGACAAGAGCGACGCTGGTCACGAAGTGCTCGCCGGAGTGCTCCAGATCCGCGACGACGGGCTGCGGGTGCTGCTCTGGCAACGCGCCCGGGAACCGGACGTGCACCGCTGGTCACTGCCCGGCGGGCGGCTCGCGGCGACCGAGGACGTCGAGACCTCCATCCGCCGCCAGCTGGCCGAGAAGGTCGACGTGCACAAGCTGTCCCACGTCGAGCAGCTCTCGGTGTTCAGCAACCCGGACCGGGTGCCCGGCCGCCGGGTGGTCGCCACCGCGTTCCTCGGCCTGGTGCCCTCCGACATCGACCCCGAGGTGCCCGCCGACACCGCCTGGCACCCGGTCGACGCCCTGCCGCCGACGGCCTTCGACCACGAGCTGATCGTGCTCGCAGCGCAGGACCGGCTGCGCGCGAAGCTGTCCTACACCAACATCGGCTTCGCGCTGGCTCCGGCCGAGTTCACCGTCTCGGAGCTGCGCCGGATCTACTCCGCCGCGCTCGGCTACCAGGTCGCGGCCACGAACCTGCAGCGCGTGCTGTCGCGGCGGGGCGTGCTGGAACCCACCGGCCGGACGGTGCCCGCGGGCCCGGCCGGCGGCCGCCCGCCCGCGCTGTTCCAGTTCACGTGCCGCGACCTGCAGGTCACGGACCCCTTCGCGGTGTTCCGCCCGCCGGCGTAATGGAGTGTTCCCAGACTCGTGGCGGTGCGGGTAGCGGCCACCTGCGGGAATTACGTCCGCCTTCTCACTGTGGGATCCCCGACACCCGTATGACCGGGCCTGAGGCCGGCGCCGGGAATCACTGTGGTGCCATCGGGTGATTTGGCACGTAGGTTTGGGGCGTGACTGACGTGCTGCCGTTGTTCCCGCTGGGCTCCGCGCTGCTGCCGGGCGGCCACCTGCCGCTGCACATCTTCGAGCCGCGCTACCGGCAGCTGGTCACCGACCTGGTCGGCGAGGACTTGCCCGACCGCCGGTTCGGCGTGGTGGGCATCCGCCAGGGCTGGGAGGTCGGCGAGGACAACGTCGACTCGATGTACGACGTCGGCTGCTCGGCGCTGCTGGACCAGGTGCGGCAGCTGCCCGGCGGGCGCTACGACATCAGCGCCGCCGGCGAGCGGCGGTTCCGGCTGCTGCAGATCGACCGGGCCGCGGCGCCGTACCTGATGGCCGAGGTCGAGTGGCTGCCGGACACCGCTCCGGAGCACGACTCGCCGGCCCGCCGCGAGCACCTGATCACCGCCGCCCGCGCGGCCCACCAGCGCTACCACGACACCGGGCTGCGCGGCGGGCGGCGCGACGTGCCCGGCGAGGACGCCGATGCCGCGGCGCTCTCCTACCTGCTGGCCGACGATTGCGTGCTGACCGTCGAGGACCGGCAGGAGCTGCTGGCCGAGACCGATCCGCTGGAGCGGCTGCGCAGCATCCGGCGGTTGCTGCTGCGGGAGGCCGAGTTCCTCCGCGAGCTCCGCGCGGTTCCGGCGCCGCTGACCGAATTCGCGCAACACGCCAGCGTCAACTGAGGTATTCACGCGCCTCGCTAGGATCGCCGCATGTCATCACCTGGCAACTGGGGCTCCAACGAGTACGGGCAGTACGACCCGATCACGGGACAGCCCATCGCGGGCAATCCCGGCGGATCGGCGCCGCAACCCGGCGCGCAGTACCAGGGGTTCGGCACGTTCTCGCAACCCCAGCAGCCGCCGCAACAACCCCAGCAGCCGCCGCAGCAGCCGCCGCCGGTCCATCCGGGCATGGCCGGCGGCTACCCGGTGCAACCGGCTCCGCCGGGCAAGAGCCGCGGGCCGATGATCGCGGCGATCGCGCTCGCCTCGGTGGCCGTGATCGCCATCGTCACGACGATCGTCGTGCTCAGCACCTCCGGCGGCTCGCCGGTGGCGTCGCCGCCGCCCCCGGCGCGCACCAGCTCCCCCGCGAAGCCGACCACCAGCGCACCCCCGCCCACGTCCGGGGTGGCCAACCCGAACCTGACGCCGGTGGTGGACGGCTGGCAGGTGGCGACCGTGCCGAAGCGGGGCGCGGTCTACGACCTGCCGGCCGGCCAGGGCTGGAAGCTCGACCCCAACCCGGAGAACGTCCACGCCTTCGGCCCGCCCGACGACCCGGTGACGATGACCGGCGTCGCCGACTACATGGAGGGCTTCTGCTCCGGCGACGCCGGCAGCTTCCGGGCGACCGCGGGCGTGAGCGCGCGCAAGGGCGCGGACGACACCACGGTGGCCAACGAGACGGCGCAGAAGCTGGCCGAACTCGCTTACGTCCGCGACGGCAACAAGCCCCTGGTCGTCCTCGGCCCGCCGGAGCAGGTGCAGCTCCCCGGCGGCCTCCCGGCCGTCCGGGTCACCGCCCGCGTCACGCTGATGGCGCCCGGCCCGTGCGACTCCAAGAACGCCGTGGTCAGCGTGCTCGCCACCAACAGCGACGGGCAGAGCTCGATGGTGTTCCTCGCCGTCGCCGATCAGGACGTGCCGGACGCGGTCCCGGTCGACACGCTGAACAAGATGACCCAGTCCCTGCGCGCGATGCCGAAGTGATCGCTCAGCGCAGGCGGCGGCCGAGGTCGTCGAGGCCGTTCCAGGAGGCCGCGAGGCCGTAGCCGAGCGCGACGCCCAGCGGCTGGAGCAGCAGCACCCAGCCGCTGGCGACCTGCGGGGCCACCGTGATCAGGTCGCCCAGCTTCGCGTTCGGCGGCATCGCGTAGAGGCCCGCGGCGAACGAGGTGCCCATCTGCACGCCCAGCCACGACGCGATCAGCGCGCCGAGCACACCGGCGATGAGCAGCACCGGGCCGCGGCGCCCGCGCAGCAGCCACAGCACCGCGGCGGTCAGCAGCCCGGCGGCGAAGGCGAGCAGGGCGAAGATCGCGATCGCGTCGAAGTCGTGGTAGCCCTCCACCAGCAGCGGGGTCAGCCTTCCCCGCTCGCCGAGCACGCTCTCCTGCGGCGGCGCCAGCCGCGACCACACCCAGCCGATCGGCAGGCCCAGCAGCGCGATCAGCGACACCGCGCTCACCGCGGGCAGCAGGTCGGCCTTGACCACCACGGGCGGCACCGGCGGGGCCAGTCGCGGCACCGGCACTTCCGCCGCGGCGCCGGCCCTGGGCTCGATCCGCTCCGGGGCGGCGCGCGTGCCGCCGGGCTCCACCGGGCTGTCCGCCACCCGCCGACCTCCTCCTAGCGGCTACCACGACCGTTCTGCTGCGTCACCCTAGCGTTCCGCCGCGCCCTGCCAGCATCACCCGATGGCGGGGCTCAGGGCGCACATCAACTATTCTGCGCGAGCCCCCATGTCAGCTACGCCGAAGGACGCGCGAAGTGGCGGGAATCCTGCCGAGTCCGCTGTTGACCGGACCGAGCCCGATCGACGAACCTCGCCGAAATTCGGCCGTCCGGCTGCCGCTGCGCAGCACCGTCGCCGAGCTGCTGCTGGGCGCGTTCGTGGCGGCTGTGGTGAGCCTGGTGCTGCAGTTCGCCATCACCAGGTTGAGCATCAGCGAACCCAGCTTCGCGCCGGAGGCCCTCGCGGCCGTCAGCAGCGCGCTGGTGCTGACGGTGCTGTTCCTGCTGCTGGCGTTCGGGCATCGCCGTTCGCCGCGGTGGGCGCGGGTGTTCGGCACCTGGGTGGCGCTGAGCGCGTTCAGCACGTTCGCGCTCGCGATCCCGTTGCAGGCCACCAGGTTCTACTACGGCGGGTCCTCCGTGGACAACGGATTCCGCCTGCAGTACATGACCCGGATGGCCACCACCCCGGGCCTGGCCGACCTCAACTACGCCGACACCTCCCCCTACTACCCGGGCGGCTGGTTCTGGCTGGGCGGCCGGTTCGCCAACCTCATCGGCTGGGAGGGCTGGGCGGCGTACAAGCCCTACGCGCTGGCCTGGGTGGCGGTGACCACCGTCGTCGCCTTCACGCTGTGGAGCGTCGTGGTGCGCCGTCGGCTCGCGCTGCTCGCGGCGGTGGTGACGGCGCTCGCCGGCATGCTGCACGGCATCGAGGAGCCCTACGCGTGGCCGTCGGCGGCGTGGCTGGCGCCGGTCGCGGTGCTGGCCTGGCACGCGCTGCGCCGCCAGGAGCGCGCTCCGCGGTGGGCGCTCGTCTGCATCGGCGGCTACGTCGGTTTCGCGGCGATCACCTACACCCTGCACTTCGCGTTCGCGGTGCTGATGGTCGTGCTGATGGCGGTGCTCATCGGCGCGTTCCGGGTGCACCAGGGGCAGCGGCTGTGGCCGACGGCGCGGCAGCTGTTCCTGCGGCTGCTGCCGATCGGCATCGTCAGCCTCGCCATCACGCTGCTGGTCTGGTTGCCGTACCTGCTGTCCACGAACTTCCTGCTGGCCAACCCGCGCAGCGCGGCACAGCACTACCTTCCCGAGGACGGCGCGTTCCTGCCGGTGCCGATGCTGGAGGGCACCGCGTTCGGGATGCTGTGCCTGGCCGGGCTGGTGTGGCTGCTGCTGCGGTGCCGCCGCAGCGAGGTCGCCGCCGCGATGCTGACCACCGTCCTCGCCGTCTACGGCTGGTTCGTGCTGTCGACGGTGGCGCTGATCGCCAAGACCACGCTGCTGGCGTTCCGGCTCAACGTGATCCTGGACGTGACGCTGGCCGTCGCGGGCGTCTTCGGCCTGCTGGAACTCATCGGCTACCTGCGGCACAAGCTGGACGCCCGGTACGCGCTGCGGATCAGCATGGTCGCCACCGCGCTCGGGCTGCTCGGCGCGATCACCATCAACCAGGGCGCGATCGGGCTGGCGCTGCAGCCGTCCGTCGAACGCGCCTACGCGGACTACTACCCCACCGGCGACAACGCGATGGGTCAGCGCGATCCGCAGCAGCTCGGCTCGTGGACCCCCGCCGAGATCGCCGCGATCGCCGAGCTGACCGGCCGCGCGCCGGAGCACAACGTGCTGCTCACGACCGACTACAAGCTGATGTCCTTCAAGCCCTACTGGGGTTTCCAGCAGGAGACGCCGCACTACGCCAACCCGCTGGCGGACTACCAGGAGCGGGCCGCCGAGATCCGCCGGTGGACGACCGCGAAGACCGCCGACGAGTTCCTCGGCATGCTGCGCGACAGCCGGTTCAAGACGCCCAACGTCTTCGTCCTGACCAACCCGGCGAGCCCGTACTCCACAGTGGAGCTCCCGGATGACGAGGCGGGCAAGCTGGTGCTGCAGCTGAAGGACGACGCCTTCCCGCAGCTGCCGAACGTCCGGGACTACGACGTCTACTTCGACCCGGCGGTGTTCGACTCGCCCGCCTTCGCCAAGCGCGAGGTCGGCCCCTACACCATCATCGCGCTGCGCTGACCGGTGCTGCGGCGGATGCGGTAGTTCACCGCCGCCAGCACGAGGGCGACCGACCACAGCGGCCACAGGTAGATCGGCAGCGCGATCAGCACGTCGCCCCAGCCCAGCTCGGTCTCCGTGAAGGTCGGCGCCAAGAGCAGCTTGGACGCCGCCAGCGCCAGCAGGGACACCGCCAGCGGGGGCGCCGCGGCGAGGTCGATCGGGACCCGCCGCCCCGCCGCCCACGGGATCCAGCGGGGGAAGCGCTCGCCCCACGGGCGGATCAGCCCCCAGGTGAGCACCGCACCTCCGGTCGCCGCCAGGGCGAGCCCGAGCGGGGCGAGGATTCCGGTGGCGTCGCCAGGCGGCATTTCGAAACCGGGCACCTGCAATGCCATCAGGAACCGCGTAAGCGCGTACGCCAGCGGTACAGCCATGGCGATCACGGTCCACCGCCGGGTCCGCACCCGGGCGCGCTCGTGCGCTGCTGCCGGGTCCTTCCCGGCGGCGTTCTCCGTCGCCCGAACCACCTGCATCCACAGGAGACTCCCGGCAGCGGCGGCGATGCCGAACTGGACCAGCAGCGATGTGGACAGGAACACGCTCAGGCGCTCGGCATGCCCCGTCAGGAGCGAGATGATCGTGAACGGCACATACCCGAGCATGGCCAGCACGCCCGCGTCCAGCACGAGGACCAACGCACCGGTCGCGGTCACCCCGACGACTCGAGCAGCTCTCCCGTCGCGCCGCGCGCAAACCGCGGCGGCAATGGTGAGCACGCCGACCGCGGCCACGACCAGGTGCGCGGCGGTTTGCGGCAAGAAGGCCAGGGAACGCCCGAAGCTGTCGCCGGAATCGGCCAGCGGATTGGTGAGACCGGCCGCCCAGCAGACCAGCGCGATCGCGACCAGGGCCAGCCCGACGAATCCGACCAGGTAGACCGGAAGACTACGTCTCTTGGTTGTCATGACCCGATGTTGACCCTGGACACCGGTGGCGGACCTCCTCCGCGACGGCCCGGCTTCCTCCTCCTCGAGGAGGAGGCGCGGTCACACCACGCCGTTCTCGTAGGCCCAGATCACCGCGTGCAGCCGGTCCCGGACGCCGAGCTTGCGCAAGATGCCGCCGACGTGGGTCTTCACCGTCGTCTCCGCCAGGTGCAGTTCGGCGCCGATCTCGGCGTTGGACGACCCTCGGGCCAGCTCGACGAGCACGTCGCGTTCCCGGGCGGTCAGGGCCTCCCACGCCGGCCGGTGCCGGGGCGCCGCGCGGCGGGCGAGTTCCAGCAGGCTCCCGGTCGCGCGGGGCGAGACGATCGAATGTCCCTTGTGGACTGTCCGGACCGCGTCGACGACGTCCTCGCCCGGCGTGTCCTTGGTGAGGAATCCGCTGGCGCCGGCCCGCAGCGCGGCGAACAGGTTCTCGTCGAGGTCGAACGTGGTCAGGACCAGCACGCGGGTGCCGGGTACCTCACCGGTGATCAGCCCGGTCGCGGCGATGCCGTCCAGGCCGGGCATCCGGATGTCCATCAGCACCACGTCCACCCGGTGGGCCCGGCACGCCTCGACGGCCTCCCGGCCCGTCGACGCCTCGGCCACGCATTCCAGGTCGTCGTGCAGGCCGATCACGGTGGTCAGCGCGGACCGGATGAGCTGCTGGTCGTCGGCGACGACGACTCGGATCGTCATCGCGCGGAATACCCGAACTCGGCCCGGACCTCGGTCCCGGCACCAGGCTCACTGCGCACCACGAAATCGCCTCCGATCTGCCGCATGCGCTCGGCCATGCCGACGATGCCATAGCCGCCGCGCGCGGTGAGATCGGCCGCGGTTCCCGGCCCGTCGTCCGACACCGCCACCACGAGCCGGTCCGCGCCCCAGTCCAGGGCGACCCGGCAGGAGACCCCGGATCCGACGTGCTTGAGGGCGTTGGTGACCGATTCCTGGACGATCCGGTAGACGGCGTGGCGCTGCGCGGTGCTGATCTCGCGCGGGGTGCCGGTGCCGACCAGCTCGACGTCGGCGCCCGTGCCGCGGAACTTCTCGACCAGCTCGGAGAGGTCGCCGCCGGTCTCGATGCTCTCGTCGCCGGCGCGCAGCACGCCGAGCATGCTGCGCATCTCCCCCATCGCTTCCCGGCCGACCTCCACCGCCGTGCCGATCATCGCCCGCGCCTTCTCCGGATCGCGGTCGAAGACCAGTCGCGCGGTGTCGGCCTGGGCGAGCACGACTGCCAGCGAATGCGCGGCCACGTCGTGGATCTCCCGGGCGATCAGCCGGCGCTCGGCGGCGATGGCGTCGCGCACCTGCTGCTCGCGCAGCTGCTCCGCCTGCGCCGCGCGCTCCTCCAGCGAGCGCACGTAAGCGATCCTGATCCGCCGGTACCGGCCGAGCGCCCAGGCCGCGAGCACCGAGCCCACCGCCCCGGCCCCCAGGCCGACGACGGCGGGCCAGTCGATCGCAAGTGCCGGGTAGCCGAAAAGAACCCGTGCGACGACGATCGCGGCGCCGAGCAAGCCGCACAGCACCGGCAGCGCGGATCGCTCGGCGTATGCGACGACCGAGTACAGCAGCACCGGGTAGATCAGCGAGAACGGCAGCAGCACCGGCGAGATGTCGCCGGGGATGTCCGGCAGCGCGACCAGCACCAGCATCGCGATCGAGCCCGCGACGAACGCCCCGGTCGGCCGCACCCGGCGGAAGGCCAGGCTCGCGGAGAGCCAGACCGAAACCGCGAGGAGCGCCGCCCACAGCAGCGGATCGGCGCCCCGCACGGCGGTCAGCGACGTGCCGCCGGCCAATGCGAGGACGAGCACCGCCACCACGCCGTCGGCCACCAGCGGTCGGCCCGGCCACGAGATCCGCATCGGACCAAGGTAACCGCGCCACCCGGCCCGGAACCTCCTCCTCGAGGAGGAGATCACCCCGCCACGAAACGCCTACCACACCGGCAACCGAGCACCCCGTGCCCACGTGACCCCGCGCCCGCGTGACCGCAATTTCCATTGAAATCGAAGGTCCAATTTCAATGGAAATTGCGGATCATCCACAACGTCCGGCATGTCGTGGCCCGACACACCGGGGAGTGTGGACAACTTCTTCGATTTCAATGGAAATCGAAGGTCCGATTTCCATTGAAATTGCGGACCCTCAACCTCGGACCGGCACCTCCACCGCGTGTGGTCGCAGTTTCAATTGAAACTGGAAGTCCGATTTCAGCCGGTGGTCCGCAGTTTCAATTGAAACTGCGGACCACCCATCTCGGGTCAGCGGGTTCCGGGGTGGACCGGGAGGCTGCGGAGGCCGTGGATCAGGCTGCTGAAGCGCCACTGGGCGTCCTCCACCGAGCCGACCGGCCGGAGGTTCGGGAAGCGCTCGACGAGGTGCCGGATCGCGATCTGCGCCTCCAGGCGGGCCAGCTGCGCGCCCAGGCAGAAGTGGATGCCGTGGCCGAAGGCCAGGTGGCCGTGCGCGTCGCGCTCGATGTCGAAGCGCTCCGGCTCGGCGAAGCGGTCCGGGTCGTTGTTCGCCGACGCCAGCCCCACCCAGACGATCTCGCCCGCCGGGATCTCCACGCCGCCGACCTCGACAGCCTCGGCGGTGAACCGGAACGTCCCGTGGATCAACGGGCCGTCGAAGCGCAGCATCTCCTCGACCGCGGCGGGCACCAGGCCCGGATCCGCCACCAGCGCCGCCCACTGGTCGGGGTTGCGCAGCAGCGCCAGCACCCCGTTGCCGATCAGGTTCACCGTCGTCTCGTGCCCGGCGACCAGCAGCAGGAACACCATCGAGATCAGTTCCTGCTCGCTGAGCCGGTCCTCGTCCTCGGTGGCCTCGATGAGCCCGGTGAGCAGGTCGTCGGCCGGTTCGCGGCGCTTGATCTCGATGAGCTCGATCATGTACTCGGCCACCGCCTCGGCGGCTTGCTTGGCCGACTCGTGGTCCGAGGCGTCGAGCAGGGTGTTGGTCCAGGCCCGGAAGTCGTCCCGGCGGGACTCGTCGACGCCGAGCAGCTCGGAGATCACCTGGATCGGCAGCGGGAACGCGAAGGCGTCCAGCAGGTCCACTTCGGACTCATCGGCGATCGCGTCCAGCAGCGTCGCGCTGATCTCCTCGACGCGCGGGCGCATGCCCTCCACCCGGCGCGCGGTGAACGCCTTGACCACGAGCTTGCGCAGCCGGGTGTGGTCCGGCGGGTCCGTGTTCAGCATGTGCCCGCCCAGCTCGCTGGCGAACTCCCGGCGGTGCGCGTCCGGCGGCAGCTTCTCGTTGATCACCAGCCGGAGCCGGGTGACGTCCTTGCTGAACCGGGAGTCCGCCAACGCGGCGCGCGCTTCGTCGTAGCGGGTGATCACCCAGACCTCCAGGCCGTCCCGCGTGACCATCCGCTGCACCGGGGTGGCGGCCCGCAGCTGGTCGTACCGGGCGTGCAGGTGCTGCACGAAGTCTTGGTCGAAGACGGGAAGATCGGTGTACGCCTCGGTGGTGGACATCGGATTCCTTCGCACTAGGCAATCGTTGACGCTGAAATCCAGTGAACTCCTTTCACGTCTGGCTGTCACACCGATCTGAGAGCCCGCTCAGCTATGCGCGTTCGGCCGCGCGCCACCCCCGCCGAACGGCGCAACACCCGTGGCGGAAAGCGTTTTTCGACCGTTTCGTCACCTCGCCGCTTCGCGGCGGATGGCGTCGGTGACGTGCTCCCGGAACCGGCGCGCGGCCGCGGAGAGGTAGGCGTCCCGGCGCCACGCGAACGACAGGGTGCGGTGGCAATCGGGCGAATCGACGCGCAGCAGCGCCAGCGGTGCCATGTCGTGGTGGCCGGCCATCTCCGGGATGAATCCGACGCCGAGCCCCATGCTGATCAGGAACGCCGTCCCGCCCGGCTCGTTGCCCTCGCAGGCGATCGACAGCGGCTGCCCCGCGGCGGCGAACAACCGCTCCGCCAGCACGCGCGGCCAGTAGCCGTGGTCGGTGGTGATGAACGGCTCGCCCGCCAGCTCCTCGATGCCGACGCTCTCCCGGGACGCCAAGCGGTGTCCGGCCGGGACCGCGAGCAGCACCTCCTCGCGCAGCACCTCGGCCACCTCCAGCGCCGGGTCGTCCACCGGCTGCGACGACAGGCAGAGGTCCACCTCGCCGTGGCGCAGCCGTTGCAGCATCACCTCCGCCGGCGCCTGGTAGAGCCGCACGTCGACGCCCGGGTGCTCGGCGCGGAAGCCGACCAGCGGGGAGACGAGCGTGTACATCGTTTCGGAGGCGACCACGATGCTGCCGTGTGCCAGCCCGGCCGCGTCGGCGAGCTCCTGCCGGCCGTCGTCGAGCTCCCCCAGCGCCCGGTCGACCCTCCGCAGGAACGCCGCGCCGAAGCGGTTCAGCCGGATGTGACGCCCCTGCCGGTCGAACAGCGGGACGCCGAGCTCGGTCTCCAGCCGCGCGATGGTGCGGCTCAGCGACGGCTGGGAGACCCGCAGCTCCACCGCGGCCCGGCTGATGTGCTCGTGGCGCGCGACGGCCTGGAAGTAGCGCAGCGGCAGCAGGTCCATCAGATCATCATGCCTTATGAGGCATGAGCACATAGCGAAATTGGCCTTGGAATGCATCGGAGAACGCCATTAACGTCGCGATTGATCCGAGAATCCCGACCATTCAGGAAGAACCGCGATGGGACCGTCCACTTCGGCCGAACCGGCCGCACCTGCCCGAGACCGGACCCGTCCGGCGTTGTTCGCGCTCCGCGTCGTCGCGGCGGCCCACGCGGTCGCCATCTTCGGGCAACCGGTGTTCGCGGGCGTTTTCCTCAGCGGCGACTACGACATGCTGCACAACCACGCCGTCGGCGCCGACGTCGTCTTCTACCTCGCCCTGGTGCAGCTCGTCGCCGCGATCGTGCTGTGGGCGCTGCGCGGGGCGCGCTGGCCGAGCGCGGTGGCCCTGCTGATCGTCCTCGGCGAAACGGTCCAGTACTTCGCCGGCCTGAAAGGCGCGCTCGACCTGCACTTCCCGCTGGGCGTCGCGCTGATCGTCCTGACCGTCACCTCGCTGATCGCGCTCCTGCGGCCGAGCACCCTGGGCCTCCCGGAGGTGACCCGATGAGCGGCCGGCTGGGACGCCGCCGGTTCCTCGGCCTCACCGGCGGCGCCGGGCTGGTGCTGGCCGCCGGGCTGGGCGGCCCCCAGCTGCTGGCGCAGCGCACGTCGACCGGCACGATCCTGCGCAGCGCGATCCGGCCGCCCGCCCCGTTCCAGCTGCCGCTGCGCCTGCCGCCGGTGCTCGAACCCGTTGCGCGGGACGGGAAAGCCGATCACTACGAGATCACCGCCCGGGAGGCGGCGGCGGAGATCCTGCCCGGCGTGCGCACGCCGATCTGGGGCTACGAAGGCATCTTCCCCGGCCCGACCATCGAATCCCGGCGCGGCCGCCCCGCGATCGTCCGGCACCGCAACGACCTTCCGGTGCCGACCGTCGTGCACCTGCACGGCGGGCACACCCCGCCGGAGTCCGACGGCTACCCCACCGACCTGGTCCTGCCCGCCCGGGGCTGGTCCGGCGGCCACCACTCGATGCACGACCCGGCGGCCGTGATCACCGAGGGCACGCGCGACTACACCTTCCCGCTCGACCAGCGCGCGGCGCTGCTCTGGTACCACGACCACCGGATGGACTTCACCGGCCCGGCGGTGTACCGCGGGCTGGCCGGGTTGCACATCGTGCGCGACGACGAGGAGGACGCCCTCCCGCTGCCGCGCGGCGAGCGCGAGATCCCGCTGCTGATCACCGACCGCGCGTTCGCCGCGGACGGCTCCTTCGACTACCCGTCGCTCGACCCGTCGCTGACCCGGGTGCCCGGCGTGACCGACCCCTACCTGGCCGGCGTGCTCGGCGACGTCATCCTGGTCAACGGCGTGCCGTGGCCGGTCCACGAGGTGTCGGCGACGCGGCACCGGCTGCGCCTGCTCAACGCCTCCAACGCCCGCCGCTACGAGCTCGCGCTGGACCCGCCGCCCCCGGGCGGCCCGGCGTTCGTGCAGATCGGATCCGACGGCGGCCTGCTCGAATCCCCGCGCGAGCACGGCAGCATCACCCTCGCGTCCGCCGAACGCGTCGACGCGATCGTCGACTTCGGGCGCTACCCGGTCGGCACCGAGGTCACCCTCGTCAACCGGCTGGGCGCCGGCCCGACGGCGCAGGTGCTGCGGTTCCGCGTGACGCGGCGGGAACGCGACGACACCGCCATCCCGGCGAGACTGTCCGAAGTGGAGCCGCTGCGCCGCGAACAGGCCGTGGTGACGAGGGATTTCGCCTTCCGCAGCGGGCGGCACGGCGACCGGCACGGCTGGCTGATCGGCGGCCGCCCGTTCGACACCGGCTACGTGGCGGCCCGGCCGCGGCTCGGCGACGTGGAGATCTGGCGCTTCGTCACCGACCTGCACCACCCGATCCACCTGCATCTGGTGAACTTCCAGGTCCTCTCCCGCGGCGGCCGCGCGCCCGGCCCGCTGGACGGCGGCTGGAAGGACACCGTCGACCTGGGCCCGGGCGAGGCGGTGGAGGTCATCACCCGCTTCGACGGCTACCGGGGCCGCTACGTCTTCCACTGCCACAACGCGGAGCACGAGGACATGGGCATGATGGCCACCTTCGAAACCGTGTGACCCGTGAGTGTTTCGGGGTGCCATAGCGCCCCAAAGCACTCACGGGTCGAGACGGCTGACCGGCAGCCGGCGCACGACCCGGGGTATCAGCCGCCGGTGGGCAGGCGGGCCTCGCCGAGGCGGTTGCGGTCCCGGCCGATCCAGTAGCGGCGCAGGACGTCCAAAACGACCGAGACCTCAACGGACCGGATGCCCCGCAGTTGCGCCAGGTCGCCGGAGAGGAAGTCCGCCAGGTGCTCCTCGTCCCGGAAGACGCCCTGGTGGATGACCGTCGCGTTGCCCGCGACCATCGACACGTAGCGGGCGGAGGGATGGCCGCCCAGGGCCCGCCCGACCTCGTCGGTGGAGCCCGGCTCGGTGGTCAGCGAGAGCGCCACCTCCAGGTGGAAGCCCAGCAGGGCGGGCTCCACCTCGACGCGCGGCCGGACGACCTGCCGCTCCAGCAACCCGGCGATCAGCCGGTGCGCGGTGGACTGGCTGACGCCCAGGTCGCGCGCCAGCTCGCTGGACGTCAGCCGCGCGTCGGCGTGCAGCATCCGGGCCGCCCGGCGCTCGTGCTCGGAAAACCCTTGGGCCGCAAGATCTTCCGGCTGCTCGATGCGGTGCGGGGCGAGCACGGCGCGCTGGTCGTCGCCGAGCTGGCGCACCCGCCACGCGTCGGCCCGGCCGAAGGGCCGCAGCACCAGGTCCGACTGCGTGGCGACCACCCCGGCCAGGCCCGGGATGCGCCGCGTCAGCAGGTCCTTCACCGCGTCCCGGCGCGCCGGGTGGACGGTGCAGTACACGTCCGCGCGCCCGGTCGTCATGGCGACGTACTGCGCTTCGGGGAGTTCGGCGACGCGGTGGGCGACGTTCTGCAGCTGCCCGGCCTCGGTGGTGATCCAGACGTGCCGGGGATGGGTGTCGGAGAACAGCCGCCAGTCGAGCTGCCCGATCACGCGCAACAGGCGGTCGCCGTGCAGGCGCTGCAACCGCCGCCCGACGGTGCTGGGGGAACTGCCCAGCGCCTCGGCCAGCGCGTTGATGGGCGCCCGCGGCGCCTCCTGCAACGCGGCGACCAGGTTCAGATCGAGCTCGTCCAGCACGGCATCTCCGCCCACATCGTCGATACTAAACCCACATGTTCCCGTTGGATGAATAGATGCACCATCTCGATCGCCACTATTGACAGTTCACGTCATGTCCGATTTGAATGTCGCCCTATCGGAGCAACTATGTGATCGACCGCACCGGGTTAGGAGCTGCAAGGTGACCACCACCGGGGACGCGCGGAGCACGCGCTCGATGTCCTTGCTGCTGCGATTCCTGCAAGGCGTCGAACGCCTGGGGAACAAGCTGCCACACCCGTTCTGGCTGTTCACCATGATGGCCGGCCTCGTCATCGCGCTCAGCGCGGTGCTCAGCGCCATCGGCGTCTCCGCCGTGTCCCCCGTGGACGGCAAGACGATCCAGGTGAAGAGCCTGCTGTCGGCCGAAGGCGTGCAGGCGATCATCGGCGACGCGGTCGACAACTTCGCGGCCTTCCCGCCGCTGGCGCTGATCATCGTGGTGATGCTGGGCGTTTCCGTCGCCGAGCAAAGCGGCCTGCTCAGCGCGATGCTGCGCGGCAGCGTCACCCGCGTCCCGGCCAAGTACCTGACGTTCGTCGTGGCGCTGGCCGGGATCAGCGGCAGCGTGGCCTCCGACGCCGCCTACGTGGTGCTGATCCCGCTGGGCGCGATGGTGTTCAAGGCCGTCGGCCGGAGCCCGGTCCTCGGCTTGGTGGTGGCGTTCGGTTCGATCTCGGCCGGCTACAACGCCTCGCTGCTGCTGACGCCCACCGACGCGATCCTGGCCGGGCTGACCACCACGGCCGCCCACCTCATCGACCCGAACTACACCGTCACGCCGCTGGCCAACTACTACTTCTCGATCGGCTCGGCGATCTTCCTCGCGTTCGTGATCACCCTGGTCACCGAGCTCGTGCTCGCCAAGCGCACCGCCGGGATGGCCGCCGACGGCGACGGCGCCCCGGACCAGCAGCTCGGCGAGATGCGGCTGACCGCCGCCGAGCGCCGGGGCCTGCGCAACGCCGGGCTGACGCTGCTGGCCCTCGTCGCGGTGCTGGTGGCGGTGCTGGTGCCCAGCGGCTCGCCGTTCCGCGGCGAGGACGGCGACGTCCTCGGCTCGCCGATCATCACCGGGGTCGCCTACGTCCTGGGCTTCGCCTTCCTGCTCACCGGCGCGGTCTACGGCCGCAGCACCGGATCGATCGGCCGCGCCGCCGAGATCCCCGGCGCGATGGCCAAGGGCGTGGTCGACCTGGCGCCCGTGGTGGTGCTGTTCTTCGCCGCCTCGCAGTTCCTGGCCTACTTCAAGTGGACGCACATCGGCGAGATCATCGCCATCCACGGCGCGGCGCTGCTGCAGGCGGCGAACGTGCACCCGCTCGTGCTGTTCCTCGGCCTGATCGCGCTCGTCACCTGCATCAACCTGGTGATCACCAGCGGCTCGGCGCAGTGGGCGCTGGTCGGCCCGATCCTGGTGCCGATGTTCATGCTGCTCAGCGTGTCGCCGGAGACGACGCAGGCGGTGTTCCGCATCGCGGACTCCGCGACGAACCTGATCAGCCCGATGAGCCCGTACTTCGCGATGGCGCTCGGCCTGCTGCAGCGGTACCGCAAGGAGGCCGGGATCGGCACGCTCATGTCGCTGACCATCCCGATCTCCTTCGCGGTGCTGGTCGGCTGGACCCTGTTCTTCATCGCGTGGTGGGCACTCGGCGTGCCGCTGGGCCCGGGCGCCCCGGTGCGATGAACACGCAAGCACGAGCAGAGAGGTGACGACGAGTGAGCAGTGCGACGGCATTGACCGGTGCGGCCGAGCGCGACCTTCCCGAGGTGATCGACGACCTTCGCCGGCTGGTCGAGCACGAGACCCCCAGCAACGACAAGGCCGCGCTGGACGCCGGGCTCGCCGACATCGCGGACTGGCTCGCCGAGCGGCTGGGCGAGCCGGCCGCGCGGACCCGGCACGACTGCGGCGACCGCGGTGACGTCCTCGACATCACCTTCCCCGGCACCACGGCCGGAACCGCCCTGCTGCTGTGCCACTACGACACGGTGTGGCCGATCGGGACCCTGGCGGACTGGCCGTTCACCGTCGAAGGCGACCGGATCACCGCGCCGGGCTGCCTGGACATGAAGCTCGGCATCGTCCACGGCGTGTGGGCGCTGCGCCTGCTGCGCGAGCTGGAGATCCCGCACCCGGCGGTGCGGTTCCTGCTCACCGGCGACGAGGAGATCGGCAGCATCGCGTCCCGCCCGCACATCGAGCGGGCCTGCGCCGAGGCCACCGCGACCCTGGTGCTGGAGCCCAGCCGGGAGGGCATGGCCAAGATCCGCCGCAAGGGCCTGGGCATGTTCGACCTGACGGTCTCCGGCGTCGAAGCGCACGCCGGGCTCGATCCGACGGCCGGCGCGAGCGCGATCAACGCCATCACCGAGCTCGTCCCGCAGATCACCGCCCTGGCCACGCCGGAGCGCGGCACCACCATCAACATCGGCCTGATCACCGGCGGCACCGGCCGCAACGTGGTGGCCGGCCGCGCGACCTGCGAGATCGACATCCGCATCCAGGACCCGGCCGAGACGGCCCGGATCGACGCGGGTTTCGCCGCGCTGGCGGTCACTGACGACCGGATCAAGTTCGACATCACCGGCGACTGGAACCGGCCGCCGATGAACCCGAACCCGCCGTCGGAGCGGCTGTTCGACGCCGCCCGCGCCGCCGCGCAGGACATCGGCCGGGACCTGGAGGGCACCGCCGTGGGCGGGGTGAGCGACGCGAACTTCGTGTCGGCACTGGGAAAGCCGGTCCTCGACGGGCTCGGCGCGGTCGGCGCCGGGCCGCACTCCCGCGACGAGCACGTGATCCCGGGCGAGTCGCCCGGCCAGATCGCCATGCTCGCGGGCCTGATCAGCCGCCTCCGCGACAGCTGAGCACCGGGACAGGGCGTTGTGAGGTGCGATAGGGCGGGTTGTTGTCTGTGAAGCGGCGCAGCCGCTTAGCCCACCCTCGCGGCTCGCACCGCCGCGGGTTCTCAGGGGTCTTCTCGCGAGGACAGCCCCGACGTGGTGAATTGGTCATTCATGAGTCGGGGATCCCACAGCGAGAAGGCACCTGAGGTTCCGCCACCCGCACCGTCACGCAAAACAAGCCTGGAACCAGGTTCTACGCGTCAGTACGCCTCGAAGCAGCCCGCGCCGAGCAGGCCCTTCAGCTCGCCCTGCAGACCGTTCTCGGTGGACACGAAGTAGTCGCTGGACAACGCCAGGCGGGTCGTGCCGCGCGGGCTCTGCAGCTTCAGCTGCACCGGCGTGGTGCCCGAGTGCGCCTGCAGCGTCCGCTTCAGCTCCGCCACCAGCGACTGGTCGACCCGGCCCACCGGCACCTTGATCACGAACGCCGGGTCGGTGCCCGGGTCGGTCTCCGCCGCCGAGATGTCCACCGGCACCGCATCCGAGGCGAACACGCTGATCGTGCCCTCCCGCTCGTTGATGCGGCCCTTGACCGCCAGCGCGGTGTCCTCCACCAGGCAGTCGGAGAACATCTCGTAGGACTTCGGGAAGAACAGCACCTCCACGCTGGCGTCCAGGTCCTCCAGCGTGACGATCGCCCACGGGTGCCCGTTCTTGTTGATGCGGCGCTGGATGCCCGAGATCATGCCGGCGATCTTGAGCTGCTCCTTGCCGCCGCCGAACTCCCGCTCACCGCCGACGAGGTGGGCGATGCCGGTGTCCTGGTAGGGCGCGAGCAGCCGCTCCGCCCCGTCCAGCGGATGCGCCGAGACGTACAGGCCCAGCATCTCCCGCTCGTAGGACAGCAGCTGCTTGCGCGGCCACTCCTCCGAGGTGAACACCAGGTGCGCCAGCGGCGAGGCGTCCGCGCTGTCCTCCGAGGAATCCGCGCCGAACAGGTCGAACTGGCCCATCGCCTGCTGCCGCTTCAGCCCGATCACCGCGTCCACCGCGGCCTCGTGGTGCTGCACCAGCGACATCCGGGTGTGCCCCAGCGAGTCGAACGCGCCCGCCTTGATCAGCGACTCGATGACCCGCTTGTTGCAGGCCAGGATCTCCGACTTGTCCAGGAAGTCGGTGAACGAGGTGTAGCGGCCCTTCTCGTCGCGGGACTTGACGATCGACGCCACCACGTTGGACCCGACGTTGCGGATCGCGCTCATCCCGAAGCGGATGTCGGAGCCGACGGCGGCGAAGGTGTCCTTCGAGTCGTTGACGTCCGGCGACAGGACCTTGACGCCCATCCGGCGGCATTCGGCGAGGTAGATCGCCATCTTGTCCTTGTTGTCGCCGTTGGAGGTCAGCAGCCCGGCCATGTACTCGGCCGGGTAGTTGGCCTTCAGGTACGCCGTCCAGTACGCCACCAGGGCGTAACCGGCCGCGTGCGACTTGTTGAACGCGTAGCCGGCGAACGGCAGCACCGTCTCCCAGAGCTTGGTGATGGCCTCGTCGCGATAGCCGTTCGCCTGCATGCCGGCCTGGAAACCCTCGAATTCCTGGTCCAGGACCGACTTCTTCTTCTTGCCCATCGCGCGGCGCAGGATGTCCGCTCGGCCGAGGCTGTAGCCCGCCACCTTCTGCGCGATCGCCATGATCTGCTCTTGGTAGACGATCAGGCCGTAGGTCTCGTCGAGGATGTCGCGCAGGTCCTCTTCGAGATCGGGGTGGATCGGCTCGATCTCCTTGCGGCCGTTCTTGCGGTCCGCGTAGTCGAGGTGCGCGTTGACGTCCATCGGGCCCGGCCGGTACAGCGCGTTGGCCGCCACCAGGTCGCCGAACTCGGTCGGCTGCAGGCGTTTGAGCAGCTCCCGCATGCCGCCACCTTCGAACTGGAACACTCCCAGGCTTTCCCCGCGGGCGAGCATCTCGTAGGTGGTCTTGTCGTCCAGCCCCAGGTTGGACAGGTCGATGTCGCGGTCGTGGTTCTCCTTCACCATCCGCAGCGAGTCACCGAGGATCGTGAGGTTCGACAGGCCCAGGAAGTCCATCTTCAGCAGGCCGATGGCCTCGCACGACGGGTAGTCCCAGCCGGTGATGATCGAGCCGTCGTCGCGCGCCCACAGCGGCACCGTGCCCAGCAGCGGCTGCGAGGAGAGGATCACCGCGCAGGCGTGCACGCCGGCGTTGCGGATCAGGCCCTCCAGGCCGCGCGCGGTGTCGAAGATCTGCGACACCGACGGATCGGTCTCGATCAGGCTGCGGACCTCGGCGGCCTCGGCGTAGCGCTCGTGCTGCGGGTCGACGATGCCCGACAGCGGGATGTCCTTGGCCGCGATCGGCGGCGGCAGCGCCTTGGAGATCTTGTCCGCGATGGCGAACCCGGGCTGGCCGTGGTGCACCCGCGCGGAGTCCTTGATCGCCGCCTTCGTCTTGATCTTGCCGAAGGTGATGACCTGCGCCACCTTGTCGCGGCCGTACTTGTTGATCGCGTACTGCAGCACCTCGTCGCGGCGGCGGTCGTCGAAGTCGAGGTCGATGTCCGGCGGGGAGTCGCGCTCCGGGTTCAGGAACCGCTCGAAGATCAGCCCGTGCTCCAGCGGGTCCAGGTTCGTGATGTGCAGGATGTAGGCCAGCAGCGAACCCGCCGCCGAGCCACGGCCCGGCCCGACGTGGATGCCCTGCGACTTGGCCCACCGCGTGAGGTCGCCCACGACCAGGAAGTACGCGCAGTAGCCCTTGGTGTCGAGCACGTCCAGCTCGACCTTGATCCGGTCCAGGCACTCCTGCGTCGCCCCGTCCGGGTACCGAGTCGGCAGGTACTGCTCGACCTCGGCCTCCAGCAGCTCGCGCTCGCTGCGGCCGGTGCCATCGGTGACGCGCGGCATCCGGTCCTGGAAGGACCAGACCTCCTCGTAGGACTCGACCATCTCCGCGATCAGCAGCGTGCTGTCCGCCGCGCCCGGGACCTCCTTGTCCCAGTACTCCCGCATCTCCGCCGCGGACTTCAGGTAGTAGCCGTCGCCGTCGAACTTGAACCGCGACTCATCGCTGAGCGTCTTGCCCGACTGCACGCACAGCAACGCGCCATGCGACTCGGCCTGGTCGACCGTGACGTAGTGGCTGTCGTTGGTCGCCAGCGGCGGGATGCCCAGCTTCTTGGAGATCTCCAGCAGCCCCTGGCGCACCGACCGCTCGATCGGCAGCCCGTGGTCCATCAGCTCCAGGAAGAAGTAGTCCTTGCCGAAGATCTCCTGGTACTCCGCCGCCGCCCGCAGCGCCTCGTCGAACTGCCGCAGCCGCAGCCGGGTCTGCACCTCACCGGACGGGCAACCCGTCGTGGCGATGATGCCCTCGGAGAACTCCGAGATCAGCTCCTTGTCCATCCGCGGCTTGCGGTACATGCCCTCGAAGCTCGCGCGGCTGGACAGCGTGAACAGGTTGCGCAGGCCGGTCGCGTTGCGCGCCACCATCGTCATGTGCGTGTAGGCACCCGCACCCGAGACGTCACCGCCCTCACCGAACTCGTCGGTGCCGCGCTGCTTGGCCTCGCCCCAGAACACCGGCTTCTTGTGGAACCGGCTGCCGGGCGCGAGGTACGCCTCGATCCCGATGATCGGCTTGATGCCGGTCTTGCGCGCCTGCTGGTAGAACTCGTCCGCGCCGAACATGTTGCCGTGGTCGGTCATCCCCACCGCGGGCATGCCCAGCCGTTCGGCTTCGGCGAACAACGCCCCCACCTTCGCCGCACCGTCGAGCATCGAGTACTCGGTGTGCACATGGAGGTGAACGAAGGGGTCGACAGGCACGGGAAAGTCCTCCTTCGGCGGGCTTCGGGGAGAGGTGCCAGCCTAACTCCCGGCCCCGACTCGGCCGGAGATTCCCCCGGCGTTGCGCGGTGTTTCCACGCGGGCGGGGTGTGAGCCGCCCCGCCACCCGGCCGCCCGGTCGCGAAGTCCGGATCAAAAGCACATGCCGTTTACGCTTGGGTCGGGGTGAGCGGGTAGCGTGGCACGACGTGGCTGGCCCTGATCCCGTGGACGTGCGTCTGCTGAGCGTCGTCGCCGAGATGGGCCGTGCGGCGGTTCCCGAGATCGCCGGTCGGCTCGGCATGGACGTGCGCGACGTCGCCGCACGCCTTGCTGCCCTCTCCACGACCGGCCTGCCGCTGATCGTCGGCGTCGAGTGCGACCCCCAGGCCATCCGCAACGCGGTCGCGGCCGCCCAGCACTGGGCCGCGCAGCAGAACATGGCCAGCGGGCCGTACCAGGTGCAGGGGCAGGCCAGCGGCGGCCACCAGGTGCAGCCGTCCGGCTCCTACCCGCAGCCCACCGGCGGCTACCCGATGCCCACCGGCGGCTACCCGGCGCCGTACGGCGGCCCGAGCGGCCCGCAGCCGTTCGTCCCGGCCGGCCCGCCGGCGACGTCCTTCCAGCAGCAGCCCGCGCCGCCGAACCCGATGAACGTGTGGGGGCCGCCGGGATCGGCCGCCTGGGCCCGCGGCGACCAGCAGTGGCCGGGCGCCCAGCCCGCGCCGCAGCAGCAGCCGGTGCGCACCGGCAAGGTCGGCAGCAAGCTCGACGTCGAGGGCCTGGAGGGCGAGCGGATCACGATCCTGCTCGTGGAGGTCGTGGACCCGGCCGACTTCCTGTTCACCGCGGCGGGCTACGAGCTGCAGGACGGCGAGCGCGCGGTCGTCGTGCACACCGAACTGACCAACCGCGGGGCGACGCCGTTCGCCTCGCTGCCCGACCTGTACCTGGAGCTGATCACCGAGGACGGCGGGGCGGTGTCGAAGGCGCCGGTGTCGCTGTCCTCCCGCCCACCGCACCGCATCGGCGTGCAGCCGGGCGAAACCGCGGGCGGCCACACGGTGTACGTGCTGCCGGAGAACACGGAGCTCACCAAGGTCCGCTGGACGCCCCGCCCCGGCGACGAGCAGCGCACCCTCATGTGGGACATCACCGACCTCTGAGCTCCTCGCCGCGTTCCCGTTCATCGGGGCCGCAAATCCGGTGAATGCCAGAACTCCCGTCCATCAGTACGTCTGTCCTGGTGATCTGCCGGGGCGAACGGGCGGGTGCTCTTGCGGTTTGCGCCGCGGTGTGACGAGCTGGAGTCATGACCTCTCCGGAGAGCGGTCGCACCAGCGTCGGTGTGCCGCGCGAGACGGTGCCCGGTGAACGGCGGGTCGCGCTCGTCCCGGGCGTGGCGGAGCGGTTGTGCGCGCAGGGCCTCGCCGTCGTGGTCGAGGCCGGTGCCGGGCAGGCCGCGCTGATCCCGGACGAGGCGTTCGCCAAGGCAGGCGCGAGCATCGGCGATCCGTGGTCCGCCGACGTCGTGGTCAAGGTGAACGCGCCGACCGAGGCGGAGATCGCCCGGCTGTCGCCCGGGTCGGCGCTGATCGGGTTCCTGGCGCCGCTGACCGATCCGGACATCGCCGACCGGCTGCGGGCCGCCGGGGTGCGGGGCTTCGCGCTGGAGTCGGTGCCGCGCATCTCCCGGGCCCAGTCGATGGACGCGCTGTCCTCGCAGGCCAACGTCGCGGGCTACCGGGCGGTGCTGCTGGCGGCGAGCGAATGCACCCGGTTCTTCCCGATGCTGACCACTGCGGCGGGCACCGTGAAGCCCGCGTCGGTGCTGGTGCTCGGCGTCGGGGTGGCCGGTCTGCAGGCACTGGCGACCGCGAAGCGGCTCGGCGCCCGCACCACCGGTTACGACGTGCGACCGGAGGTCGCCGACCAGGTGCGCTCGGTGGGCGCCAAGTGGCTGGACCTGGGCGTTTCGGCGGTCGGCGAGGGCGGCTACGCCCGGGAGCTGACCGCCGACGAGCGCGCCGAGCAGACCCACCGGCTCAATTCGGCCATCGC
The DNA here is from genome assembly GCF_056431645.1 of Saccharopolyspora sp. NPDC045839. Lineage (NCBI taxonomy): Bacteria > Bacillati > Actinomycetota > Actinomycetes > Pseudonocardiales > Pseudonocardiaceae > Saccharopolyspora > Saccharopolyspora sp. NPDC045839. The sequence continues at coordinate 51,792 of NZ_JBWKKH010000007.1, forward strand.
CGGTTTCGACGTGGTGATCACCACCGCCCTGGTGCCGGGCCGGCCGGCCCCGCAGCTGGTCCCGGCGGAGGCGGTGCGCCGGATGCGGCCGGGCAGCGTGATCGTCGACCTGGCGGGCGCGACGGGCGGCAACTGCGAGCTCAGCGAGCCGGGGCGAACCGTGGTCGGCCACGAGATCACCATCGCGGCGCCGCTGAACCTCCCGGCGACCATGCCGGAGCACGCCAGCGAGCTCTACGCCCGCAACGTCCAGGCGCTCCTGGAACTGATGCTCGTCGACGGCCGCCTCGCGCCCGACCTCACCGACGAGGTCCTCGCCGCCGCCTGCATCACCTGTCCGGACCCGGCATGAGCGTCAACGAGCTTCCTTAGGCGAACAGGAGGAGGGGCGATGTTCCTGGCCGATCTCGCGGTCCTGGTGCTGGCGGGGTTCGTCGGCTTCGCGGTGATCTCGAAGGTGCCGAACACGCTGCACACCCCGCTGATGTCCGGCACCAACGCCATCCACGGCATCGTGCTGCTCGGCGGCGTGCTCGTGCTGGGGTCCGGGGTGGAGGACCTCGGTTCGCAGCTGCTGGCGCTGGTGGCCATCGTGTTCGGCACCATCAACGTCGTCGGCGGATTCCTTGTCACCGACCGGATGCTGGGCATGTTCAAGCGGAAGCCGGAGCCGATGCGGAAGGGTGCCGACAAGTGATCACCCTGCGCTCGGTGCTCTACATCCTGGCGTTCGCGCTGTTCATCCATGGCCTGATGGGGCTGACCGGCCCGCGCACCGCGGTCCGCGGCAACGCGACCGCGGCGGCGGGCATGGCGGTCGCCGTCGTCGCCACGCTGCTCACCCCGGGCCTGGGCAACTGGTGGCTGATCGTGCTGGGGCTGGTGCTCGGCACGGTCATCGGCGTGCCCGCCGCGCGGCGGGTGAAGATGACCGCGATGCCGCAGATGGTCGCGCTGTTCAACGGCGTCGGCGGCGGCGCGGTGGCGCTCACCGCGTGGGTGGAGTTCCGGGAGACCACCGGGTTCCAGGGCGAGCCGGCGAACGTGGCGATCTCGACGCTGTTCGCGGCGATCGTCGGCTCGATCTCGTTCTGGGGCTCGCTCGTCGCCTTCGGCAAGCTGCAGGAGATCGTGCCGGGCCGCCCGATCACCGTCGGCCGGCTGCAGATGCCGCTGAACGTGCTGCTGCTGGCCGGGGCGATCGGCTGCGCCGTGGCGATCGGCCTCGGCGGCACCGCCGAACCGCTGATCGTGGCCGTGCTGGTGCTGGCCGGGCTGGCCGGGATCGCGGTGGTGCTGCCGATCGGCGGGGCCGACATGCCGGTGGTGGTGTCGCTGCTCAACGCGTTCACCGGGCTGTCGGCGGCCGCGGCCGGGCTGGCGCTGGGCAACACCGCGATGATCGTGGCGGGCATGCTGGTCGGCGCGTCCGGCTCGATCCTCACCGACCAGATGGCCAAGGCGATGAACCGGTCGATCCCGTCGATCGTGGCCGGCGGTTTCGGCGGCGGCGCGGCCGCGGCCCCGGCGGCGACCGACGGCACGGTGCGCTCGGTCAGCGCGGCCGACGTGGCGATCCAGCTGGCCTACGCCGGGCAGGTGATCGTCGTGCCCGGCTACGGCATGGCGGTCGCGCAGGCCCAGCACGCGGTGCAGGACATGGCGAAGTTGTTGGCGGACAACGGGGTTGCCGTCGACTACGCGATCCACCCGGTGGCGGGCCGGATGCCCGGCCACATGAACGTGCTGCTCGCCGAGGCCGACGTGCCCTACGAGCAGCTCAAGGAGATGGACGAGATCAACGACGAGTTCGCCCGGGCGGACGTCGCGCTGGTGATCGGCGCCAACGACGTCACCAATCCGGCGGCCCGCACCGACCCGAACTCGCCGATCTACGGCATGCCGATCCTCAACGTCGACCAGGCGAAGGCGATCGTCGTCCTGAAGCGCTCGATGCGGGCGGGCTTCGCGGGCGTGGACAACCCGCTCTACACCGACCCGAAGACGACGATGCTCTTCGGCGACGCCAAGGCCTCGGTACGAGAAGTGGTCGAAGAGCTCAAGGCGCTGTGAGGCGCCGGCTCATGACTCCTTGCCGCGGCGGAAGATGTTCAGCGGGTTGCTGCGCTTGGGGCGCTCCGGCTTGTTGCGGCTGCGGTACTCCAGCGTCGGCCAGTCCCCCGCTTCGCTCCCCGCCTGGTTCGGTTCCGGAGCGCCGAGCACCGACGGCGCCGCCTTCCCCACGTCCTCCGCGCTGATCACGTCGCCGAGGCTGGTGAAACCGGCCGGCGGCGTGTCCGCGTCGGCTCCGGCGTCGAACACCGGTATGCCGCTGGGCGGCGTCGGTGCATCCGACCCATCGAACGACCTCGACTGTGCCATCAAGCCCCCTTGCTCGTTCACAGGCTTGTCCGCCACCGTACCCGGCTCAGCCGTCCTGACCGCGGAGCTCGTCCAGCGCGTGCTGCAGGTCGCCGGGGTATTCGCTTTCGAACGTGACCCAGCCGCCGGACGGGTGCTCGAAGGAGAGGCTGCGCGCGTGCAACCACTGCCTGGTAATAGCGAGTCGCCGGGCCAGCACCGGGTCCGCGCCGTAGGTCAGGTCGCCGACGCAGGGGTGCTTGATCGCCGAGAAGTGCACCCGGATCTGGTGCGTGCGCCCGGTTTCCAGCTTCACGTCCACCAGCGACGCCGCGCGGAACGCCTCCACCATCTCGTAGTGGGTGACGCTGGGCTTGCCGCCGGTGACGACCGCGAACTTGTAGTCGTGGCGCGGATGCCGGTCGATCGGCGCGTCGATGGTGCCGCGGCTCGGGTCCGGATGCCCCTGCACCACGGCGTGGTACCGCTTGTCCACGGTGCGTTCCTTGAACGCGCGCTTGAGCACCGAGTACGCGTGCTCGCTCTTGGCAACGACCATCACACCCGTGGTGCCCGCGTCGAGGCGGTGCACGACGCCCTGCCGCTCGGAGGCTCCGGACGTCGCGATGCGCACGCCCGCGGCGGCGAGCCCGCCGACCACGGTCGGCCCCTCCCAGCCCGGGCTCGGGTGCACGGCGACGCCGATCGGCTTGTCGACCACGACGATGTCGTCGTCCTGGTGCAGGATCCTGAGCCCGTCCACCGGCACCGCGACGACCTGCAGCGGCTGCTGCGCCGGCGGCAGCGTCACCTCCAGCCAGGCCCCGGCGGCCAGCCGGTCCGACTTGCCCGCCGGGTTGCCGTCGACGAGCACGTCACCGGACTCGGCCAGCGAGGCGACGGCGCTGCGGGACAGGCCGAGCAGCTTCGACAGGCCCGCGTCGACCCGCATGCCGTCCAGCCCATCGGGAACCGGCAGCGTTCGGAGATCGCTCACGACTGCGCTGCCTTCTTCTTGCGGTGCACCGTGCCGTCGTAGTCGCGACCCAGCAGCGACATCAGCACGACCAGGATGCCGCCGCAGACGATGCAGGAGTCGGCGACGTTGAACACCGGCCACACCGCGCCGCCCGGCGCGAACACCGACAGGAAGTCGACCACGTGCCCCTGCAGCGGTCCGGGGGCGCGGAAGATCCGGTCGACCAGGTTGCCGCAGGCGCCGCCGAGCACCAGGCCGAGTCCCACCGCCCAGCCCGGCGAGCGCAGCTTCGGCGCCAGCCAGATGATCACGCCGACGACCGCGATGGCGAGCAGCGCGAGCAGCCAGGTCATCCCGGTGGCCAGCGAGAACGCGGCACCGGGGTTGCGCAGCACGTCGAGGTAGAGCAGGCCGCCGAACAACTCGACCGGCTGCTTGCCCTCCAGGTTGGCCACCACGGCGACCTTGGTGAGGATGTCGATGGCCAGGGCCACCACGGCGACCCCGCCCAGCAACCCGAGCAGCTTCCCGGAGGCGCGCTTGGGCGACTCCGCCGCCTCGGCTTGCGTCTCGGGTGCCTGTTCCGCGGCGGTCGGCTCGGTGCCCGCCGGCTCTGCTGAGGACTCCCTCGGGGAGGACTGCTCGGTGCTCACACCGGCCATTGTCCCTGAACCTGGACGGGCGCATCACGGCAGTACCGAATCGCTGAACCCCGACGCGGGGAACCGCCCGATTTTAGGCAAAACCGGAAGCCCCGATCGTTGCGCCCCGCCACGAAGATTCCCAATTTTAGGCAAAATCGGGAGACCCGGCCCGGTGCGGGAAGCTCCCGATTTTAGGCAAAATCGGGACGAATGGAAGTCCGGTTCCGCGGTGCGGAGCGGTCAGCCGAGGAAGTCCGGCAGCGGGCGCGGGTCGTTGACCGGCGCCCAGCGGCCGTCGACCTGCTCGTACCGCCAGACCGGACCCACTGCCACCAGCCGCCGCAACGCGTTCACCAGGCGGTCGATGTGCTCCGCCGTCGTGCCCAGCCCGACGCTGACGCGCACCGCGCGGTCGGCGGCCGAGCCCGCCCGCGAGAGCAGCCGACGCGTGGCCACGTGCGCGCAGAACAGGCCGTCGCGGACGCCGATGCCGTGCTCCGCGGAAAGCGCCGCGGCCAGCAGGCCGGGGTCCTGCCCGTCGATGGTGAAGCTCACCACGCCGACCCGGTCATGATCGGCGTCGAACAACCGGAGCTCGCGCAGCCCCGGCACGCCGCGCAGCCCGGCCCGCAGCCGGCGCAGCAGCGTCTCCTCGTGCTCGACGACGTCCGGCCAGTTCGCCGCGAGGGTCTCGCAGGCCTTGGCCAGCGCGTGCACCCCGACGGTGTTCGGCGAACCGGCCTCGTGCCGCTCCGGCCCGGTCGTCCAGCTGACCGACCGCTCCTGCACCAGCCGGGTCGCGCCGCCGCCCGCCAGGTACGGCTCGGCGGCGTTGAGCCAGTCCGCGCGGCCGATCAGCGCGCCCGCGCCGAACGGCGCGTAGAGCTTGTGCCCGGAGATCGCGACGTAGTCGACGTCGAGCTCACCGATCCGCACCGGCCGGTGCGGCGCGAGCTGCGCGGCGTCCAGCACGGTGCGCGCCCCGCGCCGCCGCGCTGCCTTCGCCAGCTCGGCGACCGGCCACACCTCGCCGGTGACGTTGGAGGCGCCCGTGATCACCGCCAGCCGCGGCCCCTCCGGGCATTCGGCCAGCGCCGCGTCGAGCGCGGCGACCGCGTCCGCCGGGGTCTCCGGCGCGGGCAGCCGGCGCACCCGCGGGCCGGACCAGGGCAGCAGCGCGGCGTGGTGCTCGGTGTCGAAGACGACGACTGAGGTGCCGCGCGGCAGCGCCCGCCCCAGCAGGTTCAGGGCGTCGGTGGTGTTGCGCGTGAAGATCACCGAGTCGGTGCGCCGGGCGCCGACGAAGGCCCGGAGCTTGTCCCGGGCGCCCTCGTAGACCCGGGTGCACACCTGGGAGGCGAACCCGGCGCCGCGGTGCACGCTCGCGTACCAGGGCAGCAGCTCGTTCACCGCCGACTGCACCGGCTCCAGACAAGGCGCGCTCGCCCCGTGATCGAGGTTCGCGTATCCGATGTGCTCGCCGGTGACCAGCGGGACCTGCAGCGAGCGGCCGACGACAGCGGGGATCCGGTAGTCCACATCGGACTGCTTCGGGATGTCGATGACGGCAGAAGACATGACGGCCTCCTCGGGGGCCTCATCGGACCCGCCCAGGAGGGGTCCGCGCTTGCCGGATCGCCCTGCACGACCGGCCAGGTCCTCACCCGGGGCACCCCACCGCGGTTGGAGGGTTGCCGGCCAGCAAGCCGGGGCTTGACGCTGGCACTCATGACCTTCGACTACGGACCTTAGAAAACCGCTGCGGCACCGGACAACAGCGATCCCGGATCGTGGGAGCGGCCTTGGTCACACCGATCCCGGAAGCGCGAAGGGCGCTTCCCGCCGGGAAATCCGGCGGAAAGCGCCCTTGACCTCGCGGGATCAGGCCTTGGTGACGCCGATCTTGATCTCGGTGCCCTCACCGGCGGTGCCGGTGAAGCCGTCCGCCACGTCGCCGGACTCGACCGCGTTCGCCAGCGTTTCGGCCGCGATGAACTCGCGGTGCTCGGCGACGGCCGACAGGACCTCGGCCGGGGCCGAGATCGCCACCGCGATCCGGTCGGAGACCTGGAAGTCCGCCTCCTTGCGGGCCTGCTGGACGACGCGGACCACGTCGCGGGCCAGGCCTTCGGCCGCCAGCTCCGGGGTCACCTCGGTGTCCAGCACCACCAGGCCCTTGCCGCCGGGCAGCGCCGATGCCGCGCCGGGGTCAGTGGAGACCAGCCGCTCGTCGAACTCGTTCTCCTGCAGCTCGATGCCGGCCGCGACCACGGTGCCGCCGGTGCGCTGCCATTCGCCCGACTTCACCGCCTTGATCACCTTCTGCACGTCGCGGCCCAGCCGCGGACCGGCGGCCCGCGCGTTCACCGCGATCTCGAAGTGACCGTGCGCGGCGACGTCGGTGCTCAGCTCCAGGTCCTTGACGTTGACCTCGTCGCGGATCAGGTCCGCGAAGGGCCGCAGCGCCTCCGCGTCCGGGGTGGCGACCACGAGCTTGGCCAGCGGCAACCGCACCCGGAGGTTGTTGGACTTGCGCAGCCTCGACACCGACGAGCACACCTGGCGCACCTCGTCCATCGCGGTCACCAGCGCGGCGTCCGCGGGCAGCTCGTCGACCAGCGGCCAGTCCGCCAGGTGCACCGAGCGGCCGCCGGTCAGCCCGCGCCAGACCGCCTCCGCGGTCAGCGGCAGCATCGGCGCCACCACCCGGCTGGTCACCTCCAGCACGGTGTGCAGCGTGTTGATCGCGTCCCGGTCACCCGCCCAGAAGCGGTCGCGGGACCGGCGCACGTACCAGTTGGTCAGCACTTCCAGGAAGTCCCGCACGTCCGAGCAGGCGCCGGCGAGGTCGAACGAGTCCATTGCGGACTGCACGTCGCCGACCAGCTCGTGCGTCTTTGCCAGGATGTACCGGTCCAGCACGTGCTCGCTGTCCACCTTGGACTCGCCGGAGACGCCCTCGGCGTTGGCGTACAGCGCCAGGAAGTACCAGGAGTTCCACAGCGGCAGCACCGCCTGGCGCACCGCGTCCCGGATGCCGCGCTCGGTGACCACCAGGTCGCCGCCGCGCAGGATCGGGCTGGCCATCAGGAACCAGCGCATCGCGTCGGAGCCGTCGCGGTCGAAGACCTCGTTGACGTCCGGGTAGTTGCGCTTGGACTTCGACATCTTCAGGCCGTCGTCGCCGAGCACGATGCCGTGCGCCAGCACGTTGGTGAACGCCGGCCGGTCGAACAGCGCCGTCGCCAGCACGTGCAGCAGGTAGAACCAGCCGCGGGTCTGGCCGTTGTACTCGACGATGAAGTCGCCCGGGTAGTGGTGCTCGAACCACTCCGAGTTCTCGAACGGGTAGTGCACCTGGGCGAACGGCATCGAGCCGGACTCGAACCAGCAGTCCAGCACCTCCGGCACCCGGCGCATCGTCGACTTCCCGGTCGGGTCGTCCGGGTTCGGCCGGGTCAGGTCGTCGATCTCCGGGCGGTGCAGGTTCGCCGGCCGCACCCCGAAGTCGCGCTCCAGCTCGTCCAGCGAGCCGTAGACGTCGGTGCGCGGGTAGGCCGGGTCGTCGGAGACCCACACCGGGATCGGCGAACCCCAGTACCGGTTGCGGGAGATGTTCCAGTCGCGGGCGTTCTCCAGCCACTTGCCGAACTGGCCGTCCCGGATGTGCCCCGGCACCCAGTTGATCTGCCGGTTCAGCTCGACCATCCGGTCCTTGAACTGGCTGACCGCCACGAACCAGGACGACACCGCCCGCTGGATCAGCGCGTTGTCGCAGCGCCAGCAGTGCGGGTACGGGTGGTCGTAGGTCTCGTGCCGCAGCAGCAGACCCTTTTCCTTGAGGTCGCGGATGATCTGCTTGTTGGCCTCGAAGACCTGCAGACCCTCGTACGGCGGGACCTCGCCGGTGAACTTGCCGTGCGCGTCGACCGGGACCACCGGCTCGATGTTCGCGGCGTCGGTGACGACCTTGTCCTCTTCACCGAAGGCCGGGGCGATGTGCACCAGCCCGGTGCCGTCCTCGGTCGTGACGTAGTCGGCCGCCAGCACCTGGTGCGCGTTCTCCCGGCCGACGAAGAAGTCGAACGGCGGGGCGTACTTCGTGCCGAGCAGCTCGGCGCCCTTGAACCGCGCCACCACGTGCTCGGCGACGTCCTCGCCCAGCTCGCGCGCGTACGCGCCGAGCCGCGCCTCGGCCAGCACGTACCGCTCGGTGCCGCCGCCCGGCGCGACGACCACGTAGTCGACCTCGGGGTGCACCGCGGCGGCCAGGTTCGACGGCAGCGTCCACGGCGTCGTCGTCCACACCAGCGCCAGCGCGCCGTCGAAGGGCTTGCCGGGCGCGTCGAGCCGCAGGCCCACGGTCACCGCCGGGTCCTGCCGCTGGCGGTAGGTGTCGTCCATCCGGGTCTCGGTGTTGGACAGCGGCGTCTCGCACCGCCAGCAGTACCAGAGCACCCGGAAGCCCTCGTAGACCAGACCCTTGTCCCACAGGGTCTTGAAGGCCCACATGACGCTTTCCATGTAGTCCAGGTCGAGCGTCTTGTAGTCGTTGTCGAAGTCCACCCACCGGGCCTGCCGGGTGACGTAGTCCTCCCACTCGGCGGTGTAGCGCAGCACCGAGGCCTGGCACGCGTCGTTGAACGCGGCGACGCCCATCTGCTCGATCTCGGACTTCGACGTGATGCCGAGCTGCTTCTCCGCCTCCACCTCGGCGGGCAGCCCGTGGCAGTCCCAGCCGAACCGGCGCTCCACCCGGCGGCCGCGCATGGTCTGGTAGCGCGGCACCACGTCCTTGACGTAGCCGGTCAGCAGGTGCCCGTAGTGCGGCAGCCCGTTGGCGAACGGCGGCCCGTCGTAGAAGACGAACTCGTTGGCGCCGTTGGCGCCGGCCTCGCGGGCCTGCACCGAGGCCCGGAAGGTCTTGTCGTCGGCCCAGAAATCCAGCACCTGGCGCTCGATCTCGGGGAACACGGGCTGGGCCGCCACGCCGTGCTCACCGGCGTCGCCGAACTGAACCTTGGGATAAGCCATCGCGGTTGTGCTCCTCGCGGTGTGTCGTTTCCGCCGCACGGTCACCGAAACTTCGGTGCCCACACGGGGACGACACCTCGCGCGCATGCCCGCACGAGATCCGCGGTACCACCCCGCTTGCCGTCGGCGGACGCCGACGACCACTCGTTGCCAGCTGTGACGGGCTGGACCCGTCCGGTTCTACTGAGGCGCCCTGGCCGGGCACCCGTTCTTCCGGAGGCTCCCCGGTGATGGCCGGATCACTGCCCTGGTCTTTCCAGCGTACCGGGCGCCCGCCACCGGTTTTCACCGGCGCGCGGTTTCAATTGAAACCGCACTACGCGCGGCGGACCTCGGCGGCCAGCGTCGCGTTCGGCGCGCAGCGGGCGCACGGCGTGAAGCCGAGCTCCCGGGCCTCGCGCAGCGGCAGCGCGAGGCTCTTCCGATCACCGAGCCACTCGCAGGTGCGCACGTGGTAGCGCGGCCGCTCGTCGAGCACTAGCACCTCGGCGCCCGGATCCGCCGCTTCCGCGGCGTTGCTGCGCTCCTCGCCCGGCTCCTTGCCGTCGACCGGCGCGGGCTCCGCCGGCGGCCGCTCGCGCGGCCCGGCCCGGCGCCGCCGATCGGCGACCAGCAGCGCCACGCCGACGACGCTGATCAGCACCGACAGCCACGCCAGATCCGGTTCGCCCGCGGCGACCGCCCCGGCCAGAACACCGCCGGCCACCAGGACCAGCAGCAGCACGACCAACAGCACGCGACCTCACGCCCCTCGCCGAACGCCCCCGATGCACGTCAGCGGCGACGGGCGGTTCAGCCCGTCGCCGCCGATGCGGACGAACTCGCTCAGCCGGCTTCGGCTGCACGCGCCCCGAAGCTGTAGCTGGCCTGCTGACCGGACGACCGGCTGCCGCTGCTGTCCGCAGGCGCGGCCGAGCCCCGGTCCTGCAGTTCGCGAAGCTGCGACTCCAGGTAGGTCTGCAGTCGAGTGCGGTACTCGCGCTCGAACGTGCGCAGGGTCTCGATCTTCTTCTCGAGGGCGTTCTTCTCCGACGTGATGTTGCCCATCACCTCGGCGTGCTTGCGCTGCGCGTCGCGCTCCAGGCTCGCCGCCTTGTCGCGGGCTTGCCGCTCCAGCGTCTCGGCCCGCGTGCGGGCGTCGTTGAGCATCGTCTCGGCACGGGTCCGGGACTCGTTGACCATGCTGTCGGACTTCGAGCGCGCTTCGGACAGCAGCTGCTCGGACTTCGTCCGCGCCTCGGACAACATGCCGTCGGCCTCGGCCTTGGCCTCACCGGTCAGCCGGTCGGCCATCTCCTGTGCGAGGCCCAGCACCTTGGCGGCCTGCACGTGGTGGTCACCGCCCGGGGACGTCTGCTCGGCGGCGGTCGGCGCCGGGACCGGGGTAAGCCGGCGCGGTTCCTCCGGTGGGGCGGCCGGGGTCGAGGGAACCGACGCGGCCTGGCTGCGCGCGTCGTCCAAGTCGACCTGCGCGGTCTGCAGCTGGGACTCCAGCTGCTCCACCTGGCTGCGCAGGTCGTTGTTCTCCTCCACCAGCCGGGCAAGCTCGGCTTCAACCAGGTCGAGGAATGCGTCCACCTCGTCCTCGTTGTAGCCCCGCTTACCGATCGGAGGTTTGCTAAACGCGACGTTATGCACGTCGGCGGGGGTCAGGCCCACAAGATCACCTCACGCACTCCTCGGCTGCGGGTAGCCCGGGTTCCCCGTCACCCGGGCTGCACCAGTCGCATCAGTATGAACACGACCAGCAGCAGCACCATAATCGATAGGTCCAGTCCGACGCCGCCGATCCGGACCGTCGGAATCACCCGACGCACCAACTTTACGGGTGGGTCGGTCACTGTGTAGATGCTCTCCAACGCGATTGCAACCCCTCCGACGGGCCGCCAATCGCGAGCGAACACTCGAACGAGTTCGATCACGATACGGGCCGTGAGCAGCAGCCAGAAGAAGAACAGAACGTAAAACAGGACGATCTGCACCGGGTTCACGCTTCAACTGTGCCACCACTCACCCGTAGTTGAAAAAGGCACCCTCGGCCAGCCGCCGCTTGTCCTCCGCCGCGACGTCCACATTCGGCGGTGAGAGCAAGAACACGCGGTTGGTGACCTTCTCGATCGAGCCCCGCAACGCGAACGCCAGACCTGCGGCGAAGTCGACCAGGCGCTTGGCGTCGGCCTCCTCCATCTCGGTCAGGTTCATGATCACCGGCGTGCCGTCGCGGTACTGCTCGCCGATCGTGCGGGCCTCGCTGTAGCTGCGCGGGTGCAGCGTTGTGATCTTGCTCAAGTTGAACTGGGTGCCCGTGTCGGTGACCGCCCGCAGCCGGGAGACGGACTCCCGCGGCGGGTCGGCCGGTGCCACGCTGCGCACCGGCGCTTCCGGTGCCCACTGCCGCCGGGGTCGCGCCGCGGGCTCGCGGTACTCCTCGACGAAGCTGTCCGCTTCCGCCTCGGCCTCTGCCTGGTAGCCGCCGCGGGTGCCGACCCGGCGACGCGCACCGACCCGTTCCGACGGGCCGTCGTAGGCATCGCGATCGGCGTCGGAGTACCGATCGCGATAGCCGGGCTCGTCGTCGTAGTCGTCCACCTCGTCGGCCGGGACCATGCCGAAGTAGGCCTTCAACTTGTGCAAAGCGCTCATCGGCATGCCCTTCCTCTGCGACTCCTTAGCACCGAGCACGAGGCGGCCGGCCCTCGACCCCCCTGTTCACGGCTATGGCGAGGTTAACCGCCGCCCACCGAGCAGCGCGGTTCCGACACGCACCCGGGTCGAGCCGTGGGCAACGGCACTTTCCAGGTCGCCGGACATCCCCGCCGACACTTCGCCAGCTTCGGGGTGATCACGGCGCAAGCGCTCGGAGATCTTGGAAAGTGTGGCAAAAGCCACATCGGGTTCGCCACCCAACGGGGCGACGGCCATCACGCCGCGCAGCCTAAGTCCACTCGTACGCGTGATCATATCGGCCAGCGCCGGCACGTCCTCCGGACGGCAGCCGCCGCGCCCGGTCGCCTCGTCCAGGCCCACCTGCACGAGGACGTCCAGCGGCCGCTCCCGCTCCCCCGAGTCCAGGGCGTTCGCGGTGGCCCGGCCCAGCGCCTCGACGAGCCGCTCGCTGTCCACCGACTCGACCACGTCGGCCCAGCGGACCACGGCCCGGGCCTTGTTCCGCTGCAGCTGCCCGACCATGTGCCAGTGCGCCTCCGCCGCCGGCCGCAGCGCGGCGAACTCGGCGACCTTCCCGCGCGCCTCCTGCTCCCGGTTCTCGGCGAACTCGGTCAGCCCGAGATCGGCCAGCAGCGCCACGTCCGACGCCGGGAAGGTCTTCGTCACCGCGAGCAGCCCGACCTCGTCGGGCTCGCGCCCCGCCGCGCGGCAGGCGCGGTCGACCCGGTCGCGGACCTCCCGCAGCGACTCCGCCAGCTCAGCCCGCCGCAACTCCTCGCTCACTCGGTCTCCTCCGGCTCGGCCCAGATCACCGCGGCGAACCGGCCGGTGCGGCCGTTGTCGCGGCGATGGCTGTAGAGCTCCGGGGATTCCATGGTGCAGCGGGGATCGACGCCGATCTTGGCGATCCCGGCCGCGGCCAGCTGCTCCCAGAGCCCCGCGCGCAGGTCGAGCCCGGCGGTGCCCTTGCGGGTCTTGCACGCGCTCCCCGGCAGGTGTTTCTCGACGTCGGCCTGCATCTCCGCAGGCACCTCGTAGCACTCGCCGCAGGCCGCCGGGCCGAGCAGCGCCTCGATGCGGTCCAGTCGCGCGCCCGCCTCCTGCATCGCCTTCAGCGCCGCGACGAGCACTCCAACGCGCGCGCCGACCCGGCCGGCGTGCACCGCCGAGACCACGCCGGTCTCCGGGTCGCCGAGCAGCACCGGCACGCAGTCCGCGGTGAGGGCGATCAGCGCCAGCTTCGGCTCGGCGGTCACCAGCGCATCGGTCGCCTCCACCGGCACCGGCTGCGGCCCGTCGACGTTGGTCGCGGTGCGCCCGTGGATCTGCTCCATCCACACCAGACGCTCTTCGGGCAGGCCGATGCCGTCGGCCAGCTTGCGCTGGTTCGCCGCCAGGGCCGCGGGGTCGTCACCGACCCGGCCGCCCAGGTTGAAGGAGTCGAAGGGCGGCCGGGAACTCCCGCCCTCCCGCGTGGTGATCACGCGCCGAATCCGCACTGCTGCTCAGCCTCCCGAACACAAGTCGACACCGGAAACACGGTGTTTCCGGTGTCGATTCTCGCTCATGCGCCGTGCGGTGCGGGCACCGCGCTAGCGGCGCATGAAGGGCGGTATGTCGACGTCGTCGTCGGTGTCGTCGGTAACCGGGACGCCGCGGTTGGACATCGCACCGGGGCGGCCCGTGGCGGAGGTACCGCTGTGCGTCGGGTAGCCGCCGGTGGGGCGGGTGGGCACCGAGACGTTCTGCTGCCCGGTCGAGGAGCCGTCGCTGCCGAACAGCCCGGACCGCTGGCCGAGGTTCGGCCGCTGCTGCGGTTCCGGTGCGGGCTCCGGCTGCGCCGGAACCGGCTGGGCCGTCGGCTGTTCCGCCTGCGGAGCGGGCTGCGGCGGGGTGGGCTGTACCGGCGGCGCGGGCTGCGGCGCCGGCATCGACTGCTGCTGCGGCGCCTGCGGCGCGGGCTGCGGCGGCGCGGGCTCGCTCGCCACCGGTTGCGGCGCGGGCTTCTCCGGGACTGGAGCGGGCTCGGGCTCCTCGGTGCGCGCGCCGACCTTCGTCGGTTCGAGCTTCTTGTGGGTGGGCGTGCCGGAGTCGAACCCGGCCGCGATCACGGTCACCCGCACCTCGTCGCCGAGCGAGTCGTCGATGACCGTACCGAAGATGATGTTGGCCTCGGGGTGCGCGGATTCCTGCACCAGCGACGCCGACTCGTTGATCTCGAACAGCCCGAGGTCGGAACCGCCCGCTATCGCCAGCAGCACTCCGTGCGCGCCCTCCATGGACGCCTCGAGCAGCGGCGAGTTGATCGCCTTCTGCGCGGCCTGCACCGCCCGGCCCTCGCCGCGTGCCGAGCCGATGCCCATCAGCGCGCTGCCCGCGCCGGACATGACGCTCTTGACGTCGGCGAAGTCGAGGTTGATCAGACCCGGGGTGGTGATCAGGTCGGTGATGCCCTGGACACCCGAGAGCAGCACCTCGTCCGCGGACCGGAAGGCGTCCATCAGGCTCACCCCGATGTCGCCGAGCTGCAGCAGTCGGTCGTTCGGGATGACGATGAGCGTGTCGCAGCAGTCGCGCAGCTCCTTGATGCCCTGTTCGGCCTGGGCCGCGCGGCGCTTGCCCTCGAAGGAGAACGGCCGGGTGACCACGCCGATGGTCAGCGCGCCGAGCTTGCGCGCGATCGACGCCACGACGGGCGCGCCGCCGGTGCCGGTGCCGCCGCCCTCGCCGGCGGTCACGAACACCATGTCGGCGCCCTTGAGGACCTCTTCGATCTCTTCCTTGTGGTCTTCGGCGGCCTTGTGGCCGACCTCCGGAGCCGCACCGGCTCCGAGGCCGCGGGTCAGCTCGCGGCCGATGTCGAGCTTCACGTCGGCATCCGACATCAGCAGGGCCTGGGCGTCGGTGTTCACCGCGATGAACTCGACACCTTTGAGCCCGACCTCGATCATGCGGTTCACGGCGTTGACGCCGCCGCCGCCGATGCCGACGACCTTGATCACCGCGAGATAGTTGTGCGGGGGCGTCATCGGATCCGCCTTCCTGATCGTGGCTCTGTGCTCTCTGCGTCGACCGCCGGGGCGGCCGCGGTACCGGTCGTCGCCGACGCGGGTTCCCCCGGTCGCTTTCGGTGCGGGATGCGAGCTTCGGCCGTTCCAGTGCCCGGTCCGGACGGTAGGCAAGCAACCGCCCCCGCGTCCAGCAGCCACGCCGGGAGTTTCAGCAGGTGTGTTGTGCCGCGCACCTTGTCGCTTCCGTCCCGACCGCTTTCACCGCCGCCCGGCGGGTCCGTCCGCCGCAGCGAGCCCAGTCTTGTTCCTCCCCTTGGTGGTGATCGCGTCGCGGACGTGATCACCACCAATACCGTACCCCGAGTACCGCTCACCCGGTCGAGGCAGGCAGAAGAGCAGGTGCGTGAACTCCTTTCGAGTGGCGGAGCTGCGAGGGGCGATCCGGAACCCGGCGGGGAATCCTGACCGCAGGTGTCCGGATTCGCTGGCAGGTTCGCTTCCGAACCGTTCGGAGAAGGAGGAATCGCAGACATGAGTGGACAACTGCACGGCAAGGTCGCGCTGGTGGCCGGGGCGACCCGCGGTGCGGGCCGCGGCATCGCGGTGGAGCTGGGGGCGGCCGGCGCGACGGTCTACGGGACCGGGCGCAGCACCCGGGCGCAGCGCTCGGACTACGACCGGCCGGAGACCATTGAGGACACTGCCGAGCTGGTGACCCGGGCCGGCGGCAACGGCATCGCGGTCCAGGTCGACCACACCGACCCTGACCAGGTCCGCGAGCTGGTCCGGCGGATCGAGGCGGAGCAGGGCAGGCTGGACATCCTGATCAACGACCTCGGCGGCGAGAACCTGATGCACTGGCACAAGCCGATCTGGGAGCAGGACCTGACGAAGGGCCTGCAGCGGCTGCGGGTCGGCATCGAGGCGCACATGATCACCAGCCATTTCGCATTGGCGCTGCTGAGCAAGCGCCCGGGCGGGCTGGTCGTGGAGCTCACCGACGGCACCGCGGAGGTCCACGACCAGTACTACCGCAGCGAGGGCGGCGCGTTCTTCGACGTCGTCAAGGTCGCCGCGCATCGCCTCGCCCGGGCGCAGGGCGAGGAACTGGAGAAGCACGGCGGCACGGCGGTTTCGCTGACGCCGGGCTGGCTGCGGTCGGAGATGATGCTCGAACTCTTCGGCGTGACCGAGGAGAACTGGCGGGAGTCCACGACGGCGCCGGAGGGTTTCGGCATCTCCGAGTCGCCGCAGTTCGTCGGCCGCGCGGTGGTCGCGCTGGCGACGGACCCGGAGGTGGCCCGCTGGAACAAGGAGTCGCTGTCCAGCGGCCATCTCGCGAAGGTCTACGGCTTCACGGACGCGGACGGCTCCCAGCCGGACGCCTGGCGCTACATCCTCGAGGTCGAATGGCCCGGCAACCCCGGTAGCCCGGCCGACTACCGCTGATCGCCGGGGCGTCAGCCCAGGTCGTAGAGGGCGGCGAAGCGGGTGGCCGCGTCGGCCAGGCGGGTGCGGAGGTCCGGTGGGATCAGGACCTCCGCTTCCGGGCCCAGCGCGAGGATCTGGTCGTAGGCCACTTCCAGGGATTCCACCGGGAACGTGGTGGTCACCCAGCCTTGCGCGTCGGGTTCGCCCGCGGCCGCTTCCGCTTCGCGGGCCGCGGCGCCGTCGGTCGTCGCGTGCAGTTTCCGCAGGCCCGCCGGGCTGATCCGGATCTCGACGCGTTCGGTCAGCAGGGAGCGGGAGAACTCGTCGGACTTCTCCTCCCAGAAGGCCGGGAGGTCGAAGGTCTCGTCGCGGGCGAACTCGTCGCCGACGACCTCCACCTCGCGGAAGCGGTCGACCCGGTAGGTCAGGAACCGCCGGCCGCTGCGGGCCGCCAGGTACCAGACGCCCGCCTTGAGCACGAGCCCGTACGGCTCCAGCTCGCGCCGCACCTCCTCGTCGCCGCGCCGGTAGCGGGCGACGACCTTGCGGTCGCGCCACACCGCCCGGCTCAGTTCCGGCAGCACCGCCGGGGTTTCGGCCTCGCGGAACCAGCGGGGCGCGTCGAGGTGGAACCGCTGCCCCACCCGTTGCGGCGCATCGCGGAACGGCGGCGCCAGCGCGGCCGACGCCTTCAGCCTCGCGGCGGCGACGGCCTCGCCGAGGCCCATGTCGCTCGCCGGGCCCGGCACGCCGGCGAGGAACAGCGCCTCCGCTTCGGCCTGGTGGAGCCCGTTGAGCTTCGCCCGGTAGCCGCCGAGCAGCCGGTATCCGCCGGTCCGCCCGCGCTCCGCGTACACCGGCACCCCGGCCGCCGCCAGCGCGAGCACGTCGCGGGCCACCGTCCGTTCGGAGACCTCCAGCTCGCGGGCGAGCTCCGGTCCGGTCATGACCTCCCGCACCTGCAACAAGCACAGCAACGAAACCAACCGCGACGCACGCACTCCGGGCAAACTACGCCACCGCACCGACAGCCCGGCGGATGCGATCCGCACGACTCCTGATTGAGCGGCGCGTCGCCGAGTGGCGAAAAGCGCAAATATGAAGGATCTCGCCGATCATTTTCCATCAGGATGCCCCCTTTGCGCCCGTTTTCTCCGGTTAACGTCCTGGCGTCGACGACCGAACCGGACCGGAGGAACGAGTGATCAACCAGGACCCGCTGAAGGCGGCGGAGGAACTGGAGAAGTGGGCGCAGGGGCTCGAACAGCGTGCCCGGCAGTACACCGACCTGCAGCGCCAGATGGACGCCACGACCGCGCGGGCCGGTTCTCCGGACGGCGCGGTCGCGGTGACCGTCGATTCCAACGGGGTCCCCACCGAACTCCGGCTCAACGAGCAGGCCCGCGGCATGGACCCGGGCACGCTCTCCGAACGGCTGATGACCTGCCTGCACCAGGCCCAGGCTCAGCTGCGCGCCGAGGTGACCGAGCTCGTGCGGGCCACCGTGCCCGGCGACGACGCGCCGGCGCTCAACCGCATCGCCCAGTACCAATCCCGGTTCCCGGCGGCGGAAGCGGACTCCGCCGAGCCGCCGAAGCACGCCGACGACGAGGACTGGGGCGACCAGTCCTTCCTGCGGTGAGGAGCACCGATGACAGACGGATTCTCGATGGACGTGGAGCGGGTCCGCTCGCACGCCGGTGAGGTCGACGGGCTGGCCGGCAGCGCCGACACCGCGGCCGGGGCCGGCGCCCAGCTCACCCGGCTCGACGACGCCTACGGCCTGTTCTGCCAGCCGTTCGCCATGATGCTCAAGGCACCGCAGGCGACGGGCACCCGGTTCCTGCGGATCGCCGCCGAGCAGCTGCACCGGATGAACCGGGACCTCGACGAGTCGGCCAAGGCGATCGAGGACGCCGACCGGCGGGCCGCCGACGCGTTCACCAAGCTGCTCGACGATGCCCGGTCGATCACCCGGGGAGGCCGCTGATGTCGCTCGGGATCGACGAATCGCCGGACAACCCGCTGATCGAGGACAGCGCCGACGTCCGCAACAACTACCTCCAGGACGCCAATCCGCTGGAGAACACGGGCGCCCCGAGCCAGGATTCCGGGGCCGGTGCGATGACCGGGATCACCGCCTTCGAGGCCGGGTGGGCGATCGCCGAGGGCATCGACAAGGGCGACTGGAAGATCGCGGTCAGCGGCCTGGCGGCCGGCACGCTGGACGTGGTCGGCGCCGCCATGGACCCGATCGCCTACGTCGCCGGGCAGCTGTTCTCCTGGATGCTCGAACACATCGAGCCGGCCAGGGCCGCGCTGCACGCGCTGTCCGGGAACCCCGACATGGTCAAGGGCTACGCCGCCTCCTGGACCAACGTCGAGGAGGAGATGACCAAGGTCAGCGACCAGTACCGGACCGCGGCCGCGAACACCGCCGGGTTCTGGCAGGGCAGGGCGTCCGACGCCTACCGCAGGCAGGCCGGGACGCTGGCCGGGCTGTGCCAGGACGCCGCCGGCGGCGCACACGCGATCGCGGGCCTGACGCTGGGGATGGCCGAAGTCGTCAACGGCGTGCGCACCGCGGTCCGCGACCTGCTGTCGGGCATCGCCGGCGCCCTGGTGAGCTGGGCCATCGAGCTGGCCTGCACGCTCGGCGCCGCGGCGCCGCTGGTGGTCGCCCAGGCGACCAGCAAGATCGCGCAGGTGGTGCGCATCGCCGGGCAGCTGATGGAGGCGCTCGGCAAGGCGCTCTCCGACGCCGTCACGTGGCTGGTCGTGCTCCGCGACCTGTTCGACGGCCTGATCCGCGCGGCCAACCAGCTGGAGGCCAACGGCTGATCGCCGGTTTCGTGCGAAACCGCCACCTGGTCAGCGGAGGCCGGAGGTCTTGAGGGAGGCGACCAGCCACCGCTGGCCGAGGAGGAAGACGAGGATCGTCGGCAGCGCCGCGAGCATCGCCGCCGCCAGCACGTAGTGCTGCTTCGAGGCGTACTGGCCTTGCAGGGACGCGATCCCGACCTGGACCACCCGCAGCGACTCGTCCTGCGCCACCGCCAGCGGCCACAGGAACGAGTTCCAGTTGGCCAGGAAGAACAGCACCGCCAGCGCCGCCAGCATCGGGCGGCTCAGCGGCAGGACGACGTGCCAGTAGATCCGCCAGTGGCCGCAGCCGTCGAGGTGCGCCGCCTCCTCCAGCTCCCGCGGCACGCCGAGGTAGAACTGGCGGAGCAGGAAGATGCCGAACGCGTTGAACAGGCCCGGCACGATCAGTCCCGCGTAGGTGTCGACCATGCCCAGCCCGCGGACCACGATGAACAGCGGCACCAGGATCACCGGCAGCGAGATCAGCAGCGTCGCCACCACCGAGGCGAACGCGAATCCCCTGCCCCGGAAGGACAACCGGGCCAGCGCGTAGGCCGCCATCGAGTGCAGGAACAGCGCGATCACGGTGACCGAGACGGCCACGAGCGCGCTGTTCGCGAGGTAGCGCAGGAACGGCACCTCGGTCAGCACGTAGGCCACATTGGACAGTGTCAGCTCGCGGGGCCAGCCGAGGTCGTACAGCTGCGATTCCGGGCGGAAGGCGCTGAGCAGCAACCAGAGCAGCGGCGCGACGGTCACCAGCGCGACCAGGTAGGCGAGCACCGCCCTGCCGGAGGTCCTACGCATCGAAACGACCTCCCCTCGTCAGGGCGAACATGGCGCCGGTGACAGCGCCGAGGGCGAGCACGAGCAGCGCGCAGATCGCCGCCGCGTAGCCGAACCGGCCGAACTGGAAGGCCTGCTGGTAGGCGTAGTAGACGACGGTCGTGGTGGCGTTGGCCGGGCCGCCGGAGGTGGTGACGAAGACCAGGTCGAACACCTGCATGCCGGTGACCGCGTTGATCGTCGAGGTGACCAGCACGAAGAAGCTCGTCGGGCGCAGCATCGGCCAGGTCACGTGGCGGAACCGCTGCCACGGGCCGCTGCCGTCGATGACGGCCGCGTCGTACAGCTCGCGCGGGATGTCCTGCAGGCCGCCGAGGAAGATGAGCATCTGGTAGCCCATCAGGAACCACACGCTGATCAGCACCAGGGTGATCAGCGCCAGATTCGGGTCACCGAGCCAGGAAACGCCGTCCAGGCCGGTCAGCCGGCTGACCGCGCCGGTCTTGTCGGCGAGCAGGAACTGCCACAGCAGGCCGATGACCACGAGGCTCACCGCGTTCGGCAGGAACAGCGCGGCGCGCACCATCCCGACGCCCGGGAAGTGGTCCTTGACCAGCAGCGCGAGCCCGAGCGCGGCGGCGAACGCCAGCGGCACGAACAGCACCGCGTAGGTGGCGGTGATGCCGAAGCTGCGCCACAGCAGGCCGTCCCCGGCCATCAGCCGGAAGTTGTCCAGCCCGGCCCAGGCGACGTTGCCGAAGCCGTCGACGTCGAACAGGCCCACCACCAGCGCCAGGGCCGTGGGGATCGCGACGAACAGCAGCAGCCCGATCCCGTCCGGGGCGAGGAAGGCGAACGCCGCTGCGGCGTCGGCTCTGCGGTCTCCGCTTCGTCGGGTGCTCAATGGATCGGCGCTCCGTCGTAGGTGGACAGGAACGTGTCGATCTGCTCGGCGGCGGCGCCGGCGGCCTCGACCGGATCCGCGCCGTCGAGGTGGCAGGCCTGCAACGCGTCGGAGACCGCCCGGTAGACCTCCGGCGGATACCTCGGCTCGGGCCGCGCCTCGGCCATCACCTGCTCGGCGAACACCCGCATCGGTCCGTGCTCGAACGCGCCGTGCTCCTCGGCGGCGCGCTGCACCGAGTAGCGGGGCGGCAGGTTCGTCTTGGCGACGGTGTTCCACAGCCGCATCCGCTCGATGCACGCCGGATCGGCGGAACCCAGCGCCCACACCACGAACTCGGCCGCGGCCTCCGGGTTGGCGCCCTTGGCGTTGGCGACCAGCGCCCAGCTGCCCAGCGAGGTGGTGTAGGTGCCGCCGGGCGGAGCGGGCATGGGCGTGACGCCGTAGCGGAAATCCGGTGCCTGCTCGGCGATTTCGGCGATGCCCCAGATCCCGAGCTGCTGCATCGCGCAGTACCCGTCGGCGATGTTGGAGATCGTGTCGTTGGCGCCCGCGCCCCGCACCCGGCGCGGCGCGACCCCGGCCCGCACGGTGTCCTGCCAGAACCGCAGGGCGGCGTGCACGCCCGGTCCGTCGAAGGCGGACCGGCGCTGGTCGGGCGCGAACACCTCGCCGCCGGCCATCCACATCGACTGGTACCAGGTGAAGTTCTGGTAGTAGCCGGGATTCGTCTCGAACAGCATCCCGAAGCGGTCGGGCGTGGTCAGCCGCTCCGCCACCGCGATCAGGTCGTCCCAGGTGCGCGGCAGGTCACCCTCGGAGAGCCCGGCCTGCTCGAAGGCCTCCTCGCCGTAGTAGAGCGCGAGCGGCTCCATCTCCATCGGCAGGCCGTAGACGCGGTCGTCGACCAGCCGGGTCTGCAGGACCTGCGGCAGGAAATCGGCCCGCACCGCGGGATCCAGGTGCGGGGTGAGGTCGGCGAGCACGCCGCCGTTGTAGTAGCGCAGGAAATCGCCGGGGCTGAGCATGAAGACGTCCGGCCCGGCGCCCGCGCTGAACGAGGTCTGCAGCGTCGGTCCGGAGGTGTAGTCCTTGGTCGGCACGTAGCGCAGCCGGACCTTGACGTCGTGGGTGGCGTTCCACTCGGCGGCCAGCCGCACGACCCAGTCGCTGCGCGCCTTCGGTTCGCCGCCGGGCCCCAGGAAGTTCCAGAAGGTGATCTCGCGGGGATTGCGCGCCGGGGCGCAGCCGACCAGCGCGGGAGCGGCGAGAGCGGCGGCGCCGACGCCGCGCAGGAACCCGCGGCGGCTCACGTTCCCCTCCGGACGAGCCACGCCGATCACCCCCGGTAAGCCACACCACCCCAGAAAACGATTGCTGACGCTATTGATCACCCACCGAGTGAGTCAATGCGCCATTCGTGGCGGACCCGCCGGTCGGCTCGCCCCCCGCCCCCCGCCCCCCGCCCGAGTGATCAAGGCTCCGGTGGACCGCAATTTCAATGGAAATCGAACCTCTGATTTCCATTGAAATTGCGGGACCCCAGGACGTGTGCAACGCCCTCGACCTGGAACCCGAGCCCTGGGCGACGCCCTGGCCCGCCGCCTGATCCTCAGGCCCTACCGGCGCGGGCCCGGGGCGAAGCGGGGTGGGCCGCCTTCGAGGGCCCGGCGGGTCGCGTCGTCGTCGAGGAGGAAGTCCGGGCGCTGCGGGTCTTCGTCGTAGTAGCGGTGGAACACCGGGGTCTGCGAGCCCGACATCGGCGGCACGATCCAGGACCAGTCCACCGGGCACTTGCGACCCGCCGCCTCCTCCTTGGCCAGGTGCGTCAGGAAGCGCTTCGACTCGGTGTGGTGGTCCGTGATGGTCACCCCGGCCTGCTGGTAGGAGTGCAGCACCGCGCGGTTGAGCTCCACCAGCGCGCGATCCCGCCACAGCGTGTCCTCGCGCGAGGTGTCCAGCCCGAGCTTCTCGGCCACCACCGGGACGAGGTCGTAGCGGTCGGTGTCGCCGAAGTTCCGGGCGCCGATCTCGGTGCCCATGTACCAGCCGTTGAACGGCGCCGCCGGGTACGACACCCCGCCGATGCGCAGCCGCATGTTGCTGATCACCGGGACGGCGTGCCAGCGCAGCCCGAGCTCGGCGAACCAGGGCAGCTCGGGGTGGCTCAGCGGGACCTCCTTGACCAGCTCCGCGGGCAGGGCGAACATGTGCGGCCCCTCCTCGGCGGTCTCCACCACCAGCGGCAGCACGTCGAACGCGGAGCGCTGGGCCGGCGGGCGCCAGCCGAAGCCGATCAGCGCGTCGGTGAAGCGCACGTACCGCGGATCGCCCAGCACCGAGCCGTCCTGACGCCGGTAGCCGGCGTAGCGGATCAGCTGCTCGTTCCAGATCCGCGGCGCCGGGCGCTGCGGGATCTCCGGCGGGAACACGCTGATCACCGGGCGGATCTTGCCGTTGTTGGTGGCCATCCGCAGGTGTTGCACGCAGTGCGCCGCGACGGCGGACACGTCGTGCACGTCGCGCAGGTCCCGCACCTTCAGGCTCCGCCAGTACAGCCGCCCGATGCAGCGGGCGTTGTTGCGCCACGCCACCTGCGCGCCGAAGGTCAGCTCCTGCGGGGTGTGCCGGTAGCTGCCGACGGTCTCGACCTCGTACCGCATCCGGTCCAGCCGTTGCTGCAGCGACCCGGAATCCCGGTTCTCGGCGTGGAAGAGCCGCAGGAACTCCTCGGCCTCGGCGATGTCCACCGGCGGCGCGGGGCGGGCCGGCACCGCGCGAACCGAGTGCAGCCGCCTGGTCCGCTGAGCCTGTCCCGAGAAGACCGACTCCGGTGCGTCGCCACTAACCCTGAACACGACCACACGTTAGCGTGACGAAGACGATCTTGAGCAGCGTCCCGCACACCCGGCGCGATCAGGCACCGCGCAGCGACTGCGCCACGGCGGCGAAGCCGTAGTCGAGCATCTCCGCCTCGTACTCGCGAACCGCGTCGAGCAGGGATCCGCGCAGCTCGACGATGCGGCGGCAGAGCAAGGCCGCATCGCGCATCGCGACGGCCGCGCTGTTCCCGGTCGGGACCATGGTGTGGATGGCGTCGCCCATCACCGTGACCGCGACGGTCCGCCAGGGCGGCACGGGTTCCGCGGTCCGGACCGTCGTCGAGTGCACGCTCCGCGGATCGCCGAGCCGGACGAGCTCGCCGAGCGCGGCGGGCCAGTCCGCGATCAGCTCGGCCGCCGCCTCCTGCAACTCGCGCCCGTCCACAGCGGACTCCACGGCCGACCGGAGCGAGCCGGGGGCACCGACGACCCACATCAGGTAGTCCTCGACGCCGGCACCGGTGCGGGACTCGAAGGCGGCCAACGGCATGTACCGGCCGTCCGGCCCGTTCACGATGGAGAACCCGTCCAGCGCGCCGGCAGGCGCCAGCTCCCGCACCCGCGGCGTCAACGGCGTCTTCCCGTAGATCAGGAACTGGCCGGTCTCGACGATCTCGGCGTCGGGCAGCAGCTGGGCCCGGATCCGCGAGTGCGTTCCGTCCGCCGCCACCAGCAGGTCCGCGTCGGCGACCTCGCCGCCGGCGAAGAACACCCGCACCCGCCCGTCGTCGAGCAGCTCGTAGCGCTCGAACGGCGAGCCGTGGCGCACGTCCAGGCCGGTCAGGAGGATCTGGCGGAGGGTGACCCGGTCGACCACCAGGTGCTGCCCCGCGGCGTCGTCGGAGTCCGGCGGAACCTCCAGGCGGTGGACGACCTGCAGCTGCGGGTCGAGGAAGGACACCCCAGACCCGAGCACGCCCGAAGTCGCCACCGCCCGCTCGTAGAGCTCGGGCGGCAGGCAGGCGCGCAAGGCGAGATCGCCCTCCTGCCCGACGTGGATGCGGTAGCCCTGACTGCGCTGGTCGACGGCGGCTTCCCGCTCGTAGACCGCGACGCGCAAGCCGGCTCGGACCAGACCCTGAGCGAGCAGGGGCCCCGCGAGGCCCGCTCCTACCACGATGATGTCCACCGAACAGAGATTATCTGAATTCAGATGATTTGTCATCGGGCATAATGTGCACGTGGACAAGCCCGGCGAACATCTCGAGCTGCTGATCGGCGGCGACCTGTACCTGGCCCACCGCTACGCCCGCGCCGCGACCAACCGCGCCCTGCGCGCGCACCGGCTCGACCTGCGCCACTTCGCCGTGCTCGGCCACCTCGCCGAGGCGGGCCCGACCCCGCAGAGCGCGCTGGTGGGCCAGCTGCAGATGGACAAGTCCTCGATGGTCTACGTGCTCGACGAGCTGGAACGGCAGGACCTGGTCAACCGCCGCAAGGACGAGCACGACCGCCGCCGGTACGCCGTCCACCTCACCGGCGAAGGCCGCGCCCGCCTCGCCGAAGTCACCCGGATAGCGGCGCAGACCATGAGCGAACTGCTGGCGCCCCTGTCCGAATCCGACCAGCACCGCCTGCACACCCTGCTGACCCGCTTCATCGACCACGCCGCCAACGACACCTGAACTCCGCTCAGGCCACCGCCGGGGTCGTCACGTCGTAGACGTCGCCCGGGCGGGTCAGCAGCGGCAGGAGGATCGCCGCCGAAAGCGGCGCGTCAGGCCACCGTCGGCAGCGCCGGGGTCGTCACGTCGTAGACGTCGCCCGGGCGGGTCAGCAGCGGCAGGAGGATCGCCGCCTTCCTCGGGGTTTCCTCCAGCGTTCCCCAGTGGACCTCGCGGTCGCCCTTGAGCGTCAGGCGGATGTCGTTCGGGTTCTCCGCGATCACCGCCGTCACGTCCGCGCGCACCGGCTGCGAGAGGGCCATCAGCACCGTCATCGCCGCTCGGGTCGCCGCGTCGTTCTGGGACGCCTCGCGCACCCGGAGCTCCGGCAGGTCGGCCGGGCGGTCCGGAACCGCCTCGAACGGCACACCTCCGGCGTCGACGAGCTGAATCCCGTTGCGGGCCACCAGGAACGCCACCGGCACCCGCTCCGTCACCTGGACCTGCACCGTCGACGGCCAGCTCAGCGACACCTGCACCGCCGCGATCTTCGGCACCACCTGCAGGCGCTCGTGGATCTGGTCGACGTCGACCTGCAGCATCGGCGTGCCCAGCTCGATGCCCGCCGCCTGCACCACCTGGTCCTGGCCCAGCGTCGCGTTGCCGACGACCTGCACCGACCGGACGCCCAGCAGCGGCGTGAAGTACAGCACGAGCGCTATCGCGGTCACCGCGGCCAGCACCGCGGGGAACGCCCAGCGCCGCCACTTCGGCGGCGCCGTCGCGCCGCCCCGCACCGGACGACCCCGGGTGCTGCGCATCCCGGGACGTTCCGTCGCACGGCGGCGCGTCGGGCTCACCCCTGGTCCTCCGCGGTGTCGCGGTCGATCTCGCGGAGGATCTCCGGGCCGAGCATCGTCACGTCGCCGGCCCCCATCGTCAGCACCAGGTCGCCCGGCCGGACCAGGCCCGCGACCAGCGGCGCCGCCGCCGTGAACGACGGTTCGTAGTGCACCTTCCCCTGCGACAGCGGCACTTCGTCGGCGATCAGCTTGCCGGTGACGCCGGGCTGCGGGTCTTCCCGCGCGCCGTAGACGTCCAGCACGACGACCTCGTCTGCCAGGCCCAGCGCCGTCGCGAACTCGCCGGCGAACGCCGCCGTGCGGGAGAACAGGTGCGGCTGGAACACCACGATCAGCCGGCCGTCGCCGACCACCGGCCGCGCCGCGCGCAGCTGTGCGTCGACCTCGGTGGGGTGGTGGGCGTAGTCGTCGTAGACGCGGACGCCGTCGGCGCGGCCCTTGAACTCGAAGCGGCGCCGGACGCCGCCGAACGCGGCGAGCCCGTCGAGCAGGCCGCCGAGCGGCGCACCGAGCTCCAGCCCGGCCAGCAGCGCGGCGACCGCGTTGCCCGCCATGTGCTCGCCCGGCACCGCCACCTGCACGTCCACGCGCTCGCCGCCGAGCTCCACGGTCGCCACCCCGGAGCCGTGTTCGGCCCGGTAGCCGACCAGCCGGGCGTCGCCCTCGCCGGTCACCGACTTCCCGTAGCGCCGCACGCGGATCCCGAGCGCCGCCGCCTTGTCGGCCAGCGCGGCCGAGCCCGCGTCGTCGGCGCAGGCGATCAGCACGCCGCCCGGCTCGATCCGCCGCACGAACTCGTCGAAGACCGAGATGTAGGCCTCGGCGGTGCCGTGGTGGTCCAGGTGGTCCGGTTCGACGTTGGTCACCACCGCGACCGACGGCGCGAACACCAGGAACGAGCCGTCGCTCTCATC
Organism: Saccharopolyspora sp. NPDC045839; assembly: GCF_056431645.1. Classification (NCBI taxonomy): domain Bacteria; kingdom Bacillati; phylum Actinomycetota; class Actinomycetes; order Pseudonocardiales; family Pseudonocardiaceae; genus Saccharopolyspora; species Saccharopolyspora sp. NPDC045839. Next base: position 78,737 of record NZ_JBWKKH010000007.1, read on the forward strand.
CGCCTCGGCGACGAAGATGCTGCCGTCGCCGTGGTGCGCGTTCGCGCCCGACTCGTTGAGGTCGCCGCCGATGGCGAAGGACGGGTCGAAGCGGCAGTGCTGCAGGGCCACGGTCAGCATCGACGTCGTCGACGTCTTGCCGTGGGTGCCTGCCACGCACGCCACCCGGTGCCCGGCCATCAGCGCGGCCAGCGCCTCGGCGCGGCGCAGCACCGTGACTCCCCGGCGCTGCGCCTCGACCAGCTCCGCGTTGTCCTGCTTGATCGCCGTGGACACCACGACCGCCGTCGGGTCCGCGTCGAACTGGTCCAGGTTCTCGGCCCGGTGGCCGATGCCGATGTGCGCGCCCTGGGCGCGCAGCGCCAGCACCGTGCGCGAGTCGCGGGCGTCCGAGCCGGACACCTCCTGCCCGCGGGCCAGCAGGATGCGGGCGATGCCGCTCATCCCGGCGCCGCCGATGCCGACCAGGTGCACCCGGGCCAGCACGGCTTCCAGGTCCGAAAGGTCCACGGTGTTGAAGTTCGAGGGGGATGGTCCGGTCACTGTCCGGCCACCTCCAGCACGATCTGCGCGAGCACCCGGTCCGCCTCTCTGTGGCCGCTGCCCAGCGTCGCCCGGCTCATCTCCTGCAGCCGCTGGGCGTCGAGCGCCAGCGGCAGCACCTCGTCGATGACGCGCTGCGTGGTCAGGTCCGCGTCCGCCACCAGCCGCGCGCCGCCCGCGGCGACCACCGGCTGCGCGTTGAGCGCCTGCTCGCCGTTGCCGTGCGGCAGCGGCACGAACACCGCGGGCAGCCCGACGGCCGAGACCTCGGCGACGGTCATCGCCCCGGACCGGCATACCACCAGGTCCGCCGCCGCGTACGCCAGGTCCATCCGCTCCAGGTAGGGCACCGCCGTGTACGCGGGCGCGCCCGGAACCTGCTGCACCGCGATGGTGTTCTTCGGGCCGTGCGCGTGCAGCACGCCGATCCCGGCGCGCCCCAGCGCTTCCGCCGCGCCGGAGAACGCGGTGTTCAGGGTGCGGGCGCCCTGCGAGCCGCCGAACACCAGGATCGTCGGGGCGTGCGGGTGCAGCCCGAAGTGCTGGCGGGCCTGCATCCGCAGGCGCAGGCGGTCCAGCTGCGTGATCGACTCGCGCAGCGGGATGCCGATGGTCTGCGCCCCGGCCAGGCCGCTGTCCGGGGTCGCCGACAGCACGCGTTCCGCGAACTTCGCGCCGACCTTGTTCGCCAGCCCCGCGCGCGCGTTCGCCTCGTGCACCACGATCGGCACCCGTCCGCGCGCGGCCAGGTAGGCGGGCAGCGACACGTAGCCGCCGAAGCCGATCACCACGTCCGCGCCGACGCGCTCCAGCACCTCGCGGGTCTGCTTCACCGATTCCCGCACCTTCAGCGGCAGCTTCAGCAGGTCGACGTTGGGCTTGCGCGGCATCGGCACCGGCGGGATGAGCTCCAGCGGGTAGCCGCGGGCCGGCACCAGCCGGTTCTCCAGGCCCCGCTCGGTGCCCAGCGCGGTCACCCGGGCGTCCGGCCGCAGCCGGCGCACCGCGTCGGCCAGCGCCAGCGCGGGCTCGATGTGCCCGGCGGTGCCGCCGCCGGCGACCACCACCGACAGCGGCCGCCTGCCCATGGCGGCGCCCCGCGGGTCGGCCACAGCACCCTGGTCGATGCGGACCGTCTGCTCCCCGCTCAACGGTGTCCTCCTCGTGTCTGCGCCCGGGATCCGGGTCCGCTGCGCGTACCACGCGCGCGCGTGTCCCCGCTTCCCCGGCGAGTTGCCGCCGCCCCGGAGCTCTTCGCGCCGGGCCGGCTTCGTGGGGTCGGTCGTGCCGGCCGCCGCTTCGCCGGTGGCCGGTACGGCGCCGGGGTGGGCAGCCGCAGCAGCTTGCCTACCCGACCCGGTCCCAAAGACCGTAGCGCGGCGATCGCCTCGGGTTCGTGCCGGGCGAAGTTCGCCAGCAGGCCGAACACCAGCATCGTCGTGACCACAGACGATCCGCCCGAGGAGATCAGCGGCAGCGGCAACCCGGTGGTGGGCAGCAGGCCCACCACGTAGCCGACGTTGATGATCGCCTGCCCCACCAGCCACATCGTCAACGTCGCCGAAACCAGCCGGATGAACGGGTCGGTGTTGCGGAACGCGATGCGCATGCCCACGTAAGCGGTGGTGCCGAAGAGCACCAGCACCATCGCGCAGCCGACGAACCCGAGCTCCTCACCGATCACCGCGAAGATGAAGTCGTTGTGCACGTTGGGCAGGTACTGCCACTTCGACCAGCCCTGCCCCAGCCCGCGGCCGAACAGCCCGCCGTCGGCCAGCGCGAACAGCGCCTGCGAGGCCTGGTAGCCGTTGCCGGCCGGGTCGGCGAGCGGATCCAGGAAGCTGGTCAGCCGCGCCATCCGGTAGTCGGCGACCATCGCCAGCACCACGCCCGCGGTCACCGCGCCCAGCAGCATCACCAGGAACAGCCGCAGCGGTGCACCGGCGAACCACAGCAGCGCCAGCAGCACGATGAACAGCGTGATCGTGGAACCGAGGTCGGGCTGCATCATGACCAGCGCGAACATCAGCAGCGCCGCAGGCACCACCGGCACCAGCAGGTGCCGGTACTGCGTCATCAGGCCGCGCTTGGTGACGAGCACGTGCGCGCCCCACAGCGCGAAGGAAATCTTGGCGAACTCGACCGGCTGGAAGGACACGCCGGCGACCATGAACCAGCTCTGCGCCCCGTTCAGCTTGGTGCCCAGCGGCGTCAGCACCGCCACCAGCAGCCCGAGGCAGACCGTCAGCAGGATCAGGCTGTACCGGCGCATCAGCCGCACCGGCGCCCGCATCGCGGCGTAGAACACCAGCAGCCCGGCGAGGCAGTACAACACCTGCTTGCTGAACACGCTGTAGGACGAGCCGTCCTTGTTGAACGAGTCGACGCTGGAGGCCGAGAGCACCATCACCAGGCCGAAGATCGTCAGCAGGCCGAAGACGGCCAGCAGCAGGTGGAACGACGCCAGCGGCCGGGTCAGCCAAGCGGTCAGCGGGGACAGCACGCTCCGGGTGGCGCGCTTCTTCGGGCTGCGAGCGGCCGCGGGTTTGGTCATCGTGGTCACGGCGGATCACCCGCCGTGCGCCGCCGGGGCGTCGGCCAGCACCGCGCGCACCGCGTCGGCGAAAGCCCGGCCCCGGTGGGCGTAGTCGGTGAACATGTCCATCGACGCGGCGGCCGGGGCGAGCAGGACCACCGAGCCCGGACGCGCGAACTCGTCGGCCGCGCGAACAGCTTCCAGCATGCCCGCATCGTCCCCTGCGGCGACCTCGCGGACCGGCACATCCGGCGCGTGTCGGGCCAGCGCGGCGGCGAACCGGCCCCGATCGCGGCCGATGAGCACCACGGCGGTCAGCCGGTCGGCGTTGGCCGCGACCAGTTCGTCGACCTCGGCGCCCTTCAGCAGCCCGCCCGCGATCCACACCACCTGGGGGTGCGCGCGCAGCGCCGCGTCCGCCGCGTGCGGGTTCGTCGCCTTGGAATCGTCCACATAGGACACACCGGCGGCCGCCGCGACGACCACCGACCGGTGCGCGCCCGGCTGGAACGCCCGCAGCCCGTCGGCCACCGCCGCCGGGCCGGCGCCGTAGGCCCGCGCCAGCGCCGCCGCGGCCAGCGCGTTCGCCACGTTGTGCGGGCCCGCCGGATGCACGTCCGCGAGCTCCGCGAGCACCACGCCGTCGCCGAAGGCCCGGTCCACCAGCGAACCGCCCTCGACACCCAGCTGCCCCTCCGCCGGGGCGCCCAGGGTGAAGGAGACCCGCCGGGCGCCCGCCGCGGCAGCGGCGGACAGCCGGGTCGACCACTCGTCGTCGGCGTTGGCGACGGCGACGGAGTTGCCTGCGTACACCTTCGCCTTGGCGTCGCCGTAGGCGGCGAGGGAACCGTGCCAGTCCAGGTGGTCGGCGGCGAGGTTGAGGACGACGGCGGCGAACGCCGCGACGGAGTCCGACCAGTGCAGCTGGAAGCTGGACAGCTCCACGGCGAGCACCTCGTGCCCGGCGCGAACCGCGTCGACCACCGGCAACCCGACGTTCCCGCAGGCCACCACGTCGACGTCGGCGGCCCGCAGGATCGACTCCAGCATGCTGACCGTCGTCGTCTTGCCGTTGGTGCCGGTGACCGCCAGCCACCTGGCCGGCACGTCCTTCTCCTGGTCCAGCCGCCAGGCCAGCTCGACCTCTCCGATCACCTCGACGCCGGCCGCCACGGCCGCCGCCAGCAGCGGCGCGTCCGGCCGCCAGCCGGGGCTGGTGACGACCAGGTCGGTACCCGCGGGCGGCTCGACCAGCCCGGCGACCAGTTCCGCGCCCTGCGCCTGCAGCGACGCCAGCGCGACCAGCCGGTCGGCGGAGGCGTCGGTGACGGTGACCGCCGCACCCGCCGCCAGCAGCGCCTCGGCGGCCGATCGGCCGGATACCCCGGCACCGGCCACCAGCACGTTCCGCCCCTCGAACCGCCCTGCCACCGGTTCGCCTCCCTAACGCGTCTCGCAGCGTGGTCGTGAGTGCGCAACCGGGCTGGCACCCGGTTGCGCACTCACGACCTCCGCACAGTCACTTGAGGATCATGGCCTTCTCGAGCCAGTCCGCGTAGAACAGGCCGACGCCGAACATGCAGCTGATCCCGGCCAGCACCCAGAACCGGATGATCACCGTGGTTTCCGCCCACCCGGCGAGCTCGAAGTGGTGGTGGAACGGCGCCATCCGGAACAGCCGTCGCCGGGTGCTGCGGAACACCACGATCTGCAGCACCACCGAAAGCGCCTCGACCACGAACACGCCGCCGATGACGATCATCAGCAGCTCGGTGCGGGTGACCATGGACAGCCCGGCCAGCAGGCCGCCCAGCGCCAGCGAACCGGTGTCGCCCATGAAGATCTTCGCGGGCGCGGCGTTCCACCACAGGAACCCGACGCAGGCCGCCATCGCCGCCGCGGCGACCACCGCGATGTCCAGCGGGTCCCGCACCGTGTAGCAGCCCGGCATCGGCCCCGACGGCGCGAAGCAGTCGTTGCGCAGCTGCCAGAACGAGATCAGCACGTAGGTGGCCAGCACCATCGCCGCGGTGCCACCGGCCAGGCCGTCCATGCCGTCGGTGAAGTTGACGGCGTTCGACCAGCCGCTGATCGCGACGTAGGCGAAGATCACGAACCCGATCGCGCCGAACGAGATCACCGTGATGTCGCGCAGGAACGACAGCTCCACCGACGCCGGGGTGACGCCGTTCTGGTTGGCGAACCGGATCGCCAGGATCGCGAACAGCACCGAGGCGATCAGCTGGCCGACCAGCTTCGCGGTCTTGTTCAACCCGAGGTTGCGCTGCTTGCGGATCTTGATGAAGTCGTCCAGGAACCCGACGATGCCCAGCGCCGTGGTCAGGCCCAGCACCAGCAGCCCGGACGCGGTCATCGGGTCGCCGCCCATCAAGTGGCTCACCAGGTAGCCGACCCACATGGCCACCAGGATCGCCACGCCACCCATGGTCGGGGTGCCGCGCTTGGCGGCGTGCTGGCTCTGCACCTCTTCCCGGATCTCCTGGCCGAAGCCCTGCTTGGAGAACACCCGGATCAGGTAGGGCGTGAACAGGATCGAAACGACGAGCGACACGGCGGCCGCCACGAGGATCGGCTTCACGGCTGCTGCCTCCCCGCATCCCCTTCGGTCAGCAGGGCCTCGGCGACCCGCCACAGCCCGGCGGAATTCGATGCCTTGGTCAGCACCACATCACCGGAACGCAGCTCGGCGCGCAGCAGCGCGACGGCCGCCTCGACGTCCGGCACCAGAACCGACTCCTCTCCCCACGACCCCTCCAGCGATGCCGCCTGGTGCATCACCTGGGCCTGCTCGCCGACCACCACCAGCCGGTCGATGTTCAGCCGGACGGCCAGCCGCCCGATCTCGTCATGCGCTTCGGCATCCGACTCGCCGAGCTCGGCCATCGGTCCCAGCACCGCCCAGGCCCGGCCCGGACGCCCGCGGGTCATCGCGGCCAGCGTCTTCAGCGCCGCCCGGACCGACTCCGGGTTGGCGTTGTAGGCGTCGTTGACGACCGTGATGCCGCCCGGCGCCTCGCTGACCTCCATGCGCCGCGCGGACACCCGGCGCACCGAGCCGAGCCGCTCGGCCACCTCCTCGACGGTCGCGCCGAGCTCCAGCGCCACGGCGGCCGCGGTCAGCGCGTTGCCCACGTGGTGCTCGCCGAACAGCGGCAGCGTCACCCGGGCCTCGCCCTGCGCGGTGACCAGCGTGAACGTCGGTCGCGCCAGCTCGTCGACGTCGACGTCCACGGCGCGCACGTGCGCGTCGGGATGCTCGCCGACGAACACGACGCGGGCCTTCGTGCGCTCGGCCATCGCCGCGACAAGCGGATCATCGGCGTTGAGCACCGCCACGCCGTCCGCGGGCAGCGCCTCGACCAGTTCGCCCTTGGCCTGCGCCACCGCCTCCTGCGAGCCGAACTCGCCGAGGTGCGCGTGGCCGACGTTGAGCACCGCGCCGATGCGCGGCGGCGCCACCTCGCAGAGGTGCGCGATGTGCCCGACGCCGCGCGCGGACAGCTCCAGCACCAGGTGCCGGGTGCTCTCGTCGGCGCGCAGCACGGTCCACGGGTGGCCGAGCTCGTTGTTGAACGAGCCGGGCGGCGCGACCGTCGAGCCCATCGGCTCCAGCAGCTGCGCGATCAGGTCCTTGGTGGACGTCTTGCCCGACGAGCCGGTCACGCCCACCACGGTGAGCTGCGGCAGCCGGTCGACCACGTGGCGGGCCAGCTTCGCCAGCCCGGCCAGCACCGCGGCACCGGAACCGTCCACGTCGCCGGCCAGCGCCAGCGCGCCGAGCCTGTCGTCGTCCACCGGCGGCACGATCACCGCCGGGGCGTCGACCTCCCGCGCGGCGAGCACGCCCGCCGCACCCTCCGCGATCGCCTGCGCGGCGAAGTCGTGCCCGTCGACCCGTTCCCCGGGCACGGCCACGAACAACCCGCCGGATTCGATCTTGCGGGAGTCGAACTCGACACCCGCGCTGACGATCTCCGGGCCTTCCGCACGATGAAGCCTGCCGTCCACCGCTTCCGCGATGTCAGCGAGGCTGAGCCGGATCAACTTGCCTCCTCGTCGCCCTGCCCCCGACGAACATCGGTATCTCCTGGGTCCCCGAGCCTATGGCGCAGGGCTGCGGCGAGTTCCTCCCGGTCGGAAAAGGGGTGCACGACGCCTGCCACCTCCTGCCCTGTCTCGTGGCCCTTGCCCGCGACGACGACGATGTCGCCCGGTTCGGCTCGCTCGACCGCCGCGGCGATGGCCGCGCGCCGGTCGCCGATCTCGATCACGTCCCCGCGCTGGTCGGCGGGCACCTCCTGCGCGCCGGCCAGCATGGCCGCCCGGATGTCCGCCGGGTCCTCGCTGCGCGGGTTGTCGTCGGTGACGATCAGCAACTCGGACCGGCGGGCGGCCGCCTCGCCCATCAACGGCCGCTTCGCGACGTCCCGGTCGCCTCCGCAGCCGAGCACGACGATCACCTTGCCGTCGACCTGCGCGCGGGCCGCGTCGAGCACCGCGGCGACCGCGCCGGGCTTGTGCGAGTAGTCCACCACGGCGGTGAAGTCCTGCCCGAGCGCGACACGCTCCATGCGGCCGGGCACGTCGACCTCCGCGAGGCCGCGCTCGATGGCCCAGATGGGCACGCCGGCGGCGTGCAGGACGCCGATCGCGAGCAGCGCGTTGGCGACGTTGAACGGGCCGGGCAGCCGCAGCCGGATGTGCAGTTCCAGGCCGTCGGGGCCGTGCGCGGTGAAGGTCTGCTCCCCGGTGGGGAACGCCTGCACGTCGGTGGCGGACCAGGACGCGTCCGTGGCGGTGGACACCGTGATGGTGTCCGGCTTGACCAGCCGCTTGCCCCAGTCGGTGTCGATGCAGACGACCTCGTGCTCGGCGCGGCCGTCGAACAGCAGCGCCTTGGCCTGGAAGTAGTCCTCGAGGTCGCGGTGGAAGTCCAGGTGGTCCTGGGAGAGGTTGGTGAACGCGCCGACGGCGAACCGGGTGCCGGAGACGCGGCCCATGGCCAGCGCGTGGCTGGAGACCTCCATCGGCACGTACGTCACCCGGTGCTCGACCATCACGGCCAGCAGCGCCTGCAGGTCCGGCGCCTCGGGGGTGGTGAACGCGCTGTCGAGGCGGTCGCCCGCGATGCGGGTCTCGACGGTGCCGATCAGCCCGGTGCCGAACCCGGCGGCCTGCAGCGCGGACTCCAGCAGGTAGGTCGTGGTGGTCTTGCCGGAGGTGCCGGTCACGCCGAGGAGCTTCAGCTTCTGCGACGGATCGCCGTAGATCAGCGCCGAGGCCGCGCCGAGCACGCCGCGCGGATCGTCGTGCACGAGCAGCGCGACCTTGCCCTCGCGGACGGCGGGGTGCTCGGCGAGGGTGACCCGCTCGATCCCGGCCTGGTCGGTGAGCACGGCGACGGCGCCGGAATCCAGCGCTTGCTCGGCGAAGTCGGCGCCGTGCACGCGAGTGCCCGGCAGCGCGGCGAACAGATCGCCGGGACGAACGTGCTGAGCACGCAGGGTCGCCCCGGTCACCGGCGCTGCGGCAGCGCTGTGACCAGGGGCGCGAAGTACACGCGCGCCGATGAAATCGGCGAGCTTCTCGATCTCCACCGGCTCGACGTGAGACGGGCGAGGCGGAGCTGTCGCGACCGCGGAAGGCACGTCGCGACAGGCTACCGGTACCACCTGAGGAAGCATCCCCATGGTCGGCCACCCGTTCGGTCGAGCACGCGCTGAGCCGTCCGGCCCAACCCCGATTCGCCCGCGCCGCCGCGCTCCCGAGGTGCCGTAGAACTCCCCTGACTCGAATTTTCGGGCCAAGGGGGACGAGTTGCAGCCACCGGACTTCGGGGCGGATCCGGCGCAGGCGGAGAAGGCGCTCCAGAACTGGGCGCAGGGCCTGCAGGAGAAGGCACAACGCACGGCGGCGATGCAGCAGGAGATCAGCCGCATCCGCGTCACCGAACGCGGCCGCTCGGTAACCGTGACCGTCGACGCCGAGGGCGTCCCGACGGACGTTCGGTTCAACGATCAACGGACCTCGGGAGCGGAGCTGAGCGCCGAGTTCATGGCGGTCCTGCGCCGAGCCCAGTCCCGCATCGCCGACCAGGTGGCGGAAGCCACCAAGTCCACGCTCGGCGCCCGCGACGCGAAAGTCGCCAACGCGGTGACCGAGAACTACCGGCAGCGGTTCCCATCGGCGCCCCCGGCTTCTTCCCCGCCCCCTCCGCCGGGCCCGACCTCGCCGCCGGCACCTGCGCCTCCACCGCCCGGCCCACCGCCGCCACCCGGCCCACCGCCGCCACCCAGCCCACCGCCGCAGGCCGGTCCGGCGCAGGCGCACGGCGCCCACGACGACGGCGACTTCAGCGACGAGACGTTCCTGAACTAGGAACCTTCTGAGGGGAATCGATGGCCGAGGGCTTCCAGATGCCGGCCGAACAGCTGCGCGCGCACGCGGACCGCCTCGACGGCCACGCCTCGGCGATCGGCCAGGCCGCAGACGCCGGGCGGAGCGTGCGACTGGGCACGGACGCCTACGGCATGATCTGCCAGTTCCTCCCACCGATCTTGGACAGCACCGCCGAGACCGTGCTGTCCACCACATCCGCGGCGCACGACGCGGTTTCGGCGCTCTCGGCCGCCCTGCGCGACGCCGTCGCGGACCACGAGGCGACCGACGCCGAGATCGCCACCGGCCTCGAGCGCCTCGCCGACGAACTCGGCGGGTGACGACGTGGGCGACAACCCGCTGATCGCACAACCGCAGGACTCCTCCAGCTGGTACACCGGCATCGGCATCGTCGAAGCCATTTCCGACGTCAGCTCGGCGATCGAATCGGGCTCGTGGGCCGAGATCGGCTACTCCGTGCTCGGCGCCGGGCTGGAGGCCCTGTCCGCGGTCCTCGACCCCATCGGCACGGGGGTGTCCTGGCTCGTCGGCTGGCTGATCGAGTTCGTCCAGCCGCTCACCGACATGCTCGACTGGCTGGCGGGAAACGCCGACGCGGTCGCGGCCCACGCCCAGACCTGGCGCAACGCCGGCGAATCCCTGCGCTCCACCGCAGATGCGTTGCAGGCCGACGTCAACCGGGACACCACGGGCTGGATGGGTGCGGCGGCCGACGCCTACCGCTCCCAGCTGGCGGCCACCGCCGAGCTCATCCGGGCCCAGTCGCAGGCCGCCGGAGCGCTCGCCGAAGGAACCGAAACGGCCGGCATGCTCGTCGGCACCATCCGCGAGGTGGTCCGCGATCTGATCGCCGACTGCGTGGGCAGGCTGGTGTCCTGGGCCATCGAAGCGGCCACCGGGGTGGGCCTCGCCGCGGTAGCGGTCCAAGCCTCGGCCCGCGTCGCCCGCTGGGCCGTCCGGATCATGGAGGTCGTCCAGAAGCTGCTGCGAGCCCTGGGCGACCTGGTCCCCCTCCTCCGCAAGCTGGTCGACCTCCTCGGCCGGCTCCGGAAGATCCTCACCGACATAACCCACGGCAAACCCGCCCCGCAGCCCCCGGGAAAGCCCCCGAACACCCCCAACGACCCGAACACCCCGAAAAACCCCAACGACCCACCGGACGACCCACCGGACGACCCGAAAACCGGCCACCCCGACCCGGACGATCCGGATCGGCGAGGTGGGCACGATCATCTTCCCAGGACACCCGACGATCCCAATACTCCGCACCCGGAGATGACGCCTGCGGAGAAGCAAGCGCACTCGAAGTACCTGGACGAGCTGCAGCAACGTTACCCAGGAGACTTCGACGATTGGCGAACCAACGACCCCGCGCACGTGGGAAAGTCCAGCCCGGGAACCATAAACGAGAGTCGAATCGCACTCGACATGCGCGAGAGTGGCCGGCTTCCCGACTCCTTGACCCGCCCAACAAATCCCGACCATGGCGATTTCATAGACTCAAAAACACGCGAACGCTGGGACATCAAGAGCTTCTACAGCGACTACCCCGAGCACATACCACAAGACCACCGGAAGGGGCCGTTCAAGCATGCGATCACACCAGAAAGGTTCGAAGACTCGCTGACCAAGGAGTTCGCCGGAGGAAACAAAGTAATCGTCGATACGCGCAACGTCAACTCAGATGCGTTAGGATTCATGACTGAGATTGTCCAGAAGAACGGGTGGGAAGATCGTGTCCTCTGGTACCCATGATTGGCAGCCGCACCGGTGGCCGCACGATCCCGCGGTCGCCGAAGATCTCCGAAAGTGGCTCGCCGGCGAAGCACACGAACTTTTTTACGCCTTGGACGCAGATCTACGTGGCGCCGATTTCACTGGTGGCGATCTCACCGGAGCTTGGCTCACGGGAAGCAACCTTGCAGATACAGTGTTGCGCGACCTGATTCTAATCGACGCAGAGTGCACCGAAGCCAGGTTTACCAGAGCAGACTTGAGCGGAGCCAACCTGGCCAAAGCCAGCGCCGATCGCGCCAACTTCGCAATGTCGCGGTTAACCCGAGCCAACCTGACGAAGATCTCAGCAATGGGAGCAAGCTTTCACCGAGCAGACCTGACCGGGGCCAACCTAGTTGCATCCCTGCTTTCCAAGACCGATTTCAGCAATGCTGTGCTGACGCGTTGCGAGCTCGGCAGCAGTTCACTACGGGGCGCAACTCTCGCAGCAGCCAAACTCGAAGGCGCAACCGGACACATCGTCGGCCCTGTAGTAATTGAGACCCATCCCCAAAGAATTGCCTTGGACGGGACGGAACTGGAGAAATGGTTCCACAGCCAAGGCGCAAACATCGCCGTTCGAGCACCCGACCCGCAAAGCGCTCCAGCGCCTACCCCAACTCCAAAAAATCATCTTCACGTCCTCAAGCCGACCTTTGAGCCACTCGACCCCACCACGACCGCGATCCACGTCGATCTGCCGCATTCGCAGGTCAATCGCTGGGTTCAGCAGCTCGGCAGCGGCCCTGGACGGCTGATCGAGGTCGATGTCCGCAACGTGCCGTCCACCCGGGCCCTTGCCCACGCGATCTCACCAGGCTCAGGCACCCTCGCCGAGGCGATCGCCCGGGTTCCGGCGAAAGCGCTGCTGTTCACCAAGGTCGAGCAGCTCGGCGTGAAGAACCGCCCGGTCCTGGTCGAGCTGCTGCACGCCCTGCCGGCAGCCCTCACCGCCCGCGGAGCCGACAACGCACCGCTGCACATCGGCCTCGTCGACCTCTCCAGCGACAAGGCCGGCGCAGTCCTCGCCGAACTCCGCGGCGCACCGTCGGAAGACGTCGAGGAACCGATCACCGTTTTCGACTACCCCACCATGCCTTGAGCCCTGGTGCTCACCGCGGTTCCGGCCAATTCGGGTTGCGGCCGAGGAAGGCGAGCAGCTTGTCCAGGGCAGGCGCCGAGTCCTGGACCTCGATCATCGGGGCGAAAACTCCGGTGCCGTCCTGGGGCGGCGGGTTTCGGCGCATGATTTCCAGTGCCGTGGCCGGTAGGTCCTCGTCCGGTTCGTAGCGGGCGCCGATGGTTTTCGCCACGTCCCAGCCGTGGACCACCATGTCCACGAAGTGGAAGACCAGGGCCGCTCTGCCGGGGAACACGCCGAATTCCCGGACCCGGAGCCGCCGGTCCAGCACGCCTTCGGCGCCGAACGCCTTGCCGAACTCGGCGGCCGAACCGCGGTAGTCCTCCGCCGGGTCGGCGCCGAGCCGCCCCGCATCCCAGTCCACATCGGACGGTTCCGTGCCCGACGTGGTGGCGCGAGCGAACGCCAGGTTCTCGCTCACCATGTGCCGCAACAGCCCGTGCAGCGTCCAGTCCGCGCACGGCGTGGGCAGGCGCAGCTGGTCGGGGCAGATCTGGGCGATCACGTCACCGGTGCCCCGCATGGCCCGCCGGTGCAAGTTCCGAATGTCCACGCGTCGAGATTATGGACGGCCATCGGCCCAGCGGTAGGGCCAAATTCCGCCAACTCCACCGGGCCGATTTCGGCTAACCTCGCGGCGTGGAATTCCACGTGAGCCTGGTCGGCCGGGACGACCTGGCCGGGCAGATCTACCGGCAGGTCAAGGCAGCGGTCCTGGACGGCAGGCTTCGCACCGGCGAGGCGCTGCCACCCACTCGCGAACTGGCCAGACGCCTGTCGGTGTCCCGGAACACCGTCAGCGCGGCCTACGACCGGCTGACCGCCGAGGGCTTCGTGGCCGGCCGAACCGGATCGGGCACCTACGTGCAGCCGGGCGGCTTCGACCGGGCACCGGAATCGGCCACCGGGCAGGACATCCGGCCCGTCCCGGGCTGGGAGCGGATCCGGGTTCCCCGGATGGATCGGCCCACCCCGGACTTCGACTTCCGAGCCGGAATTCCCGACATCCGGTTGTTCCCCCACGCGGCCTGGCGCCGCCTGCTGGCCCATTGGTTCCGCACGTCGGGCGTCGGTTCGCCGATGTACGGCGACCCCGCCGGGCATTCCGGGCTGCGCGCCGCGCTGGCGCGGCACGTCGGGGTGTCCCGGGCTGTGCGGGCGACCGCCGATGACGTGGTGGTCACCAATGGGGCACAGCAGGCCTTCGACCTGGTCGGCCGGGTCCTCATCGAACCCGGGACCTGCGTTGCCGTCGAGGATCCGGGGTATCCGCCGCCTCGTCAGCTGTTCCGGGCGCTGGGCGCGAAGGTCGTCGGTGTACCGGTGGACGCCGAAGGCATCCAGGTCGACCAGATCCCCGACAGCGCCCGGATCGTGTACGTCACGCCGTCGCACCAGTTCCCGCTCGGCATGCCGATGTCGTTGCCGCGCCGGACGGCGCTGCTGGAGTGGGCCGAGCGCACCGGCTCGGTCATCGTCGAGGACGACTACGACAGCGAATTCCGCTTCTCGGGCAGGCCGATCGAACCGTTGCAGAGCCTCGACCGCGCGGGCCGGGTGATCTACGTCGGCTCGATGTCCAAGGTGCTCCTGCCCGTGCTGCGAATCGGTTTCCTGATCGCGCCGCGGAGCCTCCGCACCGCGCTGCAGGCCGCCAAGTACGTCGCCGATCTGCACGCGCCGATGCCGTTGCAGGCCGCGCTCGCGGAGTTCATCGAGGAAGGCTTGCTGGCCCGGCACATTCGTCGCGCCCGGACCGAATACGCGCAACGGCATGAACTCATCTCGACCGCATTGCGGCGGGACTTCACCGGCTTGGTCGAGCCGATCCGAGCCGCCGCAGGTCTGCACCTCGCGGCGCTGTTGCCGGAGGGAACCGACGACGAGTCGATCGCCGAACGCGCTCGGGACACCGGCGTCGGAGTCCTCGCGCTGCGTCCATACCGGAAGGCGGAGCGCGGTCGTCCGGGGCTCGTCCTCGGATACGGCGGGATCGCCGTACCCGACATCGCCGAGGGGCTTCGCCGCCTGCACTCGTGCCTCGCCGGCTGACACCGGCGGCGGGGCGACCGTCATCGGCTGTTCAGGTGATGGTGTTCGGCTGCGGAGATCGCTAGCGTCCTTCCCGTTCGTTGGAGATTTTTGCGCTCCGGGAGGACTTCGTGAACAAGAACCGTCTCGTTCGATTAACCGGCGCCTGCGGTGTTGCCGCAGCACTCGTGCTCGCTCCGCTCGCCGCGCCGAGCGTGATCGCCGAACCCGCATCGCAGGCCGTACAGATGAGTCCCGGCGACGGCACCGCGCAGGGCGCCGTCGAATGGTTCCAGAAGCACCAGGGCGACACCTCCTACCAGGGCCTCTGCGAGAAGGCCGTGGAGAACGCCTGGGGCACGACGGGCGTCTGGCCGTCCGCGATCGCGCACTGGCAGGGCGCGGTGCGCGCGGGCAAGGCGCACACCGACGGCTCCACCCCACCCAAGGGCGCGTTCGTTTACTGGAACATCAGCCAGTACGGGCACGTCGGCATCGCCGACGGCAAGGGCGGCATCTACGCGAGCAGCATCGGCGGCAAGATCGGCCACGCCGACAGCGTCTCCTACTTCAAGAACTACCTGGGCTGGAGCGACCCGCAGGTGCCGCGCGGCTGACCACAGTGGACACTCCTGGCCGGTCGCGGGTCTTCCAGGACGCCCTGGAAGACCCGCGATCGCCGTCAGTGGCCGTCGCGGGGCACGTAGCTGCCGGACTTGCCGACCAGGAAGTCCAGATCCGCACCGTCGGACGCCTGCAGCACGTGGTCGTAGTACAGCCGCTGGTAGCCGCGCGGGTACGGGTTGTCGGGGTCCTTCCACTCCGCCCGGCGGCGGTTCAGCTCCTCTGCCGGCACTTCCAGGTCGAGGCGGCGGTTCGGCACGTCGATGCTGACGATGTCGCCGGTGCGCACGAAGGCCAGCGGGCCACCCGCGGCCGCCTCCGGCGTGACGTGCAGGATCACCGTGCCGTAGGCCGTGCCGCTCATCCGGCCGTCGGAAATCCGCACGATGTCGTCGAATCCGCGATCCTGCACCTTCTTCGGCACGGGCACGTTGGCCACCTCCGGCATGCCCGGATAGCCCTTCGGTCCCGCGTTGCGGACGATCAGCACCGTGTTCTCGTCGACGTCGAGATCGTCGTCCTTGCACACCGCGTAGTAGTCGTCGACATCCTCGAAGACCATCGCCGGGCCGCGGTGCTGCAGCAGCCGGGGCGACGCCGCGGACTGCTTGATCACCGCACCGCCCGGCGCCAGCGAACCGCGCAGCACAGCCGTTCCGGTGCCGACGGCCTGGAACGGCTCGTCGAACGCGGTGATCACCTCTCGGTTGTGCACTTCCGCGCCGGCGATGTTCTCGCCCATCGAGCGGCCGGTGACCGTCACCGCCGAGCGCTCGACCAGGTCGCCGAGTTCCTTCAGCACCGCGGGCAGCCCGCCCGCGTAGCAGAAGTCCTCCATCAGGAACTTGCCGCTGGGTTGCAGGTTCACCAGCGTCGGCACGTCGCGGGTGTCGGTGTCGAAGTCGTCGACGGTCAGCTCGACGCCGACGCGCTTGGCGATGGCGATCAGGTGCACGACGGCGTTGGTGGAGCCACCGATCGCGGCGTTGGCCCGGATCGCGTTGCGGAACGCGTCGCGGGTGAGCACGTCGGAAGGCTTGAGGTCTTCCTCGACCATCTCGACGATGCGCTGCCCGGTTTGCTGGGCGGCGGCGTAGCGGCGCGCGTCGACTGCCGGCCAGGACGCCGCGTACGGCAGCTGCATGCCGAGCGCCTCGACGATGCAGGCCATCGTGGACGCGGTGCCCATCGTCATGCAGTGCCCGTTGGAGCGGGACATGCAGCCCTCGATGAAGTAGCACTCGTCCTGCGTGATCTTGCCCGCCACGAGGTCGGCCTCGGCCTGCCAGACAGCCGTGCCGGAGCCGATATCGGTGCCCTTGTACTTGCCGTTGAGCATCGGCCCGCCGGTGAGCATCGCGGTGGGCAGGTCGACGCTGGCCGCCGCCATCAGCAGGCCAGGGGTCGTCTTGTCGCACCCGGACAGCAGCACGACGGCGTCCAGCGGGTTGGCGCGGATCGTCTCCTCGGCCTGCATCGCGAGTAGGTTGCGGTAGAGCATGGTGGTCGGGCGCATGAGCGTCTCGCCCAGCGCCATGTTCGGGAACTCCAGCGGGAAACCGCCCGCCTGCCACACCCCGCGCTTGACCGCCTCGGCGATCCGCTGCTGGTGGGCGTTGCACGGCGCCAGCTCGGACCAGGTGGTGCCGATGCCGATCACCGGGCGGCCGTCGAACACCTCGTCGCTGTAGCCCTGGTTCTTGACCCAGGATCGGGCGGTCATCCCGGCCCGGCCGTGGGCCCCGAACCAACTCGCACTGCGCCGTGGCGTGCTCATGCCCATCCCGTCTCTCCGCGCTTCACAGTTGTGGTTGCGTCCGGCTCGATCTCACGTTTCGCGGTTTCTTGTGGCTGGTTTGCGTCACGTTCCCCTGAGGTGCGGTTGAGCAGGACTGGGGTTGACACAGGGCTCCTCATGCGTCCTCCATAAGAGACCATGGTCTGACCACTGCGACGTAACCAGCTCGCTCGGCCGGGCGCAATAGCCCGGCCCAGACCATCCGCAATCTCGAACAATGGTTGCGATACCGGACGCGCCATTGACGGCCCCGACCAGCAGCCCTACGCTCGTGACCCAAATCACGAACGAAGTTCGATATTTCGAACGCTCACCACCTCAGCGGGGAGGCATGGTGCACACCGGCGAGCGAGCGCCCGACGAGGCGCTCACGACCGCGATCCGGCGGGTCATGGTGCGGCTGCTGCCGTTCCTGTTCTTCATGTACGTGATCGCGTTCCTGGATCGCGTCAACATCGGGTTCGCCAAGCAGGAGTTCCAGGCGCACGCGGGAATCTCGGAGGCGGCCTACGCGCTCGGGGCCGGGCTGTTCTTCATCGGGTACGCGCTGTTCGAGGTGCCGAGCAACCTCATCATGACGCGGGTCGGCGCGCGCTGGTGGATGTGCCGGATCATGGTGACCTGGGGCCTGATCTCGGCCGCGATGGCCCTGGTGAACAGCGAGTTCCTGTTCTACCTGCTGCGCTTCCTGCTGGGCGTCGCCGAAGCGGGCTTCTTCCCCGGCGTCATCCTGTACATCACCTACTGGGTGCCGCACGCGTACCGGGCGCGCTGCAACGCGCTGTTCTACTTCGGCATCCCGCTCGCCTCGGTGCTCGGCGGCCCGCTCTCCGGGCTGCTGCTGGAACTCGACGGCGCGGCGGGAATCCTGGGCTGGCAGTGGATGTTCGCGGTCGAAGGCCTGATCGCGTGCGTGGTCGGCGTGTGGGCGTACTTCTACCTGGACAACAAGCCGGCCGACGCCAAGTGGCTCTCGCCCGACCAGCGCACCGCCCTGCAGACCGCGGTCGACCGCGAGGCCGAGGCCAAGAAGGCGCACGGGCCGCACCGGATGTGGTCGACCCTGGTGGACCGGCGGGTGCTGTTCTTCTGCCTGATCTACTTCCTGATCCAGTGCAGCGTCTACGGCATGACGTTCTACCTGCCGACGCAGGTGGCCGCCGCCGTGGGCAGCAAGGTCGGCCTGCTGGTCGGCCTGGTGACGGCGATCCCGTGGACCGTGGCGCTGCTGGTGAACATCGCGGTGTCCACCGGCGCGGACCGGCTCGCCCAGCCCAAGAAGCGGTTCGTCGCCGCGGCCTGCGTCGCCACCGGATCCGTCGGCATCGCGGCGTCGGCGTACTTCAGCAGCCCGGTGCTGGCGATCGCGGGCCTGTCGGTGGCCGCCGCCGGGTACATCTCGGTGCAGCCGGTGTTCTGGACGTTCCCGGCGGCGTACCTGACCGGCACGGCCGCGGCGGCCGGCATCGGACTGATCAACTCGCTGGGCAACCTGGGCGGATTCGTGGCCCCGATCGCGAAGACCTGGATCGAGACCTCCTTCCGCTCGCAGACGGCGGGCCTGTACATGCTGGCGTTCTGCGGCTTCGCGGCGGCGGCGCTGTTCCTGACGCTGTCCCGCTTCAAAGCCCCCGCCGAGGAGATCCAGACCTCACCGAGCAAGACAGGTGGGGCCGCCTGACGGCGGGTCGGTCGAACGACCGTGGTGCGGCAGGCCGCTTGATATAAACGGCTTGCCGCATCACGACGTTCAGGGGGGACGTGCATGACCGAGGCGTGGATCCACAACGCCGACCCGGCGGAGCTGTGGAACCTGGGGCCACGCTGGGACATCGCCCGCGCCTGGGCACCACGCTCGGCGAAGGACCTCTACCGGCTGCGGATCGGCGTGGACGAGGCCGGTGATCCCGTGGAGCTCGACTTCAAGGAAACGGCCCTCGGTGGAATGGGTCCGCACGGCCTGATCGTCGGCGGTAGCGGCTCCGGCAGGGGGAGCCTCCTGCGCTCGATCGTGACCGGCCTTGTGACGACCCATTCCCCGACCGACGTGAACCTGGTGCTTGCCGAGTACATCGGCAGCCCAGGTTTCGGCGACCTCGAGAACGCGCCGCACATTTCGGCCTTCGCCCCCGACTTGGAGTCCGATCCGGATCTGCTCCGGCGCCTGCGGTACTCGCTGGAAGTCGAGTTGAGCCGTCGCATGGAATTGCTGCGATCCGTCGGGGCGAAGAACTTCTGGGAATACCGCCAGATGCGGGAGTCCGGTGATCAGCGTTGCCAGGAACCGCTGCCTGCCCTCTTCGTGGTCATCGATGAATTCCTCAGAGTGCTGGAGGAACAGCCGGACTTCGTCGAGCTCCTGGTGCGGATCGGGCGGTTGGGACGTTCTCTGGGCGTCCACATGTTGCTGGCCTCGCACCGGCTGGAAAAGGGAGATCTGCGAGCTCTCGAACCATTCCTGCCCTTCCGCGTCGCGCTGAGGACTTTCAACGCCGACGAGTCGCGCATGGTGATCGGAACCCCCGACGCCGGCGAAATACCGGTCGGCACCGGCCGCGGATATCTGCGCACCCCGGACAGCATCGAGCAGTTCAAGACCGCGACCGTGCCCCAGAGCGATTCCGAGAACGGGGCGCTCATGACCGCCCTGGCAGCGATGCGGGACAAAGCCCCCTCGGCGCGACAGATCCTGCCGCCCGCGCCACCGCCGAATCTGGCCGCCGGCCTGATGAACCTGGGGCCGGGATTCGACGGCTCCCGCGCCTGGTCGCCGCGCCCGATCGAGGACCTCTACCGGATCCCGATCGGCGTGGACGAAGCCGGTGATCCGTTCGAGCTCGACCTCAAGGAAGCCGAGCTCGGCGGGATCGGGCCCCATGGCCTGATCATCGGCGCGACCAGGTCCGGCAAGTCGGAGCTCCTGCGCACCATCGTCCTCGGCCTGATGGCCACGCATCCGCCGACCGACGTCAACTTCGTGCTCGCCGACTACCTGGGTGGCGCGACGTTCCCCGAATTCAAGAACACGCCGCACGTCGCCGCGACCATCCCGGCCTTGATCGCCGAGTCCGAGCTGCTCGCCAGGTTCCGGGACTCGCTGGCCGGCGAGTTGGTCAGGCGCGTAGAACTGCTCAGAACTGCAGGCGCGAACAGCATCTGGGACTACCGTCAGATGCGCGAATCCGGCGATCAGCGCTGCGCGGAGCCGTTGCCGATGCTGTTCGTGGTCCTCGAAGATTTCGACGGAATGCTGACGCACCAACCGGATCTCGTCGAGACGCTGGTGATGATCGGCCGACTAGGTCGCTCGTTGGGCGTCCGCATGTTGCTGACCTCGCAGCGGGCCGACGACACAAGGCTGCGCCCCTTGGACGGAATGCTGTCCTACCGCATCGCGCTGAGGACCTTCAGCGCCGCCGAGTCCCGCGCAGCGATCGGAGTGCCCGACGCCTACGACCTGCCGCCGGAGCCCGGCGTCGGGTACCTGCGCACTTCCGACGGCATCAGGCAATTCAAGACGGCTCATGTGTCCGGCGGCGAGCCCGGAACCAGCCTCCTCGAAACGACGCTGGCCGAAATGCGCGGCAAGGCTCCGGCCGCACGGCAGATCTGGCTGCCGCCGCTGGAGACACCGCCTACTTTGGACGCTCTGCTTCCCCCGTTGCAGCACAACGACGTCCGGGGCTACGCGGCGGTTCGCCGCCCGGCGGACCGGCCGCTGCAGGTGCCGATGGGACTGCTCGACGACCCGTACTTGCGCCGGCAGGACCCGATGGTGCTGGACCTGGACACCCACGGCGCGATCGTGGGCCGTGATGCTTCGGGCAAGTCCACCGCGATGTGCACGCTGATCGCATCGCTGGCGTTGACCCACACGCCGCGCGAGGTGCAGTTCTACTGCGTCGATCTCGGTGGCGGTTCGCTCGCGGCTTTCCGGGACCTTCCACACGTGGGTTCTGTCATCACCGGACTCGACGTCGACGCGGTGCATCGAACCACGTTCGAGCTGGAAGAGCTGCTTGCCCGGCGGCAGCAGCTCTGCCAGCAGCTCGGCATCCAGAGCATGGCGGAGCTCCGCGACCGCAGGCTGCGCGGCGAGCCGGACCCCGACCCGTACGGCGACGTGTTCCTGCTGATCGACGGCTGGGGAGCTCTCCACGAAGGATCCATCCAGCTGGCGACCGCGGTGCACCACCTGGCCGAAAGGGGCCTGCCGTACGGCATCCACGTGTTCGTCACGGCCAAACGGTGGTCCGAGATCCGCCTCATGACGCGGAATCTGCTGCAGACCCGAATCGAACTGCGCCTCGGCGACCCGGACCAGTCCCAGATCGACCCCAAGGATGCCGAACGTGTGCCGCAGGCCCGACCAGGCCGCGGCCTGCACCCGAGCAAGCAGCACTTCCTCACCGCGCTGCCCCGGGTGGACGGCCCGAAGCCGGCAGACCTGGTGGAAGCCGGCCGGCAAGCGGCCCACGAAAAGGGCCGGTGGCCGCGTCCGGTGCAGGAGGTCTACCGCGACAGCCACGCCGACGCCGTCGCGGACCTGGTCGACCGGGTGCGGTCCGGCTGGCGCGGATACCCGGCACCGCCGGTGCGGCTGCTGCCGACGGAGCTGCCGTACCGGTTCCCACCGGCGAACGACCCGAAGCTGATCCCGCTGGGCATCGGCGAGAAGGCCCTGCAACCGGTGCACCTGGACTTCCGCCAGGATCCGCACTTCTACGCGATCGGCGAGCCCGGATCCGGCCGGACCACGCTGCTGCGGACCATCATCCGCGGCATCACCGAGCGGTACACGCCGCAGGAAGCGCTGATCCTGCTGGTCGACTACCGGCGCACGCTGCTCGGGTTCCTCACCACCGAGCACCTGGCCGCGTACGTGATCACCCCCGACCAGCTCAGGAGCCACGTCGAGGATGTGATCCCGGCGCTGCGGAAGCGGATGCCGGGACCGCACGTGACGCAGGAACAGGTGCGGAACCGCTCCTGGTGGTCGGGCCCCGACCTGTTCATCGTCATCGACGACTACGAACTCGTGGCGTCCGGCGGCGCGAACCCGCTCGCGCCGCTGGCGGAGTTCCTGCCGATGGCCGCCGATCTCGGCTTGCACGTCGTGCTGACCCGCGACTCCGCCGGTGCGGGACGGGCGCTGTACGAACGCTTCATCGCCGTACTGCGCGAAACCCGGCCTCCGGCACTGCTGATGAGCGCGAAGCCCGACGACCGCAATCTGATCGGCATCGAGCCCTCGCGCTCGCTCCCACCGGGCAGGGGCACCCTCGTCAGCCGCCGGCAGGGTCGTCAGCTGATCCAGACGCCCCTCGTCCCCTGACGTCGGCCGTCAGGGGACCTGGAGGGTCTGGATCGGCGCCTGCTCCTTGGACGGCGGGATCTGGTAGCGCTGGGTGAGGAACGACGCGACTTCGTTGAACAGCGGCGCCGCCGACGAACCGTCCTGCGTCCCGTAGGCCGGCTGGTCCAGCATCAGCCCCACCACGAAGCGCGGGTTGTCCGCGGGCACCATCCCGGCGAAGGTGATCCAGTACTTCGACTGGCTGTAGCAGCGGCAGGCCGGGTCGACCTGCTGCGCCGTCCCGGTCTTGCCGGAGACCTGGAAGCCCGGCAGCGCCGCGCCCGGCCCGGTGCCGTCCTGCTCGCGCCCCGGCCCGTTCTGCACGACCGAGCGCAGCATGTCCCGAACCGTGTGCGCCGTCTCCGGGCTGACCACCCGCACGCCCTCCGGTCGCGGGCGCTCCACGCGCGTGCCGTCCGGCCCGGTCTCCGCCGCGATGATCCGCGGCGGCACCCGCACCCCGTCGTTCGCGATCGCCTGGTACATGCCCGCCATCTGCAGCACCGTCATCGAAAGGCCCTGGCCGATCGGCAGGTTCGCGAACGTCGACCCGGACCAGGACTGGCGCGGCGGCAGGCTGCCCGCGCTCTCCCCCGGCAGGCCGCTGCCGGTCACCTGGCCCAGCCCGAACTTCTTGGCCAGGTCGTAGAACCGGTCCTCGCCGAGCTGCTGCGCGACCATCAGGGTGCCGACGTTGGAGGACTTGCCCAGCACGCCGGTGAAGGTCAGCGGCAGCGTGCCGTGCGCCCAGGCATCGCCGACGGTCCGGTCGGCGACCTTGATGGAGCCCGGCACCTGCAGCACGGTGTCCGGCTTCACGATGCCGTTCTCGATCGCCCCGGCCGCGGTGATCACCTTGCCCACCGAGCCCGGCTCGTACGGCGTGGTCACCGCCGGGTTGCTGTCCGGGCTGTCGCCCCACGACGGGGCGCCCGGGTCGAAGGCCTTGTCGTTGGCCAGCGCGTAGATCTCGCCGGTCTTGGCGTCCAGCACCACCGCGCTGGCGCTCCTTGCCTGGGCCGCGCGGGTGTAGTCGGCGAGCTGGCGCTGCAGCATGAACTGCAGATCCGAGTCGATCGTCAGCTGCACGTCGGAGCCCGGGATCGCCGCCTTCAGCTCCCGCTCGGTGCCGGGGATGACCAGGTTCGAATCCCTCGCGGTGTCGGAGACCTTCTCTCCGGCGGTGCCGGCCAGCAGCGGGTCCATCGAGGCCTCCAGGCCCATCAGACCCTTGATCTTCCGGTCGTCCCGCCGCCAGTTCGCGACGCCGATGATGTTCGAGCCCACGGAGCGCGCCGGGTACTCGCGGGTCGCCCGGTACTCGGCCCCGATGTGCGGGTACTTCTCGGTGATCAGCCGCGCCTGGCTCGGATCGATCGGCGGGCCGAAGTAGGTGAACCCGGCGTCCTTGAACAGCGCGTCCAGCACTTCCTGCTCACCGATCACCCCCGGCAGCACCTGCGCGATGTAGCGGGCGATCTCCCGCTTGTACTGCTCCGAAGTGGGTTTCGCGGGGTTCTTCGCGTGCTCCTCGTCGAAGGTCTTGGTCAGCAGGTTCGGGTTGGCGTAGAGCTGCCGCGATTCACCGCTGAACGCGAGCACGTTCCCGCTGCGGTCCGTGAAGGATCCGCGCTCGGCCGGGATGATCTGCTTGGCCGCGCGCTGCGCCTGCGCCTTCTCGGACAGGGCCCTGGCCTCGAACCCCTGCACCTGGATCAGCTTGCCGCCGGTGAGCACCAAAGCGATCACCAGCAGCAACCGGCCGACGAGCAGCCGCCGGTTGCTGCCGGCCACGTTCGTGCGCGCGGTGCGCCGCCGGATACCGCTGGTCGACCCTCGGGCCATCAGCGGCCCGCCTGCGCGACCTGCTGGTCCGCAGGAGGCTGTTGCGACACCTGGCCTTCCGCCGCCGGAGGCTGCCCGGCCTGCGGCTGCTCCGCCGGGGGCTGCCCGGCCGGCGGCTGCGGCGGAGCGGGCGGCGGTGCGGCGGTGACCTTCTTCGGCTCACCGATGACGGTCACCGAGCCGTCCGGTTGCTGGACGAGCCGGGCCGGGGACGGCGCCTGCCGCAGGCCGGCTTCTTCGGCGCGACGCTGGATCTCCGGCGTCGAGCCCATCGAGCTGACCTCGCTCAGCAACTGCTCCTTGCGCTCGTTCAGCGCGTTGATCTGGTCCTCGCCCTGCTGCAGCCGGTAGCTGCCGCTGACCGCGGCGATGGACAGCCACAACGTCGCGGCCAGCCCGGTGGCCAGCACCGCCATCACCACGACCACCAGCGGCAACCGCGCGAGCGAAACCCGCTCGTGCAGCTGCTTCGCCTTCGCCTTGGGCTTCGCCGCGGGGCGCCGCTCCTCAACGCCCTGCCGCAGCTGGCGCGGCCGCCGGTCGGCGGGCTCCCGCACCGACCGGTCCCGCCGCTCCTCGCGACGCGCGTAGGCGCGCTCGGCCGCGGCGGACCGCGTCCGCGGCTTCTCGCTCGTCTTCTGCCCCGACTTCTGGGCGGGCTTCTGCCCGGACTTCTTCTGGCTGCTCTTCTGCGCAGTCTTCTGGGCGGCCTGCTGCGTTCGCTCGGCAGAACCCGCCCGCGAAGCGGCTTTCTTGCCGGCACGCGTAGGTGCAGTCATCTCGCCTCCCTCGCCTTGCCGCTCATGCGTTCCCCCGGCCGACCCGCTCCGCGGCCCGCAGCCGCACCGATGCGGCCCTGGGGTTGGCCTCGATCTCCTGCTCACCGGCGAGCTCGGCGCCCCTGGTGAGCAACCGGAATTCCGGTCCGTGGCCCGGCAGTTCCACCGGCAGGTCGACCGGGGTGCGCGACTTCGTCCGGTCGGCGAAGGCCCGCTTGACCATCCGGTCCTCCAGCGAGTGGTAGGACATCACCGCGATCCGACCGCCCACGGCCAGCGAGTCCAGCGCCGCCGGGAGCGCGCGGTCCAGCACGTCGAGCTCGGCGTTGACCTCGATGCGCAGCGCCTGGAAGGTGCGCTTGGCGGGATGCCCGCCGGTGCGCCGGCTCGCGGCCGGCACGGTGTCGTAGAGCAACTGGACCAGCCGCGCGCTGTTGGTGAACGGCTCCTTCTGGCGTTCCCGGACGATCGCCCCGGCGATCTTGCCCGCGAACTTCTCCTCGCCGTAGGTCCGCAGCACCCGCGCCAGCTCGTCCGCGCTGTAGGTGTTGAGCACGTCCGCGGCGGTGCGCGGCGCTCCCGGGTCCATCCGCATGTCCAGCGGGGCGTCGTGCGCGTAGGCGAAGCCGCGGGCGGTTTCGTCCAGCTGCAGCGAGGAAACCCCGAGGTCGAACAGCGCACCGTCCACTTCGGGCAGTCCGAGGTCGGCGAGCACGTCGGCCCACTCGTCGTACACCGCGTGCACCAGGTGGATCCGGGAGGAGTAGGGCGCGAGCCGCTCACCGGCCAGCCGCAGCGCGTCCGTGTCGCGGTCCAGCCCGACCAGCGTCAGCCCGGGGTGCGCGGCGAGCATCGCCTCGGAGTGCCCGCCCATGCCGAGCGTGGCGTCGACGACCACCGCCCCCTCGCGGGACAGCGCGGGCGCGAGCAGCTCCAGCGTCCGGTCGAGCAGCACGGGAACGTGCTTGTCGCGGGCGGATCCGCCCTGATCATGCCGCTGTTCGGCCACGGCGGTCCCTCCCTTCCCGCGTGCCCCGTTCCGGTTCGACACCGCGGTCGAATACCGCCGATCGCCACGCGCGAGCGGCGCGTGGCGATCTTCGGTAAGCCCCCTGGTTTTCCGGATCCCGTCAGGTCCCCGCCCGCCCGTCGCGTCCTGGTGCCGGGGAAGATGCACCAGGCATGCGATAGCCGAGCGGACCGAGGCCTCACGAAACCCGGGTCCCTTGCCGTCAACTCCCGCCCCGCCGGTCGGCGGAACGCTCAGAACACGCCGGGCAACACCTCCTCCTGCGCCTTCGCATAGCCCTCCTCGTGCTCGTCGAGGTAGCTCTGCCACCTCTCCGAGTGCCAGATCTCCAGGCGGTTGATCGCGCCGATGACCACGCACTCCTTGGCCAGCCCGGCGTAGCGCCGCAGCTCCGCCGCGATCTTGATCCGGCCCTGCCCGTCCGGCTGCTGCTCGTCGGTGCCGGCGAACAGGTACCGCTGGTAGGCGCGGACCGCCTCGTTGGTGAACGGCGCCTCGGCGACCTTGCGCGCCATCTGCTCGAACTCATCGCGCGGGAAGACGTAGAGGCAGTGGTCCTGTCCCTTGGTGACCATCAACCCCCCCGCCAATGCTTCCCGGTACTTGGCCGGCAGCGTCAAGCGCCCCTTGTCGTCGAGCTTCGGGTGGTGGGTGCCGAGGAACATCCCGGTCCACCTCCCCGCCCAGGCCGCCCGCAGGACGACCCCGGACCGTCCCGATGCCGCCCACTCCCCGAACGGCCTCCGAGCCGGTGCTCCCGCTGGTCGCCAAATCCGATGGCCATCGGAAGCAGTGCCCACCTGAAGCAGTGCCCCACCTCAAGAGGCAGGACCCCCGTTTGCCCCACCTTCCCCCACACTACCCCACTTCACTCCACCGTCAACACGAGTTGCCTCGGTTCCCCCGGCAGGATTGGCCCCGTTTGCCCTGGTAGCACAGCGTGGCGGCACAGTGGGGGGTTTCGCCCGCCCGACCTTGATCAACCCGTCGGAGCGCGCGGTTATGCTCGGGAACCGCCCGACCGGGCACCGGTCGCCGACCGGTGGCGCGAGCGCGGTGGGGCGAAGTGGGGCGTGCGGTCCGCCGCCCGCGGCGAGGTTCGGTGCGGGTGTCCCGCCGGGCACCGCCGGTTTGGCACACTGCACGTGCCCGCCGGTCTCGATCAGGTGATCGTTTCCGCTTTGCCGGGCGTGCCGGCGCGGACCGCGACAACCGCCCGCCGGCCGCAGACTTTGGAGGTTCGCATGCGCGACCGTTCCGGCGTGCTGCCGCGCCGCAACACGCAGGAGGTGGCGTGACGCCTGAAGCCCAGCTGTCCGGCGCCGCGCCGACCGGCACCGAGCCCGCACCGAGCATCGACCGGCTGCACGGCACCATCCAGCGCATCGCCGCCAACGTCGAGCAGGTCCTGGTGGGCAAGCCCGAGGTGGTGCGGGTGGCGCTGGTCACCATGCTCGCCGAGGGCCACCTGCTCGTCGAGGACGTGCCCGGGGTCGGCAAGACCTCACTGGCCAAGGCCCTGGCCCGGTCCATCGACTGCTCGGTGAGCCGGATCCAGTTCACCCCGGACCTGCTGCCCAGCGACATCACCGGCGTGTCCATCTACAACCGGCAGACCGAGTCCTTCGAGTTTCGGCCCGGCCCGGTGTTCGCCAACATCGTCGTCGGCGACGAGATCAACCGGGCCTCGCCGAAGACCCAGTCGGCGCTGCTGGAGTGCATGGAGGAGAACCAGGTCACCGTCGACGGCGAGACCTACCGGCTCAGCGCGCCGTTCATGGTGATCGCCACCCAGAACCCGATCGAGATGGAAGGCACCTACGCCCTCCCCGAGGCGCAGCGCGACCGCTTCACGACCCGGGTGTCGATCGGCTACCCGGACGCCAAGGCGGAGCTGGCGATGGTGGACGAGCACGCCGGGCACGACCCGCTGCGCGACCTGCGCCCCGTCGCCGACGGCGGCGAGGTGCAGGCCTTGTTGCGGGCCGTGCGCCGGGTGCACCTGTCCACCGAGATCCGCCGCTACGCGATCGACCTGGTGACGGCGACGCGCCAGCTCCCCGAGCTGCGGCTGGGCGCCTCGCCCCGCTCGACCCTGCAGCTGGTCCGCGCCGCCCGCGCGCAGGCCGCGCTGTCCGGTCGCGAGTTCGTCGTCCCCGACGACGTGCAGGCGATCGCCGTCCCGGTGCTGGCCCACCGGCTGGTGCTGACCAGCGAGGCCCGCGCGTCGCGCCGCTCGGCGACGGACCTGGTGCGGCAGCTGCTCAACCGGATCCCGGTGCCGCGCGGCGACAGCGACGGCGAACGCAGGTAGTCGTGCTCTCGGGGCTGACCATCCGCGGGCGCTGCCTGCTGGCGGCGGGCGTGGCCGCCGGCATCTGCGCGCTCGTGCTGGACGAGCGGGACCTCCTGCGGGTGTCTGCGTTCGTGATCGCGCTGCCGCTGCTGGCGCTGGTGCTCGCCAGCCGCACCCGGTTCGGCATCGCGGCCCGGCGGCAGGTGGTGCAGCCGCGCGTCCCGGTCGGCACCGAGGCAAGCGTCCAGCTGCACGTCACCGGCAGCGGCCGGCTCCCGGTCGACGGGCTGGTGCTGGAGGACAACACCCCGCACGCGCTCGGCGGGCGGCCGCGGTTCCGGCTGGACGCGGCGCCCCGGCACGGCGGCACGATCCTGGAGTACGCGGTGACGCCCACGCTGCGCGGCATCCACCACATCGGGCCGCTGCGCACCCGGATCAACGATCCCTTCGGGCTCTCCGAGTTCGAACGGGAGCTCGCCGGCCGCAACCGGCTGGTGGCGGTGCCGAGGGTGTTCCGGCTCACCGGACTGCCCGCCGGTTCTGGGCTGGGCACCGGCGACGACGGCACGACCCGCCTGCGCTCCGGGCACGGCGATGACGACACGATGGTGCGGCAGTACCGGCACGGCGACGACATCCGGCGGGTGCACTGGAAGTCCACCGCGCGCCGCGACGAGCTGATGGTGCGGGTCGAGGAACGGCCCTGGCACGGCGGCGTCACGGTGCTGCTGGACCGGCGCTCGGCAGCCCACCGGGGCAGCGGCGCGCGCAGCAGCGTCGAGTGGGCGATCTCCGCGGCGGCCAGCATCTGCCTGCACCTGCACCAGAACGGCCAGCAGGTCCGGCTGGTCACCGAGGACGGGCAGGTGCTGACCGGCGGCACCGGGCCGTCCGATGGCGGGCACGACGACGACGCGGTGCTGGACGCGCTGGCCGCGGTGCGCAGTTCGCCGCAGCGCGACCTGGTGGCCACCCGCGATCCGGGCAGCGGGCAGGAGCTCATCGCGGTGCTCGGCGAGACGACCACCGCGGCGGTCGCCGAGCTGACCAAGCTCCGTCCACAAGAGACTCGAAGCCTCGCGCTGCTGCTCGACGTCGGTGCCTGGAACGGGGAGAACGGCGGCGGTTTCGACCCGCAGCAGACCGCCCGGCGGCTGCGCGCGGCCGGCTGGACGGTGGTCGTCGTGGACGGCCCGGGGGTCGCGATCTCCGACGTCTGGCAGCGGCTCTGCCGGGAGACGACCGCACCGGAATCGGAGGTCGCGCCATGACCGCGAACCGGATGACGGCGGCCATCGACATGTCGTTGGTGGCGACCGCGGCCGCGGCGCTGGCCGTGCTGTGCGCGTCGACGGCGTTCGCCGGGGTGCTGGCCGACAGCCGGTGGGTCTTCCCCACGATGGTCACCGTGCTGGCCGTCGCGGTCATCGGGGCGCTGTGCCGCCGGGTCCGGTGGTCGCTGCCGCTGACCGTGCTCGCGCAGCTGTCCGGCCTGTTGGTGGTCCTGACCGCGCAGTTCGCCGAGAGCGCGGTGCTCGGCGTGCTGCCCGGCCCGGCAGCCCTCGGGGAGCTCGGCGGCCTGCTGACCGAGTCCGGCGACCTGGTGCGCACCGGGGTGCCGCCGGTGCCCGCCGAACCGGCGCTGCAGTTGATGGTCTGCCTCGGCCTGGGGCTGGTCGCGCTGGCGGTCGACGTCATCGTGGTGACCTACCGCAGCCCGGCGGTGGCCGGGCTGGTGCTGCTGTGCGTGTTCGCCGTCCCGGCGTCGCTGGCCGACGACATGCTGCCGTGGTGGGCCTCCACCGCCGGGGCACTGGGCTACGCCGTGCTGCTGGCCTCGGGCGGCCAGCACCGCAGGTGGCGGCGGCAGGAGGATCGCAACCAGGTCGCGCACACCGTGTTCGGCCGCTCCACCGCCACGATCGCCGGAACCGCCGGGGTGATCGCGGTGCTCACGGGCGTGGTGTTCACCGGCGTCGGCACCGAGGGCCGGCTGCCGGGATCCGTGCCGGAGCAGTTCAGCGGCACCGACGGCATCGGGCTGCAGCCGTTCACCTCGCTGCGCGGCCAGCTCAACCGGGACCGCGTCGTCGAGCTGTTCCGGGTCCGCAGCCTGCGGCAGGACACCTACCTGCGGGCGATGACGCTGCGGAAGTTCGACCCGGAGCGCGGCTGGGAGCTGGAGGGCCTCACCCAGGGCGTCGACGCCAACGCCAAGCTCGCGCTGCCCGACGGCACCGACATCATGCTCGGCGACCACGAACGGGTCGAGATTCAGCCGATCGGCTACCGCGACCCGTGGCTGCCGGTGTTCGGCGTCCCGCTGTTCGTCTCGGGGATGGGCACGAACTGGCGCTACGACCCGTCCGCCGGGATCGTGTTCACCCAGACCAACCAGGAAAGCCGCCCCTACGTCGAGCAGCTGCTCGTCCAGCGGCCGACGCCGGACCAGCTGCGCCAGGCCCACGGCCCGGCGCCGATCGCGCCCGCCTATCTGGACACCGCGGGAATCCCGCCGCAGGTGGCCGACCTGGCCAGGCGGCTCACCGCGAACGCGCCCACCGACTTCGACAAGGCGGTCGCGCTCAACCGCTACTTCACCGACCCGGCCAACGGCTTCCGCTACGACCTGCAGACCGCCCCGTCGACCGGCGGCGACGCCCTGTCCGACTTCCTGTTCCGCGGCAAGCGCGGGTTCTGCGAGCAGTACGCCTCGTCGATGGCGGTGCTGCTGCGCTCGGTCGGCATCCCGTCCCGGGTGGCGATCGGCTTCACCCCCGGCTATCGCGACGGCGACGAGCGGGTGATCACCACCGAGGACGCGCACGCCTGGGTCGAGGCGTACTTCCCCGGCTGGGGCTGGCAGACCTTCGACCCGACGCCGCTGAGCGACGGCCGGGCCGCGCTGCCGGAGTTCCTCGACGGCGAGTTGAACCAGGCTCAGCAACCGGCGCCGCAGCCCGGCCAGCCCCAGCCGAGCACGCCGCCCACCGCCGGCTCGGTGCCCGGGTCGGAGCACCCGGACGGCGCGGACGTCGGCACCCCCCGGGCACCGCACGAGGCGGAGAGCCCGAACCCGTGGCCGGTCGTGATCGGCGTCCTGGTGCTGGGGTCGGTGCTGCTAGCCGCG
Source organism: Saccharopolyspora sp. NPDC045839 (assembly GCF_056431645.1). Taxonomy (NCBI): domain Bacteria; kingdom Bacillati; phylum Actinomycetota; class Actinomycetes; order Pseudonocardiales; family Pseudonocardiaceae; genus Saccharopolyspora; species Saccharopolyspora sp. NPDC045839. The sequence continues at coordinate 110,045 of NZ_JBWKKH010000007.1, forward strand.
CCGGCCGCGGTGCGGGAGGTCCGCCGGAGGCGACGGCTGCGCGCGGTCGCCGAAGGCGCGGAGGGCGCCGCGGGGATCGCGTGGCGGGAGGTGCTGGACGAGTTCCAGGACCGGGGCACGCGGCCGGCGGCCGCCGACACGGCACGCCGGGTCGCGACGGGGCTGATCGAGCGCCACGGCCTGGACGAGTCCGGCGCCAAGGCGATGCGAGCGCTGGTGGTGGCGGTGGAGCGGGAGTGGTACGCACCACCGGGGCAGGAACCGGAGGCGACGCTCCCGGAGACGCTGCGCGGCGTCCTGGACAGCCTCCGCCGCACGGCACCGCTGGACTGGCGCTCGCGCCTGTTCCCCCGCTCGGTGCTGGAGCTCCGCCAGGCCAGCCGCTGACCCGGAGCAACACGCGGCCGGAAACCCCTGAGTTGCCACGGCGGGACGTGGTGATGCCACCCGTGCATCCGCCTCTGCAGTGCCGAAGCCTTGTGGCGAGGGTTGGCGATTTCGCGCGAAATCGCCGCAAAGGTTTCCCTGCAGCGGCCCCGGAGGATCGGCCGTGAAAGCGCGTGCATAGCGGAGATCGCCGCCGGTTCTGCTCGGTGGAGCAGAATCGGCGGCGATCTCCGGGTCGATCAGCCGCTATTGATCGAAGCGTTTGCGGAAACGCTCCTCCATCCGCTGCGTGAAGGAGCTGCGTCCGGGCTTGCTGCGGTCTGCGCCCCGCTTCGGCCGACCACCACCGCCGTTCTCCAGTCCCGATTCGATGTCGTCCCCGCCACCGCGCAACGCGGACAGGACGATCACTGCTCCGCCGAACATCACGAGGAAGCCGACCACGCTCAACACGGGGATGTCGGCCGGCCTGAGGGCCGGGATCACCGCACCGATTACCAGCAGGGCCAACCCCAGGACGAAGACGGCGATGCCCTGCAGCCGCCGGCGTCTGGATGGGCGATGCAGCCGTCCTCCGCGCACGGTGGAGGCGAACTTGGGGTCCTCGGCGTAGAGCGCGCGCTCGATTTGTTCGAGCTGTCGCTGCTCGTGCTCGGAGAGTGGCATGACTCCTCCTCCGGCACAGGTCTCTCAGTGGCGCCGGAGACCCGGTGGGCTTTTGCCCACACAGGCTGGGGACCGGCGAACGCTTGGGGGCGTCACCCCTGAGGATACGGTTCCCGGCACGCGAGTACTACCCGGTCCCGGCACCGGAACTGTGCGAGGTTGCCGACATCATCCCCTCGGGGCAGTGATCGATCCGCACCGGGCCGCCACGCCCAGCGGAAACGGCGTTGCAAGCTGGCCGAACAAGCCTGGAAGCAGTCCTTATGCCGGCCGGCGCGCGATGGCGTGGAGCCGGGTCGCGATGTCGCGCAGCGGCGCTCGGCGTGCCGCCGCCCGCTCCAGCTCGGCCATCGTGTCGGCCGCCCGGGGGTTGTTGTCCAGCGCCGAGCCGGGCACCAGGTCGCTGAGCACGCCCTGGCCCTGGATCAGCTCCACGGCCAATCCGGCACCCGTCAAGACATCGCGCAGGCCGTCGGTGTCGAACCGGCGCTGCAGGGTGTCCGATGCCTCGTCGAGCCGCCCGTTCGGGTCCTGGATCAGCTGCAGCGCCTCGGCGAGCCGGCCGGCCAGCGCCCAGCCCAGGACCGCGGCGTACCGGTTGGCGGCCAGCACAGACACCGCGCCGCCGGGTGCGGTGGCCGCGGCCAGCGCCGCCACCGCCGCTTCGACGTCGTCGACGACCTCCAGAAGCCCGTGCGCCAGCACGAGATCGGCGCCACCTTCCGGGCTGAACGCCGCCAGCGCGTCGGTGTCGCCCTGCAGCGGGGTGATCTGGTCGGCCACGCCGGCGTCGACGGCCCGGCGCTGGAGCATCGCCAACGCGTTCGGGCTCGGATCGACCACCGTCACCGAGCAGCCCGCGGAAGCCAGCGGCACGGCCCACACGCCGCTGCCGCCACCGACGTCGAGCACCCGCGGCGGGCGCCCGCCGCGTCGCCGCCGCGCAGCGTCGAGTTCGGCTTCCAGCACCTGGTGGACGGCGTCGGATCTCATGGTGAGCAGCGTAATGCGGGGTCGCGGACGGGTTTCACCGGAGTGCGGATCGGCGGATTCCCGGCGGCATTCCGCAGAACCCGTTCCGCCACCCGCACCACTGGCATTGATCAAGTTTCAGGGAGCAGTTCTGGGACGGTCCCCGGTTCCGTAGGCTACGACCGTGCAGACGGTGGCAGTGCTGAGTCTCAAGGGTGGCGTGGGCAAGACGACCGTGGTGCTCGGGCTTGCCTCGGCCGCCATGCGCCGCGGGGTTCGGACGTTGGTCGTCGACCTCGATCCGCAGTGCAACGCGACCGCGTGCCTGGAGCCGGAGGAGACCGCCAAGGGCCTCAGCGACGTCCTGGCCGACCCGAGCCCGGAGGTGCTGCGGGCGGCGGTGACCGGCAGCTCCTGGGGCGAAGAGGTCGACGTCCTGGTCGGTTCCGAGGACGCCGAGAGCCACAACGGCCAGCACGGCGACGGCGAACATCTGTCCCGCCTCACCACGGCACTGTCCGAATTGGACGGCCTGATCGCCGACGGCGAGCTGCCGTACCAGCTGGTGCTGCTGGACTGCCCGCCGTCGCTGGGGCGGCTGACCCGCTCCGCGCTGATCGCCGCCGATCGCGCGCTGCTGGTCACCGAGCCGACGATCTTCGCGGTCTCCGGTGTGCAGCGGGCGTTCGAGGCGGTGCAGGCCGAGCGCCAGTCGACCAACCCTGACCTGCAGCCGCTCGGCGTCATCGTCAACCGGGTTCGGCCGCGCTCCCACGAGCACCAGTTCCGCATCGACGAGCTGCGGGACATCTTCGGCCCGCTGGTGCTGCCGGTCGCGCTGCCCGATCGGCTGGCCGTGCAGCAGGCGCAAGGGGCGTGCATGCCGATCCACCAGTGGGGCACGCCGGGAGCGCGGGAGGTCGCGCTGGCGTTCAACCTGGTGCTGGCCCGTACGCTGCGGGCAGGCCGGCCGCGCCGAGCCGAGCCGGACGACGACGAGCTGCTGGACGGTGCCGAATGACCACGACGTTGTTCCTGACGTTCGTCTTCGTCGCGCTGATCGGCGTCCTGACGCCCGGCCTGGACACGATGCTGATCCTGCGGCATTCGCTGCTCGGCGGGCGCCGCGTCGGGGTGGCGACGTTCCTCGGGATCAACCTCGGCTGCCTGATCTGGGGCACGGCGAGCATCGCGGGCCTGACCGCGCTGCTCACCGCCTCCCAGGTGGCCTACGACATCGTGCGGGTGGCGGGCGCCGTCTACCTGCTCTGGCTGGGCGGCTCGGCGCTGTGGAAGTCGTTGCCCCGCAACAGGGTTCAGCAGGCCGACGACGTCCCGGTCGAACCGGTGGCGCTGACCGCTTTCGGCGCGCTGCGCTCGGGGATGGCCACGAACCTGCTCAACCCCAAGGTGGGCGTGTTCTACGTCAGCCTGCTGCCGCAGTTCCTGCCGCCCGGGGCGGCGGCGTTCGCCTGGGGCCCGCTGCTCGTGGCGACGCACATCTCCATCGGGCTGCTGTGGTCCACCGCGCTGGTGTGGCTCGCCGGCCGGGCCCGCGCGCTGTTCCAGCGGCAGCGGGTGCGCGCCTGGCTGGACCGGATCACCGCGACGGTGCTGATCGGCCTGGGCCTGAAGCTGGCAGCCGAGGGGTGAGCGAGCCCTGCCCGAAGGCGACACGGTCTTCCTCACCTGCCACCGGCTGCACGAGGCGCTGGCCGGGCAGGTCCTGACCCGTGGCGAGCTGCGGCACCCCCGCCTGTCCACATTGGACCTCAATGACCGGCGGGTGCGCGAGGTGCGCCCGGCGGGCAAGCACCTGCTGATCCGCTTCGACGACGGCCACACCCTGCACAACCACCTGCGCATGGACGGCGCCTGGCACCTCTACTCCCCCGGCGCCAGGTGGCGGCGGCCGGCGCATCAGGCCCGGGCCGTCCTGGGCACGGCCGACCGGGTGGCGGTCGGGTTCAACCTGCACGACCTCCGCTGGCTGCCGACCTCGGCGGAATCCGAGCTGATCGGCCATCTCGGGCCGGACCTGCTCGATCCGGCGTGGGACGACGGGCACGCGGCCGAGGCGATCCGGCGGCTGACCGCCGACCCGGACCGGGAGCTCGGCCTGGCGCTGCTGGACCAGACCGTGATGGCCGGGGTCGGCAACATCTACAAGACGGAGGTGTGCTTCCTGCTGGGCCGCTCGCCGTGGACGCCGGTCGCGGAGATCGACGCGGCACGCGCGGTGCGGCTGTGCCGGGAACTGCTGCTGCGCAACGCCTGGCACCCCGAGCAGTCCACCACCAAGAGCCTGCGGCGCGGCACCCAGCACTGGGTCTACGACCGGCGCACCTGCCTGCGCTGCGGCGGCCCGGTCCGCCGCGGCACCCAGGGCGACGACGTCGAAGCGCGCGTCACCTACCACTGCCCCCGCTGCCAACCCTGATAGAGGTTGTTTCCAGGATCGTTTTGCGTGGTGGTGTGGGTAGCGGCCCCCTGCGGGAGTCACTGCCGCCTTCTCGCTGTGGGATCCCCGACATCATGAATGCCAATTCACCACGTCGCGGCTGTCCTCGCTGGGAGAACCCCGGAGGGGTGGGCGCCGTGAACCTGCGGCGGTGCCGGCTGCGAGGGTGGGCTAAGCGGCTGCGCCGCTCATAACCCGCCCTACCGCACCCACACCACCGCATACGAAACAGCCTTGCAGCGCCCAAGGATTCGCGGTATCGGTGCGTCAGCTTTCGTTGGCCGCGTCGCGGGCGTCGGCGAGGCCCCGCAGGATCGGGTAGATCAGCACGATGCCGACCGAACCCCACACCAGGCCCGTGATCCGGAGCTCCCCCACCTGCAGCGTCAGGTTGCCGACCCCGGCGATCACCGCGGTGCCCATCACCACCAGGTTCACCGGATCCGCGAAGTCCACCGCGGCGTCCAGCCAGATCCGCGCCCCGACCAGCGCCAGCAGCCCGAAGAGCACCAGCGTCGCGCCACCGAGCACGCCGAGCGGAATCGTGTTGATCAGGGCGCCGAGCTTGGGCGAGAACGACAGCACGATCGCGCCCACCGCGGCGACCAGGCAGGCCGCCGTCGAGTAAACCCGCGTCGCGGCCATCACCCCGATGTTCGCCGCGTAGCTGCTCAGCGCCGACCCACCCGCCGAGCCGGCCAGCGTGGTGGCCAGGCCGCCGCTGATCAGCGCGTCCCCGACGTACGGGTCGAGGTCGCGGCCGCTCATCGCGGCGACCGCCTTGAGGTGCGCGACGTGCTCGGCGACCAGCACGATCACCAGCGGCAGCACGAACGGCATCACCGAGATGTGCGCCTGCGGGGCGATCAGCTGGGGCAGCCCGAACCAGGGCGCGGCGGCGAGCTCGTCGAGCCGCTCCGGGACGAGGTCACCGGCCAGCACGGCGTAGATCCACCCGGCCAGCACCCCGATCAGCACCGCGGCCCGCCCGGCCATGCCCCGGCTGAGGACCGTGAGCAGCACGATCGTGCCGAGCGTCAGCGCCGCGGGCACGCGCTGCTCGCTGAACCAGGACACCGACTGCGGCGCGAGGCTGAGCCCGATCATCAGCACGACCGCGCCCGTCACCACGGGCGGCATCGCGGACTCCAGCAATCGCACGCCCAGCGCCTTGACCGCCACGCCGACGGCCATCACCACCAGGCCGACCGCCACGATCCCGCCGAGCAGGGCGGCCGGGCTCGCACCGGCCTCGCCCGCGGCAGTGCCCAACGGCACCACGAAGGCCACCGACGCGCCGAGGTAGGTGGGCACCCGGTTCCGGGTGAGCAGCAGGAACAGCAGGGTGCCGACGCCGGAGAGCAGCAGCGTGGTCGTCAGCGGGAAGCCGGTGAGCAGCGGCACGAGCGTCGTGGTGCCGAACATCGCCAGGAGGTGCTGCAGCCCGAATCCGATGGTCAGCGGCCAGCTGAGCCGCTCCTCGGAGGCCACCACGGCATCGCGCACCAGGCGTCGACCGTTGCCGTGCACGGTCCACAACGCCACATCGTCCTCCCCCGAGCCGCCCGGTCGGGCGAGGCCCTGCCACGGCATGTGATGACAGGGGGAAGATTACTATTTCGCATCACACAATCAAGCCAACCCGCTCGCCGGATCGACGAAAAAGTCGACTACCAGCAGTGATATCGGCCCGGCGTGTCGCGTCAGTCCTGGCCGGATCGGCGCTGCGGGTCCGCGTTGGGTCCGTCCGGCCCGAAGAGCTCCCGAAGACCGGCGGCGAGCCCGGCCAGCCGATCGGTGGCGTCCTGCATCAGGTACTTCTGCTCCGAAGCGCCGCTGGCGGCCACCGCCCGCCCCGCTGCGGCGACCAAACCGCCGTACCCGTCGAGGCCTTCGTCGAGCTCCTCGCGCAGCCGCTGCACATCAGCCCGCAACGCGGGCTTCTGCGCCTCCGGCGCGTGCGGGATCGCCGCCTCCACGGCGACGAGCCGCTCCGCGACGCGCCGCAGCTCCGCTGCCGCGCTGTCCGCGGTGCCCCGCGCGTCGGCTGCGGCGCTACCCGCGCCCGCCGACGTCAGCTGCGCCAGCGCGCGGTGCAGGCTCTGCTCCGCATCGCGCAACCGCTGCATCGGCTCCCGCGCCGCCGACCCCTGTCGGGGCAGTGCCAGGGGTTCTGGTTGCGGGTCGGGCAGCGGTGTCCTCTTGAGCCGCCGGTACTTCAGCCCCGCGCCGACCGCGCCCACGCCGCTGGCGACGGCTATCCCGCCGAGCCCCAAGGTGCTCACGTCCTGCAGGAACCAGCCCAGTTCGCCCAGCGAGCCCCACACCGTCGGCAGGGACGCCGACGCGACCGCGCCTGCGCCGAACGCGCCGGCCGAGACCGCGCTACCCGCGGCAGTCCGCTTCGCGCGCTTGCGCTGCCGCAGCAGCCGGGCGCGCGGATCGCGCCAGTTGGCGAACTTCCGCCGCACGTCAGAGAGGAGCGGGCCGCGCAACTGCTCAAGCGCGGCCTCGCCCAACTGCGTCAGCTCCTGCTTGCGGGACTTCACATCACGCTCGCTCAGGCTTGGCCGGCTTGCGGATTCTGCTGTTGCTGGGGCTGGGTCGCCGGCTCACCGGCAGCCTGCGAACCACCGGCGATCTGCTGCTGCTGTCCGCCCGTCACCTGCTGCTGCCCGGTGCCCATCGAGGCGCGCAGCTGCGCGAGCCGGCTGGCGCCGGCGGCGTCGATGGACGCCTGCTGGACCTCCAGCATCCGGCCCTGCACGCTGTTCTGCGCCAGCTCCGCCTCGCCCAGCGCGGTGGTGTAGCGGCGCTCGATCTTGTCCCGGACCTCTTCCAGCGACGGCGTGTTACCGGGCGCGGAGATCTCGGTCATCTGCCGCATCGACGCGGAGACCTGCTCCTGCATCTTGGCCTGCTCCAGCTGGCTGAGCAGCTTGGTGCGCTCGGCGATCTTCTGCTGCAGGATCTGCGCGTTGCGCTCCACCGCCTGCTTCGCCTGCTCGGCGGCGCCCAGCGACTGGTCGTGCAGCGTCTTGAGGTCCTCGACGCCCTGCTCCGCGGTGACCAGCTGGCTGGCCAGCTGGGTGGCGGTCTCCTCGTACTTCTGCGCGGTCGCCTCGTCGCCGTTGGCGCGCGCCTGGTCGGCCATCACCAGCGCCTGCTTCGCCGACGCCTGCAGCTTCTCGACCTCGCCGAGCTGCCGGTTCAGCTTCATCTCCAGCTGTCGCTGGTTGCCGATCACGGAAGCGGCCTGCTGGGAGAGGCTCTGGTGCTGCTTCTGGGCTTCCTCGATGGCCTGCTGGATCTGCACTTTCGGGTCCGCGTGCTCGTCGACCTTCGACGAGAACGCCGCCATGAAGTACTTCCAGGCCTTCACGAACGGGTTGGCCATCTCCTCCGCCTGCCTTCTTCTGTGCTCGGCTGCCCCATGCCGACACGACCGCACCGGGCGTGCCCGCTGGTTCCATCGTGTCAGGTAGTCGTGTCGGCTTCCACCAAACACGGTAGTTCTCCGGGATTTACCCGGAGCTACGACCCAAGATCGAACCAGAAAGCCGCCACCGCCCGGCCACCGGGCCCCGAAAACGGTCGTGAGTGCCGAAACGGGCATATACCCGCTCCGGCACTCACGAACAGCCTCTCGATTCTGTATTTGAAGCGGCGCAGCCGCTCAACTCACCCTCGCAACCGGCACCGCCGCGGGTTCACGGTGGACCACCCCTGTCGGGGATCCCACAGCGAGAAGGCCCCGTGTAACTCCCGCAGGGGGCCGCCACGCGCACCGCCACGCGAACGAGTCAAGAAACAGGCATTACGCCGCCACCACGACACCGCCGGGCTTGCGCACCGGCGCGCTGATCCGCTGGCTGAGCATCGGCTGCAGCCGGTCCGCGCAGGCGCGCGGTTCCGCGTCCGCACTGGCTTCGGCGCCGGTCAGCTGCTGCTTGGCCAGTTCGGCGTCGGAGAGCTCGGTGCCGATCAGGCTGGGCACCAGGCGGCCGCCGTCGATCTCCGCCGACGTGGCCTGCTCGACGACCGACGGCACCACCAGCGTCTCGTCCAGGTCGCCGGCCACGGTGACCAGGAGTTCCGGCAACGGCAGGTCCAGGGCGCCGCAGATCGAGGCGAGCAGCTCGCTGGACGCCTCCTTGCGGCCCCGTTCCACCTCGGAGAGATATCCGAGGCTCACCCGGGCAGCGCGCGAAACGTCCCGCAAGGTCCGAGACTGTGCGGTCCGGGCGCGGCGCAGTCGTTCACCGACCGCCTCCCGCAACAATACGGTCATCGCGCGCCTCCCTTCCTTCGTCGCCTACCGCGTGCACCACGCGTGAACGCCACCTACGTTACTCATCCGAGGGCCCGAACGAGAACGATCGTCCACAAGTCCGCCGAGGGCGAACGCACGGTGACCGTTCCCGGGCGCGACCTTCTGCCAGCGCACAGCGCCCCGTTGAATCAACGCAGCAGACCCGCGAAGTGTTCCAGCGCCACCCGAACGGCCGCAGCCCGCACGGCGTGCCGATCGCCGTCGAGGCGCACCGACCGCACGGTCGCGCCGGCCGGCCCGGCGAACCCGAGGTGCACAGTGCCCGGTGCCACCCCGTCCTGCGGGTCGGGCCCGGCCACGCCGGTCAGCCCGATGCCCCAGTCCGCGCCGCACCGCCGCCGGGCGCCGTCCGCGAGCATCTCCGCGACCCGCGGGTGCACCGCGCCGTGCGCCGCGAGCAGATCGCGATCGACCCCGGCCAGCTCCGCCTTCAGATCGGTCGCGTAAACGATCAGCCCACCGCGGACCACGTCACTGGCCCCGGGCACGTCGGTCAGCACGGCGGACACCAGGCCGGCCGTCAACGATTCCGCGGTCGCGACCGTCTCGCCGCGCCGCCGCAATGCCTCGAGCAAGGCCGCGACCTGCGGCAACGACAACCCGATCTGATCGACGATCACGCGCCGACCTTGGCCCGGCCGGCGGCGCGCAGCCGTACCGCGCGCACGACGTAGTCGAGCCCGGTCACGACCGTGGCGACCAGCGCCGCGCCCATCACGATCCAGCGCGGCACGTCGGCCCAGGCGCCGAGCGGCAGCAGGTAGAAGCCGATGGCGAGGGCCTGCAGCAGCGTCTTGACCTTGCCGCCGCGGCTGGCCGCGATGACGCCGTGCCGGATCACCCAGAACCGCAGCAGCGTGACGGCGACCTCGCGGCCGATGATCACCCAGGTGACCCACCAGCCGAGGTCGCCGAGAAGGCTCAGCCCGACCAGCGCGGCGCCGGTCAGCGCCTTGTCCGCGATGGGGTCGGCGACCTTGCCGAAGTCGGTGACCAGGCCGCGCTTGCGGGCCAGGTCGCCGTCGATGCGGTCGGTGATGGAGGCGATCGCGAACACCGCCGTGGCGATCCACCGCCACAGCGTGTCGTGCCCGTCCTCCCAGAACAGCGCGACGAGGAAGACCGGCACCAGCGCGAGCCGGGAAACGGTCAGGATGTTGGCGATGTTGACCAGCGGCACGGGCTCGGACCGCACCCCGGTCGGGTTCGCCGCTGCGGAGTCGGACGTCGCGCCATCGGCCGTCATGGCTGCTCCCCGGACCTGTTCTGCGCGGGCGTGCTGTCGATCGGGCTCACCACGAGGTCCACGCCTTCGCTGTCCACCACCCGGCAGAGCAGCACATCACCCACGTTGACCTCTCCAGGATCGGTGACGAGGCATTCCCCGTCCACCTCCGGCCCCTGGTGCTCGGCGCGGCCGGCGCACTCCTCGTCGCTGACGCGCTCGACGAGGACCCGAACCTCGGTGCCGATGCGGTCCTCGGCTCGCTGCGCGATCAGCTCGTCGACGAGGTCGGAGAGCTTCTCGACGCGCTCGTCCACGACGTCCGGGTCGATCTTGCCGTCGAAGCCGGCGGCCTCGGTGCCGTCCTCGTCGGAGTAGCCGAACACGCCGATGGCGTCCAGCCGCGCCCGGGTGAGGAAGTCCTGCAGCTCGGCGAAGTCGTCCTCGGTCTCGCCGGGGAAGCCGACGATGACGTTGCTGCGGATGCCCGCCTCCGGGGCGAGCTCGCGGATCTGCTCGATGAGCGCCAGGAACGACTCGGTGGAGCCGAACCGGCGCATCCGGCGCAGCACCGACTCGCTGGAGTGCTGGAACGACAGGTCGAAGTACGGCGCGACACCGGGCGTGGTGGCGATGGCCCGCACCAGGCCGGGACGGGTCTCGGCGGGCTGGAGGTAGGACACCCGCACCCGGTCGACGCCGTCGATGGCGGCGAGCTTCGGCAGCAGCACTTCCAGCGCCCGCGCGTCGGCCATGTCCTTGCCGTAGGAGGTGGAGTTCTCGCTGACCAGGAACAGTTCCTTCGCCCCGTGCTCGGCCAGCCAGGCGGCCTCGCCCAGGATCTCCTCCGGCGGCCGGGACAGGAAGGAACCGCGGAAGGACGGGATGGCGCAGAACGAGCAGCGCCGGTCGCAGCCGGAGGCCAGCTTCAACGCGGCGACCGGCGAGTCGTCGAGCCGGCGGCGCGCCACCGCGCGGGCGGCCGGCACCCAGCCGTGCCCGGGCACCGAGACATCGGCGGCCGCGGCGGGCCGGGCGACCGGGGTGATCGGCAGCATCTTGCGCCGGTCCCGCGGCTGGTGCGACTGGATGGCTTGCCCGGCGACGACGTCGTCGAGCCGGTCGGCGAGCTCGGCGTAGTGGTCGAAGCCGAGCACCGCGTCGGCCTCGGGCATGTGCTCGGCGAGCTCGGCGCCGTAGCGCTCGGCCATGCAGCCGACGGCGACGACCTTCGCGCCGGTGTCGGCCGCGGCGAGCAGCGTGTCGACGGAGTCCTTCTTCGCCGATTCGACGAAGCCGCAAGTGTTGACCACCACGACGTCGGCGTCGTCGGCGTCGACGAGTTCCCAGCCGCGACCGTGCAGGTTGCCGGCGAGCTCTTCGGAATCGACCTCGTTGCGGGCGCAACCGAGCGTGACCATGGCGACTCGGCGGTGACTTTGCTCGGTTGACATGCGAGGAGCGTAACGTCCCGGCCGCCACCCCCTGCGCACGAGCCCGTCGGGCGAAAACCCCGGCCGTGGTCAAGATTACGGCCGCCATCCGACCACTCGAACCCGCAGTTGGTTAGGCTTGCCTAACATGACAGCTCTCGTCGAGGTGCGCCCGGCCCGAGTCCGCGACGCCCGCGCGATCAAGGCGTTGATCGACCACTACGCGGGAAAAGTGGTGCTGGGCAAGGAACTCGTCACGCTCTACGAGGACATCCAGGAGTTCTGGGTCGCCGAACAGGCAGGCCGGATCGTCGGCTGCGGCGCACTGCACGTGCTCTGGGAAGACCTCGCCGAAATCCGCACCGTCGCCGTCGACCCGATGGCCAAGGGCCGCGGCATCGGCCACTCGCTCGTCGCCGGCCTGGTCAGCGCCGCCGGCGAGCTGGGCCTGTCGCGGATCTTCGTGCTGACCTTCGAGACCGAGTTCTTCGGCCGCCACGGCTTCCTGCCGATCGCCGACACCCCGGTCCCGCCGGACGTCTACGACGAGATCCGCCGCTCGCCGGACGAAGGCGTGGCGCAGTTCCTGGACCTCGCGCACGTGAAGCCGAACACCCTCGGCAACACGCGCATGCTGCTGCGACTGGGCTCGTGACGCGCGGAGAATGCGCATGCCACGCCAGGATCGCGGCGCTACGATGCGCACATGAATGACTATGCGTCATCGGCGATAACGATTCGACGGGCGCGCATCGCCGACGTTCGGACGATCAAGTCCCTGGTCGACGCCTATGCGGGCGAAGTGCTGCTGGCCAAAGAACTCGTCACCCTCTACGAGGACATCCAGGAGTTCTGGGTCGCCGAGCGCGCCGAGCCGGACGGCGCCGGCCGCGTAGTCGGCTGCGGCGCGCTGCACGTGCTCTGGGAAGACCTCGCCGAGATCCGCACGGTCGCGGTGGATCCGGCGGTGAAGGGCCACGGCATCGGCCACCGCCTCGTGCACCAGCTCGTCGACCTCGCCCGCGAGCTGGGCCTGTCCCGGGTGTTCGTGCTGACCTTCGAGACCGAGTTCTTCGGCCGCCACGGCTTCCGCACCATCGACGGCGCCCCGGTCAGCCCGGACGTCTACGAAGAGATGCGCCGCTCCGTCGACGCGGGCGTGGCGGAGTTCCTCGACCTCGCCAACATCAAACCGAACACGCTCGGTAACACCCGGATGCTCCTGGAACTCGACCGATAGCGCCCGACCGGTCGAATTCGGGGTCATCGTTCTCGTGCCGGATACCCGAACGTCCCGCGAACACCACCTGCAACAGCTATAACACGGGAAGTGATCCGTTCGGCTCCGAGGAGACCAGCCGTGGAACGTTCCCCTGCTCGCCGTGGCTTCTTCACCTGCGCCGCGGCAACCGGCGCGCTGTTGCTCACCGCCGGCACCGCGCACGCCGACCTGAGCCAGACCCGGCTGCGGGCGGTGACCGACGAGTACCTGTACGAGTTCTCCCTCGACGTGTTCACCGAAACCCGCGCCGAGCAGCCCCACGCGGATCAGCTCGACTGGTCCTCCGACGGCTGTTCGATGTCGCCGGACAAGCCGCTGGGCTACAAGTTCCGCACCAGCTGCGAGCGGCACGACTTCGGCTACCGCAACTACAAGAGGCAGGACCGGTTCGGCGAGGACGACCGCAAGAAGGTCGACGACAACTTCAAGGCCGACATGTACTCGGTCTGCGGCAGCGACGTGGTCTGCAAGGGCACCGCGAACATCTACTACTACGCGGTGCGCGAGTTCGGCGGGACGAGCGGTTCGACCGCCGAAGCCGTCGAACTGGCGCAGGTCAAGCCGGTGCTCTCCGGCACCGGGTCGCTGCTGGAGTACCACGCGGTCAACGCCACGGGCGAGGTCGTGCGGCTCGGCGCGAACGGCTGAGCACCGAGCGAGATCGGCGGAGGGCGCGTCCGAGCGGGACGCGCCCTCCCCCGTCTTCGCCGGGTTTTTCCGCCGCCGCGAAAAGGTAATGTGCCCTTCGCGCCCCGGCGCACGGCGAGAAGGGAACACGAATGGTCAAGCGGCAACTTCCGCGCTGGTCCGAACTGCGTCCGCTGCTGCGGGTCAAACCCCCGCAGCTGAACACGACCGAGCGGCGCCTATCGGCCGCCCACTCGATCGCCGACCTGCGGGCCATCGCCCGCCGCCGGACGCCCCGCGCCGTGTTCGACTACACCGACGGCGCCGCCGAGGCCGAGATCAGCCTGCGCCGCGCCCGGCAGGCCTTCCGCAACGTCGAGTTCCGCCCCTCCGTGCTGCAGGACGTGTCCAAGGTGGACATCAGCAGGACGATCCTCGGCGGCCGCTCCGAGCTGCCGTTCTCCTTCGCCCCCACCGGTTTCACGCGCATGATGAACCACGAGGGCGAGCCCGCGGTGGCCCGCGTCGCGGACCGCGCGGGCATCCCCTATGCGCTGTCCACAATGGGCACCACCTCGATCGAGGACGTGGCCGCGGCGGCGCCGAACTCCCGCAAGTGGTTCCAGCTCTACCTCTGGCGCGACCGCGAGGCCAGCCGCGAGCTGGTGCAGCGCGCCCAGGACGCCGGCTACGAGGCGCTGATGCTCACCGTCGACACGCCGGTCGGCGGCTCGCGCCTGCGCGACGCCCGCAACGGCCTGACGATCCCGCCGGAGCTCACGCTCAAGACCATCGCCGACGGCGCGATGCACCCGGCGTGGTGGTTCAACCTGCTCACCACCGAGCCGCTGTCGTTCGCCTCCTTCAAGCACTGGTCCGGAACCGTGCAGGAACTGATCAACTCGATGTTCGACCCGTCGCTGAACCTCGCCGACCTGGAGTGGCTGCGGGAGCTGTGGCAGGGGCCGCTGATCGTCAAGGGCATCCAGAACGCCGACGACGCCCGGCGCGTGGTCGAGCGGGGTGCCGACGCGGTGGTGCTGTCCAACCACGGCGGGCGGCAGCTCGACCGGGCCCCGACGATGCTGGAACTGCTGCCGTCGGTCCGCGAGGCCATCGGCGGCCGGGCCGAGATCCTGCTGGACACCGGCATCGTCAGCGGAGCCGACATCGTCGCGGCGATCGCGCTCGGCGCGGACTCGTGCCTGATCGGCCGGGCCTACCTGTACGGCCTGATGGCGGGCGGCGAACGCGGCGTCCAGAAGACGGTGGACATCCTCCGAGCCGAGATCGTCCGGACCCTCCAACTGCTCGGCGTCCACGCGATCGACGACCTCAACACCACCCACGCCACGCTACGCGCCTGATCCCCCGCAATTTCCATTGAAATCGAACCTTCGATTTCAATGGAAATTGCGGACCGTCGGCGTGCCGGACCACGACACGCCGACGGCTGTGGACAACTCCCGCAATTTCAATGGAAATCGGACCTCTGATTTCCATTGAAATCGCGGACCGTCAGCGGCCGGGGCGGGGGTCCATCGGTTTGACGTCGTGGCTGCTCGTCGTTCCGGCCGTCGCGTCGATCGGGCCCGTCGCGTGGAACGCCTCGCACGGTCCGCCGATGTACTTCTCGAAGTCCGTCGTGATGTGGATGACCGACTTCCCGTCCGACGTCGGCAACACGGTCGGGCTGAAGTTGCGGCAGACGCTGCCCTTGTTGTAGCTGAGCTGCACCGGTGACGGGATCTCCCGCCAGCCCCGCGCCAGGTCGGACGGGTTGTCGTTGACCATCAGCGTGCGCCCGTTGCCCGGCGCCCAACCGCCGTTGTCGCCGCCGAGCATCTGGTACGCCAGCACCAGCCGGCCGTTCGGGCCGGGCCCCGGCACCCACGCGATCGTCGGCGTGCCCAGCGGCTGCCCGCCGGTTTCCGACACGATTTCCGTGCCCAGGTCGTACGGGTCGCCGAAATCCCAGCCGTCGGCCGAGGTCCGCATCCACACCGTGCAGATGTGCACCGGATCGTAGTTGCAGACCTCGTAGACCATCACATAGGTGCCGTCCGGCAGCTGCCGGATCCCGGACATCCCGGGACGCACCGTGAACTTGTCGTTCTTCAGCGTTTCCCGCAGATCTGTCCAATTGCGACCGTCCGCGGAACGCACCTGGACCATCTTCTGGTCGTGCTTCGGATCGCCGTCGTCGGAGTAGAACGCGACCAGATCGCCCTGCGCGGACACCGTGAACTCGGGCTCCCACACGCCCGGCCCGACCGGCGCCTGCACGATGGTCGACAGGAAGCTCCAGGTGCGCCCGTGGTCGTCGCTGCGCCACACCCGGATGCTGCTGTGCCGCTCCTCCGGGTCCGCGCCGACGCCGGCGGTGCCCGCCCACAGCAGGGTTCCGGCGGGCATGTCGCCGACCTGGCGCGGCAACTCGTACAGCGTCGAGCAGCACATGCCCTTCGCGTCCGCGCCCTCCGGGTCGCGGATCTCGCCGATCTGCCGGAACGTCTCGCCGTCGTCACGGCTTTCGTAGATGACCGCGAAACCGGCGCGGTCCACATAGGTCGTCATGCTGGCCAGCACGCGCCCGTCGGCCAGGCCGGAGTGCTGCAACCGCACCATTCGCGGATAGCTGCTGCCGCCGGTGCGCAACAGCTCACCCTTGTCCACATCGGACGGAGCTACATCCTGCCCCCCGGCCGGGACACCAGAGGCGATCTGCTGAAATCCCACCACCAGCAGCAATGCGGCGAACAGCACCGATAACCAGGCGCGAACTTTCCGGACGACCATGCGAGAGCCCTTCGAAATCGCGGCGGATAAACCGTCAGCGGGCGGGACACTATCGCACGGAACCGGGAGATCAACCCTTCGAACAATTCCGTTCAGCGCAATCTGGGAAGCGCAAACGGAGCAGTACGAACCCGGCAGAACCGGCCGAGAAAATGCCGGTTAAAACGCGGAAAACGGCAACGTCCCCGCATCCAGGAGATGCGGGGACGCCGGAATCACTCGGCATCCGGTGGCGGCCCGCCGCGGATCGAGAACAGCGTGTTCTCCAGCTCGTCCGGCTTGACCAGCACCTCGCGCGCCTTCGAGCCCTCCGACGGCCCGACGACGCCGCGTGATTCCAGCAGGTCCATCAGCCGGCCGGCCTTGGCGAACCCGACCCGCAGCTTGCGCTGCAACATCGAGGTGGAGCCGAACTGGCTGGTCACCACCAGTTCGGTGGCCTGCAGCAGAACGTCGAGGTCGTCACCGATGTCGGAGTCGACTTCCTTCTTCTCGCCCGCCTTCGCCGCCGTGACGCCGTCGGTGTACTCCGGGTCGGCCTGATCCTTGGTGTACGAGACGATGCGGTGGATCTCGTCGTCACCGACGAACGAGCCCTGCACCCGGACCGGCCGGGACGCCCCCATCGGCAGGTACAGCGCATCGCCCATGCCGATCAGCTTCTCGGCACCCGGCTGGTCCAGGATGACCCGCGAGTCGGTCAGCGACGACGTCGCGAACGCCAGCCGCGACGGCACGTTCGTCTTGATCAGGCCCGTCACCACGTCCACCGATGGGCGCTGGGTCGCCAGCACCAGGTGGATGCCGGCGGCCCGCGCCTTCTGGGTGATCCGCACGATGGCGTCCTCGACGTCGCGCGGCGCGGTCATCATCAGGTCGGCGAGCTCGTCGACGATGGCCAGGATGTACGGGTACGGCCGGTACTCGCGCTCGCTGCCCAGCGGCGCGGTGATCTCGCCCGAGGAGACCTTCCGGTTGAAGTCGTCGATGTGGCGCACCCGGTTGGCCTGCATGTCCTGGTAGCGCTGCTCCATCTCCTCCACCAGCCAGGCCAGCGCGGCGGCGGCCTTCTTCGGCTGGGTGATGATGGGCGTGATCAGGTGCGGGATGCCCTCGTACGGCGTCAGCTCCACCATCTTCGGGTCGATCAGGATCATCCTGACCTCCTGCGGCGTGGCCCGCGCGAGCAGCGACACCAGCATCGAGTTGACGAAGCTGGACTTACCGGACCCGGTCGAGCCGGCCACCAGCAGGTGCGGCATCTTCGCCAGGTTCGCGGTGACCATGTGGCCTTCGATGTCCTTGCCCAGCCCCATCACCAGCGGGTGGCTGTCCTTGCCCGCCTCGGCGGAGCGCAGGACGTCGCCCAGCCGCACCATCTCCCGGTCGCTGTTGGGCACCTCGATGCCCACCGCGGACTTGCCCGGGATCGGCGCCAGCAGCCGGACGTTGTCGGTCGCGGCGGCGTAGGCGATGTTCTTGGTCAGCGCGGTGATCTTCTCGACCTTCACGCCGGGGCCGAGCTCGACCTCGTAACGGGTCACGGTCGGCCCCCGGGTGAAGCCGGTGACCTGGGCGTCGATGTTGAACTGCTCCAGCACCGCAGTGATCGCCTCGATCATGGCGTCGTTGGCGCGGCTGCGGCTCTTCGGCGGGTCGCCGTCGGTGAGCACGTCCAGCGGCGGCAACTGGTAGTCGCCTTCGACGCTGCGGCTGATCTGCGGCTTGCTGCTCTTCTTCGGCTTCTCCTCGGCGGCTTCGGCGACCGGCTTGGCGGGC
This sequence comes from Saccharopolyspora sp. NPDC045839, assembly GCF_056431645.1. NCBI lineage: Bacteria > Bacillati > Actinomycetota > Actinomycetes > Pseudonocardiales > Pseudonocardiaceae > Saccharopolyspora > Saccharopolyspora sp. NPDC045839. The sequence continues at coordinate 128,009 of NZ_JBWKKH010000007.1, forward strand.
ACCGCGGCGGCCTTCGCCTTGGCGGGCTTGGGCTGCTCTTCGGGCACGTCCTCCAGCGACAGCTGCCGGTCCTCTTCGGACATCGCCGCCTGGCGACGGCGGGACGGCCGGCGCAGTTTGACCGAAGCCGGATCGGCCTCCAGCTCCTTGGCGGCGGCAGCCGCCGGGCGGGCCTCCTCGGCCTCCTGCCCGAGACCGCGCAACCGGGCCGCCACCTCGCGCACCGGCGTGCCGGTGAGCACGAGCAGTCCGAACAGCCCGATCAGCACCAGCACCGGCGCCGCGACCCAGCCGGTGAGCCCGTGCGCGAGCGGGCCGCCGGCGACGAAGCCCAGGGCTCCGCCGGCGTTCGCCCAGTTCTCGGGATCGAGCGGGGCGCCGGACACGATGTGCAGGACGCCGAGCGTGGTGAAGATCAGCAGGAACGACCCGATCACCACGCGGGGCCGCGCCTCGGCGCTGGTCTCGGTGCGCATCAGCAGCACGGCGGTGATCAGCAGCACGATCGGCAGCACCACGGCCGCCACGCCGATGACCGAGCGCAGCGCCCAGTCGAACCAGTGCCCGACCGGGCCGCCGGCCTGCCACCAGACGCCGGCGGCGGCGATCACCGCGGTCGCGAGGAAGATCAGCGCCAGCCCGTCGCGCCGGTGCGCGGGGTCGAGTTCCTTGGTCTTGCCCACCGCCCGGACCACGCTCCCGACGCCGCGCGCGATGCCCCCGCCGCCCTTGGAACTCGTCCTGGCGGATCGCTTCGATGCTGGTCTGCGGGGTGCGTGCGTCGATCCGGGGCGGGGCTTGGCGCTCCCGGTGCTCTTCCGCGTGGTGCCCGACCTGCCCGATCCGCCACTCCTGGCGGCGGAGCCGTTACTCTTGGTCGCGCTTTTGCCACGCGACGAGCCCCGTCCCCCGTTCGATGTCCGGCTCGCCATGCCCCACACGGTATCTCCACCCGCCTCGCGCGTCACACCAGCCACGGGAGATCGCAGGTCGACCGTTTTTCGGGCAATCCGCTCCAACCGGCGCAGCGCGCGTGAGATCCTCGACCATCATGGTCGCCCTACCTTCCAGTCCGAACGAGCCGACACGCCGGACCGACCGCGAGAAGCTGTTCCACGACGCGCCGCTGCTGTGGCGCGCGCTGATGCGGGTCGACCGCGCGATCATCGGGCTGACCGGGCGCCTGGAGGTCACCGGCGACGTGCCGGATTCGGTGCGCGGCAAGCCGCTGCTGCTGGCCGCCAACCACATCGGGAACCTCGACGCGCTGGTGCTGATCGCGGCCTGCCGCACCCGCCGCCTCGCGCCGCGCTTCCTCGCCACCGGCGGGCTCTTCGACACGCCGGTGCTGGGCACGGTGCTCCGCACCTGCCGGCACGTCCGCGCCGACCGCGGCAAGAGCACCGCAGGCGAGGCGCTGGGCCGGGTCGTCACGGCGCTGACCAGCGATCACCACCCGGTGCTGATGTACCCGGAGGGCCGCATCACCCTCGAACCGGACATGTGGCCGGAGCGCGGGAAGACGGGCGTGGCCCGGATGGCGCTGGCCTCCGGCGCCACGGTGGTGCCGGTCAGCCAGTGGGGCGCCCACGAGGCGATGTGCTACGGCATGGTCCGCGTCGAGAAGACCGGCGACCTCTGGGTCCTGTTCGCGTCGTGGCTGCGGGCCGTCCGCCGCCGGCCGAAGCTGAAGGTCCACTTCGGAGCGCCGGTGGACCTCAGCGACCTGTCCGCGGACCGGGTCGGCGACGCGACCAGGGCCCGCGACCGCATCATGCGGGCCATCGCAACCGGCATGGTGCCGCTGCGAGAGGGAGAGCTCGGAGCGCCCCACCACTTCGACCCGACGCGCCCGGCCACCGACAAACCCAGCCCCTGGCGCCCGTGATCACGCCGCGCGATCTCCCCTAGCGGCCAGGTGCGCGATGTGGTGCGAAGTCCCGATCGTGATCCAGTCCTGAGACCTCTTGGCCGCGACGTCAAGGCCACGCTCAGCGGGCCGGCGCCGGGAGCACACGGGTAGGCCAATTTTCGCCAACCATGGGGTCCGACCTCGGCTGATCCCGTTAACTGTCCACACTGGTCGCCATCCGGGCGCACCAAACTGGACAGACGGGGCAAACATGAGAAAAGTCGTCACCGCTGCCATGGCAGCCGGTCTGCTGGTCGGTTTGTCGCCTGCCATCGGCTCGGCAACGGCCGCGCCCGGACCGGCCTTCCAGCCCGCACCGGTCCAATGGGGCCAGTGCGAGGACCCGAACCTGCAGAAGGCCGGGGCGGAATGCGGGATGGTCACCGCCCCGATGGACTACGCCGATCCGGCGGGCGAGCAGGTCTCGCTCGCGGTCTCGCGGATCAAGCACACCGTGCCCGACGACCAGTACCAGGGCGTCATGCTGGTCAACCCGGGCGGACCGGGCGGATCCGGACTGACCCTGTCGATGCTCGGCGCGTACGTGCCGAAGGGCGCCGGCGCCGCCTACGACTGGATCGGGTTCGACCCGCGCGGGGTGGGTTCCAGCCGGCCCGCGCTCTCCTGCGACCCGAACTACTTCTCCTACAACCGCCCGCACTACGTGCCGACCGCCCCGGAGCTGGAGAAGGCCTGGCTCGACCGGTCCGAGGGCTACGCGCGGGCGTGCGGGAACAACGGCAAGCTGATCGAGCACATCAAGACCACGGATGTCGTCGAGGACATGGACAGCATCCGGAAGGCACTGGGCGTCGAGCAGATCAACTACTACGGCTTCTCGTACGGCACCTACCTCGGCCAGGTCTACGGCACCCTGCACCCCGAGCGGATGCGCCGGGTCGTGATGGACGGCGTCGTGAACGTCGACGACGTCTGGTACGACGCGAACCTGAACCAGGACGTGGCCTTCGACCGCAACATCAAGATCTTCTTCGACTGGATCGCGAAGAACGACGCCACCTACCACCTGGGCACCACCGGCGCCGACGTGGAAAAGCTCTACTACGAGCAGCTCGCCAAGCTCGACCAGCAGCCGGCCGGTGACGTGATCGGCTCCGACGAGTGGACCGACCTGTTCCTGAACGCGGGCTACTCGCAGGCGACCTGGGACCGCCGCGCCAAGGCGTTCTCGGGCTGGGTGCACAACGGCGACTGGGAGTCGTTGAAGAAGGTCTACGACGGCGCCAACCCGCCCGGCGACGACAACGGCTTCGCGGTCTACCTGGCGGTGCAGTGCACCGACGTGAAGTGGCCGCAGAGCTGGCAGCAGTGGAGCAAGGACAACTGGGAGGTGTACGCGAAGGCGCCGTTCGAGACGTGGGCCAACGCCTGGTACAATGCACCGTGCCGCTCGTGGCCGGCGAAGCCGGGCAAGCCGGTCGAGGTCGACGGCAGCAAGGTCACCGACGCGCTGTTGATCAGCGAGGAACTGGACGCCGCGACCCCGTTCCCCGGCGCGCTGGAAGCCCGCAAGCGCTTCCCGAACGCCAGCCTGATCAGCCTGCCCGGCGGCACCACGCACTCGGGCTCGCTCGGCGGAAACGCCTGCCTGGACGACCAGATCGCCGACTACCTGGCCACCGGCAAGCTGCCGGCCCGCAAGCCGGGTGAAGGTCCGGACACCACGTGCGAGCCACTTCCGCAACCGACCCCGGAAGGCGTGGGCGCGCTGAAGGTCCGCCCGCAACAACCCGCGGTCCTGCAAGAAGCCCTGCAAGCCAACTGGCACTGACTACCCGCTGAAGGGCCGGCCTCCACACGGCGACCGGCCCTGCAGCGTCGGTGCCCGGGAACAAAGCGAAGTGCCGGCCTCCGCGAAGGAGGCCGGCACTTTTTCCTAGGTGACGAGGTCGTGCGTCAGTGGTCCAGGATCGGCGCGTTGACGCAGTTGTTGATCTGCGGAGACGCGAAGGGCACCACGATGGCGAGGACGCCGACGTTGTTGCCGCACGCCTGGATCGGCAGCACGCTGACGTTGTTGTCGTTCAGCACGTTGATCCCGTCGTTGCCGTAGCTGTCGGCGAACGCTGGGGAACCGATCGCCAGCATTGCGGCCGCGGCAGTAGCAGCGCCGAAGAGTCGAGCGGAAGTACGCACTTCAGACCCCAATCTCCTGTTGGTGATTCCTCCGGTCCAGGAGTCCGAATGCGCCCCGAACCGGCGAGACCCACCCTCGCAGTGGATCTCCAGGCAGGCCCGCCGTGTGCTCCCAACGGATTCCGCAGATCACCCACTGGAGATCCCGGCCACCGACAGCGATCAACAATAGTCGGCAAAACGGACTAATGAGCCACTCGACCAGGTGATCGGTTCAGGATCCGACGGGGAGCACGTTCGGCACGATCATCGGCCGCCGGCGGTAGGTCTCGGCCACCCACCGCCCGACCACCCGGCGCACCGCCTGGGCGATCCGGTGGGTGTCGGTGATGCCCTCCGCCTCGGTGCGGGCCAGCTCCATCTCGACCAGCGGCACCACGTCGTCCAGCGCCTTCGGATCGTCGGAGAAGCCGCGACCGGAGATGGTCGGGGACGACACCGCCCGGCCGGTCGACGCCTCCACCGCGACCGTGATGGCGATGAACCCGCCCTCGCCCAGCACCAGCCGGTCGGAGAGCGTGGACTCGCCCACGTCACCGACGGACAGGCCGTCGACGTAGACGTGCCCCACCTCTACCCGGCCGGCGATCGCGGCGATGCCGTCCACCAGGTCGACCACGACGCCGTCCTCGGCGATCACCACGCGATCCGCCGGCACCCCGGTCAACCGCGCCAGCTCGGCGTTCGCCCGCAGGTGCCGCCACTCGCCGTGCACCGGCATGACGTTGCTCGGCCGCACCGCGTTGTAGAGGTACAGCAGCTCACCGGCCGAGGCGTGCCCCGACACGTGCACCTTCGCGTGGCCTTGGTGCACCACATTGGCACCCAACCGGACCAGGCCGTTGACCACGCCGAACACCGCGGTCTCGTTGCCGGGGATCAGCGAGCTCGCCAGTACCACGGTGTCGCCGGCGCGGATGTGGATCTGCTTGTGCTCGCCGCGCGCCATCCGGGACAGCGCCGAAAGCGGCTCGCCCTGCGATCCGGTCGAGACGAACGCCACCAGGTGCTCGGGCATCGCCAGCGCCTCGTCGAGGTCGACCAGCAGCCCGTCCGGCACGCGCAGCATGCCCAGATCGTTCGCGATGCCCATGTTGCGCACCATCGAACGACCGACGAAGCACACCTTGCGGCCGTGCGTCTCGGCCACGTCCAGCACCTGCTGCACGCGGTGCACGTGGCTGGCGAAGCACGCCACGATCACGCGCTGGGTGGCCTTGCCGATCACCCGGTCCAGGACCGGCCCGATCTCGCGTTCGGGCGTGACGAACCCGGGCACCTCGGCGTTGGTGGAGTCCACCAGGAACAGGTCCACGCCCTCGTCGCCGAGCCGGGAGAAGCCGGCGAGGTCGGTCAGCCGGTTGTCCAGCGGCAGCTGGTCGAGCTTGATGTCACCGGTGTGCAGCACGACCCCGGCCGGGGTCCGGATGGCGACCGCCAGCGCGTCCGGGATCGAGTGGTTGACCGCGAAGAACTCCAGCTCGAAGGCGCCGTGCTTGCTGCGCTGCCCCTCGGCCACCTCCACCAGCACCGGGTCCAGCCGGTGCTCGCGGCACTTGGCCGCCAGCAGGGCGAGGGTGAACTTCGACCCCACCACCGGCAGGTCCGGCCGCAGCCGCAGCAGGAACGGCACCGCCCCGATGTGGTCCTCGTGCCCGTGCGTGAGCACCAGCGCGTCGATGTCGTCCAGCCGGTTCTCGATCGCGGCGAAGTCCGGCAGGATCAGGTCCACGCCCGGCGCGTCGTCCTCGGGGAACAGCACACCGCAGTCGACGATCAGCAGCCGTCCCGCGTGCTCGAACACGGTCATGTTCCGGCCGACCTCGCCGATGCCGCCGAGCGCTACGATGCGCAGCCCACCGTCGGCCAGCGGGGGTGGTGGGGCCGACGATGTCGGCGTCACCGGGTGGTACTCGGTGGCTGTCGCCTTTGCGCTCAACGCTGGTTCACCTCTGTGCGGCGTCCGGATTGACCAGTACCAGGCCAGCATCCCACAGGTCGCTGGTGATCAACCGCACCTGCTCCTCGGTAGCCGCGGGCAGCGGCAGCCGCGGCTGCCCGGTCTCGTAGCCGCACAACCGGAGCGCCGTCTTCGAGAAGATCACCCCGCCGACGAAGTTCATCGACCGGTACACCGGCAGAAGTCCATTGTGGACCTCCCGGGCGCCGGCGATGTCGCCCGCCTCGTAGGCGTCCAGCATCTTGCGCAGCCGGTCCCCGACCACGTGGCCGATCACGCTGACGAAGCCGACCGCGCCGACCGACAGCCAGGGCAGGTTGAGCGGGTCCTCGCCCGAGTAGTAGGCGAGGTCGGTGCTGGCCAGCACCTCGCTACCGGCCAGCAGGTCGTGCTTGGAGTCCTTGACCGCCAGGATCCGCGGGTGCTCCGCCAGCCGCTTCAGCGTGTCGACCTGGATCGGCACGATGGAGCGCGGCGGGATGTCGTAGAGCATGACCGGCAGCTCGGTGGCGTCGGCGACCGTCCAGAAGTGCTGGAACAGCCCTTCCTGCGGCGGGCGCGAGTAGTACGGCGTCACGACCAGCAGGCCATGCGCACCGGCGTGCTCAGCGGCGCGCGCGAGCTCGACCGAGTGCTCGGTGTTGTTGGTGCCGACACCGGCCACCACGGTCGCGCGGTCGCCCACCGCCTCGACCACGGCGCGCAGCAACTGCTGCTTCTCGTGGTCGCTGGTCGTGGGGCTCTCGCCGGTGGTGCCGTTGACGACCAAGCCGTCGTTGCCGACGCTGTCGACCAGGTACGTGGCGAGCTCCTGCGCCAGCGTCAGGTCGAGCTTTCCGTCTTCGTCGAACGGCGTGACCATGGCGGTCAGGACGCGGCCGAACGGGCGGCCCGGACTGGCAGTGGGGCAGACGGTCATGGCCCTGACGCTACCTGGTGAGTTCCCTGTTCAGAGCGGCCGGATCGGCCTCAGGTCACATTCGGGAAACCCGGCGTCCGCAGGCCCGGGAACGCCGTGTTTCTTCCGGTCCGGCCGCCGCCGCGCGAGCGAGTTTCCGTCCCACGCGTCAAAAAGACCGGCGCAGATCCTCGACCGCGAGCACGTCGGCCTCGTTGCCCTCGGACGTGACCTTCGCTGCACGACGGCTGAAGGCGTGCAGGATCAGCTCGCTGGGCTCGCCGACGAAGCGCACCGTGCGCGGACCGCGCTTGGCCGCGATCTCGGTGCCGTCCGGGCGCCGCAGCACCACGCCCACCGGGCTGCGCCCGTAGAACATCTTCGCGACGCGGGTCAGCGACTTCCACAGCGCTTCCTCGCGCTCCGGGTCGGACGGGCGCGGCTGCCAATCCGGCTGAGCCCGTCGGACGTCCTCGTGGTGCACGAAGAACTCGGCGGCGTTGACCGCCTCGTCCACGCCGGAGAAGCCGAGCGGGTTCCACTTCGGCGGCCCCTGCCGGATCTGGTCGATCAACTCCGGCCAGGACAGCGCGCGCAGCTCGTTCTGAATGCGCTCGCTGCGATCGACGAGCGCCTTCACGAACTTGCCCGCCACCGCGTCCGGCCGCCGTTCGCGCACCACGAGGTGCACCGCGAGGTCCTTGGTACTCCACCCGGCGCACAGCGTCGGCGCGTCCGGGCCGAGCCGCTCGAACAGGTCGCACAACTGCTGACGCTCATCGCTGGCCACACCCATGCGCCCACTCTAGCCACCGCCGATGCTCGGGGTGGCGCGAGAGATCACTTCGTCGCGGAAGTCTGCAGCTTGTCGCCGGACGCGCTGTAGAGGGCGCAGTAGATGCTCTGCGAGCCGGTCTTCCGGTCGCCCTCGGACTGGCGGTGCGCGTTCCAGGACTCTTCCGAGGGGACGAGCGTGACGTAGCGCAACGTGGTCTGCTTGCCCGGGGCTACGACCTTGTCCGAGGCGAAGTACATCGAGCAGTAGCCCTCGCCGTATGCGGCCAGCACGTCCTCGCCGGGGTAGGCCGTGTCGTAGCCGCTGGAGCTGAACGCGGAGCCCGACGCGTAGAACTCGAAGTCGTGCGGGTCGGAGCAGGACGTCGTGTTGTTGATGGGCTTGCCCGCGGTGATCTTCCCGGTGCCGCAGTCCTTGGCGTCCGGGTCGAAACCGGCGACGTCGCCGTCTTCGCCGAACACCAGGGTCGAATCCATCGCGGCCGGCGCACCTCCGCCGACCAGCGCGAACCGCCCGACCAGGAGCCCGGCGACGAACAGCACGACGGTGGCGACGGCGGCAGCGATCAGCCACGGGCCCTTGGACCGCTTCGGCTTCGGCGCCCCCGGGGCGACCCGGGTGGGGCTGCCGACCGGCAAGGTCTGGTCCGGGTTACCGCCGTTGGCGGGAGCGCTGTCCAGCAGCGCCCGGGTCTGCGGGCCGGTGAACCGCGCCCGCGGATCGGCGATCAGCAGCCCGGTGATCACCGAGCCGATCATGCCGTGCGAACCGGACAGGCGGGGCTGCTCGTTGAGCACCGCGTGCAGCGTGGCGGCCGTCGTCTGCCGCTCGAACGGAATCCAGCCCTCGACCGCGAAGAACAGCGTCGCGCCCAGCGACCACAGGTCGCTGGCCGGCGAGGCGTCCGCGCCCTTGATCCGCTCCGGCGCCATGAACGACGGCGAACCGACGATCGCGCCGCTGCTGGTCAGCCGCGGGTCGTCCAGGGTCTGGGCGATCCCGAAGTCGGCCAGCTTCACCCGGCCGTCGGCGACCATGATGTTGCTCGGCTTCACGTCGCGGTGCACGATCCCGGCCGCGTGCGCGGTCTCCAGCGCGGAGAGCACCTGGCGGGTCAGGTCCACGGCCTGCTCGTCGCGCAGGGGACCCCACTGCGCGACGTAGTCGCTGAGGGTGACCGCCTGCACCAGCTCCATCACGATGTACGTGACGCCGGACTCCGCCAGCACGTCGTGCACCGTGACCACCGCCGGGTCGTTCAGCCGTCCCGCGGTGCGCGCCTCGCGGAGCACCCGCTCCTCGAAGACCTGCCGCTCGGCCGGCGGCACGCCGTCGGGCAGGTGCAGTTCCTTGATCGCGACCTCGCGGCCGATGACCTGGTCCCAGGCACGCCAGACGATCCCCATGCCGCCGCGTCCGAGCTCCTGGACGACCTGGTACCGACCGCCGATCACCCGGGCCTGCTGCCCTGGCCCGACCTGCTCAACCACTGCGCCGTCCTCCACCGAAGTCCTCGCGCGCGACCACGCAGCGCAAACGTTCCCGCCTCGCCGTTCATCCAATCAGATGAGCCGGATCGGTCCTTTGACTGTGCGACGGACCGATCGGTTCCCTGCCAGGCCCCGCGATGAGGAGCCCGCCGGGGCGGGACCGCTGCCGGCTGCCCGGGATGCGCGGACGGCCGGCACCCGAGGCGGGAGCCGGCCGTCCGATTCGCGAAAACCTGGGCGAACCCGGTTCAGCCCTCGGTGACGAACGGGCTGGACGCGATCTCGGTGCCGTCCTTCAGCGTGGTGATCTCGAAGTCGCTGAACACGTTCGGCACGGCCTTCTGCAGCTGCCGCAGGCACTCGATGGCGAGGGCGCGGATCTCGACGTCGGCCTGCTCGGAGGCGCGCATCGCCACGAAGTGCCGCCACGCCCGGTAGTTGCCGGTCACCACGATCCGCGTCTCGGTCGCGTTGGGCAGCACCGCGCGGGCCGCCTGCCGCGCCTGCTTGCGGCGCAGCGTCGCCTTCGGCTCGTCGGCGAACTTCTCCTCGAGCGCGGCGAGCAGCTCGGTGTACGCGGCGACGCTCGCCTCGGTGGCCTGCACGAACTTCTCGTGCAGCTCCGGGTCCCCGGCGATGACGTCGGGCTCGACCATCGCGGCGTCGCGCTCCGGCACGTACCGCTGCGACAGCTGCGAGTAGGAGAAGTGCCGGTGCCGGATCAGCTCGTGGGTCAGCGAGCGCGACATCCCCGACAGGTAGAAGGACACGGAGCCGTGCTCCAGCACGGACAGGTGGCCGACCTCGAGGATGTGCTTCAGGTAGCCGGCGTTGGTGGCGGTGGCCGGGTTCGGCTTGCGCCACGACTGGTAGCACGCGCGACCGGCGAACTCCGCGAGCGCCTGCCCGCCGTCGGCGTCGGTCGACCAGGGCACGTCCTCCGGCGGGAAGAACTCGGTCTTGCCGATCAGCTGCACTTTCGGCCGCACGATCTCGGTCACGACGGGCGGGCCCCTTTCCTGCTCTGGACGGCGGTCGACGACCGCCGTTTGCGACTCCCCATGTGTGCATCGAGCGTAACCGGCGGTCCCGACAAGATCCCATGACGCCAGATGACACCATCAGGTCATTGCATGACGCCATCGATGAAGTCATAGTGGTGTCATGGATCTGAGCCCTTACATCGAGCAGCTTCGCGAGGACCTGAGCTCCGCCGCCTCCGCCGGGGACGACCAGACCCGGCAGACCGCGGCGGTGCTGTCCGGCGCGATCGAGCCGGCCGCACGGCTGGCGATCATGAACGCACTGTCCGACCTGGCAGCGGAGGTGACGACCCTGCTGGACGGCCAGGTCGTCGACATCCGCCTCGACGGCCGCGACGTCCGAGTGGTGGTCAGCGGCGACACCGCACCACCCACGGTGGAGGACGAGGCCGAGCCACCGCCACCACCGCCGAGCGGCGACAGCGGTGACATCAGCCGCATCACGCTCCGCCTGATGGAGGAGATCAAGTCGCAGGCCGAACAGGCCGCGTCGAGCCAGGGCGTGTCGTTGAACACCTGGGTCGCGCAGGCGGTTCAGGGTGCGCTGCACACCGGGCGGCCGCGCGGCCCGTGGGACCACCCGCGGCACGGTCGCGGCCGACCATGGGGACCGCCCGGCGGCGGCCCGCGCGGGCGGTGGCGCGGCGAGCCCGGCTCGCGGGTGCGCGGCTGGGTCGAAGGCTGAGAGGAGGGGATCGCGATGACGAACGACGAGACAACGGGCGGCGGCCCGGCCGAGCCCGCCGACCGGCCGGACGCGGAGGAGCGGTCGAGCGCTGAGGAGCGGTTGGCCGAGCTGGTGCGCAGCCAGGACTTCGACACCGCCGGGCCGATTCGCATCGACGTCGGAAACAGCCTGGGGCCGGTCGTGATCGAGTTGGCCGAAACCGCGACGACCCACGTCGAGGTCCGGCACGATGCAGCCGCCAGCGGGCCGGACTGGCGCGGTGGCCTGACCGGGTTGCTGAGCTGGGTCACCGAGCAGTTCAGCGAGGCCGGCATCCGCACCGGTGGCGAGGCCGAACGCGGGCGCGGGGCGCAGGAGCCGATCTCCGAGGCCGTGCGGCGGACGCGGATCGACCTCACCGGCAACCGGCTCGCCATCCGGACCCCGGCCAACGCCCCGCTGCGCAACGTCCCGCTGGTGGTCAAGGTTCGCGCCCCGCTGGACTCGGAGGTCGGGGTGCACTCCAGCTCCGGCGAGATCAGCGTGACCGGCACGGCCGGGCGGATCAACGTTCAGGCCGGTTCCGGCACGGTGTCGATCGAGCGGGCGTCGGATCGGGCCACGATCCGGTCCGGTTCCGGCCAGCTCCGGCTGGGCACGATGGCCGGCGGCGTGCATGCGCGCAGCGGCAGCGGCGACGTCGAGATCGCCGTGATCGAGACGGCGTCGTCGGTGGCCACTGGAAGCGGGAACGTGTGGCTCGGCACCGTGTCCGGTGATGTGCTGGTGCGTTCCGGCAGCGGCGACCTGACGGTCGCGGACGCGACCGCCGGGCAGGTCGAGCTGATCACCGGCTCCGGTGAGTTGCAGGTGTCCGTCCACCGCGGAAGCTCCGCGGAGGTGGACCTCACCTCGTCCACCGGCACGGCGAGCAGCGACCTGGTGGTCTCCGAAGTACCTCCCGAGAAGGAACCGAAGCTGCAGATCTTCGGCCGCACAGGAACGGGTGATGCCGTGTTGACGACAGCCACGTGAAACGTGGAAGGCCTGGTGCGAGCGCCGAACGGCGTCGATGGATCGGCCGCGCGACGACCGATCCATCGACGCGGCCGGGATCGTGGCCGCGGGTGGTCAGCCGCCGGTGCCGTACTTCTGCGGAGGCAGCATCGCCTGCGCATCGACGCCGCGGAACCACAAGCCGATCATGAACGCGGTGGTGGCTTCCAGCAGCGACGCTCGTTCCAGCGGACCTCCGTCGGCCGGTACGCAGCCGATGTCGGTCACCAACGACCGAACGGTGGCGATCGCCTCGGCGTCGTCCCCGCACAGCGGAACGACCAGCGGTCGGCCGTCGAAAACCGGTGGGATCGAACGCCAGACGGATTCGTGACAGGTGTTGAAGGCCTTGACGACGTGCGCCCCGACCGCCTGGTCGGCGATCCGTTCGGCCATCGAGGTTCCGGCGGGGAGGTCGAGGGTGAAGCGACCGGGGACGACGGCGTTCGTGCAGTCGATCAACACCTTGCCCCGCATGGTGCCGACCTCGGCTCCGGCGGCGGTGAGCACGTCGGCGACCGCCGAGTGCAGCACGGCGACGAGGACGACATCACCGAACTCCGCGGCTTCCGCGAAGGTTCCGCTCCGCGCCGACGGCCCGAGCCGCTCCGCCAGTGCTCTTGCCTTGGCCGGGTCGCGACCGCTCACCATCACGTGGTGACCGCCTCGCGTCCACTGTGTACCGAGTGCGTCGGCCATGCTCCCGGCGCCCAGAATCCCGATTCGCACAGGTATCTTCTCGCTTTCGTCCGAGTTCTCCGGTGGGATGCCGGTCCGACGCTAAGCGGCCCGATGGCTACCAATCGGTGTGTTACGGCCGGGCAGGATGAGGTTCCAGGCAGGTGAGGAGAGTCCCATGACCGAGATGTCCGAGGTGTTGCCCGCGAGCAGCGAGTTCCTCGCCGACTGCCGGGCGCGGTTGGCGTTCGACCTGCTGTCCAACACGTGGAATCCGGTGGTCGTCTGGGCGCTCCGCAAGGGGCCGTTGCGTCCGATCGATCTGCGGCGGCAGATCGGTGGCATCCGCACCAAGGTGCTTTCCGAGACGCTGCGCCGGCTCCAGTACAACGGCCTGGTCGACCGGTGCACCTACCGGGAGGCTCCGCCTCGGGTCGAGTACCGGCTGACCGAGCTGGGCGAGAGCCTGCTGGGCCCGATCGGGATGCTCGGCGAATGGGGATTCCGCCACGGCGACGAAGTCATGGCGGCGCAAGAAGAACACGACCGCGCGGACGGCACCTGCGCGAGCTGAACACGGGCGGTCCGCACGGTCACCGCTCTCGGCGGGCTTCCGCGATCAGCGGCTGGCTGCGCGGAGCGGCTTGGCCAGGTCTCCCCTGGCGCCGACCACGACGTCGTCGAGGCCGAGCCAGGACGCCATGTCGCGCAACGCGGCGGCCAGCTCCGGCACGACCTCGCCCGAATCGTGGCCGGTTTCAAGGAACGCGCCCGGTACCCGCAGTACGCCGGCGGCGCGGTCGGCCTTCAGGTCGACGCGGGCCACCAGTTCACCGTTGAGGAGGAAGGGGAAAACGTAGTAGCCGAACTGCCGCTTGGGCTCGGGCACGTAGATCTCGATGCGGTAGCGGAACTCGAAAAGCCTTTCGGCGCGGGAACGTTCCCAGATCAGCGGGTCGAACGGGCAGAGCAGCGCACGGCCGGTGACCTTCCTCGGGATGCGGGCCGCGGTGTAGCGGTACGCGGGCTGCCGCCAGCCCTGCACCACGACCGGCTCCAGCACGCCGTCCTCCACCAGCTCGGCCACGGCCTGCTGGGACTGCGCGGGCGAAAGCCGGTAGTAGTCGCGCAGATCCGGTTCGGTGGCGACGCCGAGCGCGTGCGCGGACCGCTCCACCAGCGCGCGAATCGCCTCGTCGTCCTCTGGTTCGTGCGCGAGGACATCCGCTGGCAGCACGCGTTCGGGAAGGTCGTAGAGCCGCTCGAAGCCGCGCCGGGTGCCAGTGGTCAGCTCGCCCATCGCGAACAGCAGTTCGCAGGCCCGTTTCGTGTCGGTGCGGTTCCACCAGGGCCCTCTCCCCTGGCGTTCGCCGCCGCCGAGCTCGCGTTCCAGGCCACCCGCACCGATCGGCCCGAGTTCCTTCACCGCGGTCAGCACGTCGTCGATCAGCTGGGGCGAGCGTTCCAGCAGCTCGCGGCTGCGCCGTCGCCAAGCCCCGCCGTACTCCCGCATCCGCCACCGCAGCAGCGGCCAGTCCTCGATCGGGATCAGCGACGCTTCGTGCGCCCAGTATTCGACGAGCAGGCGTGGTTGCCGCGACCGGTGCGACCAGGCCGCCGCATCGAGGAGCTCGGCCGCGTAGCCGCCGAGTCGGCTGAACAGCGGCATGTAGTGGGCCCGGACGGCCACGTTGACCGAGTCGAGCTGCAGGAGCTTGGTGCGGGCCAGGGCGCGCTGCAGGTGCCGGCGCGTCACCTCGCCGCGCGGCGGCGGATCGGCGAATCCCTGGGCTGCCAAAGCGAGTCGGCGTGCGGTGTCGCGGCTCATGGTCTGCACCCGCCAGATCGTGCCAGCAACCCCCGACAACCCGATCACCAGCGGCCCGTTCTGCCGCGCCCCGGGCCGGATTCACCCGGAACCGGAAGTCCCGGTACCGGTTGCAGGGCGGCCGGTCCGGTAGCCGGTCGCGCACGTTAGGTTGTCGCCATGGCCGATGCCGATGTGCGGGAAGCTGTGCCGTCCGATGCCGCGGAGATCGCTCGCATCCAGCTGACGACGTGGCGCACCGCCTTCACCGAGCTGCTGCCCGCGGCGGTGCTGGACGAGTTGGACAGCGCGGCGACCGAGCAGGAGTGGCGGCACGCCCTGACCGACGGTCCGGCCGCGGTACTGGTCGCGACGGAAGGCGCGTGGATCGTGGGCTTCTGCGCGGCAGGCCCGGCTCCGGAGGCGGAGGTGGCGGCGGCCAACGGCACCCTGCCTGCCGATGCGGCCACGGTCGCGCTGGTCAGCACGCTGCTGGTGGAGCCGCGCTGGGGACGGCGCGGCCACGGCAGGCGGCTGCTCGGCGCGATGGTGGAGCGGCTCGCCGCAGGCGGGGCCACGCGGGGCATCACGTGGGTGCCGGAGGCGAACACGGCATCGATGGCCTTCTTCCGCAGTGCGGGCTGGGCTCCGGACGGTACGGTACGCACGTTGGACGCCGGCGGCCGTCCGCTGCGGGAATTGCGGTTGTCGGGTCCGATGGAATTGCTGTTCGAAGAACGGTGAACGCCGGCCGGTGCCGTGCTCTCTCGGGCGCGCGGGGTTGCCGGCCACACCGCCTGCTGGGGTCCGAGCTCGCTGGGAGCGATCGTGCTGACCGTGATCGGTTTGCTGTCCACCGCCTTCGGGGTGTCGGTGGCCTCCGCGCTGCTCCCGTTGATCAGCGTCGAGCTGTTCGCGATCGGGCTGGTGCTCAAGGGCCCGGAGATCCCGTGGTGGCTGCTGGCTCTGGTCATCGCCGCCGGTCAGATCGCCGGAAAGCTGCTGCACTACTACGCGGCGCGCGGCTCGATCCGGCTGCCCCGGATGTTCCGGCGAAAGACCGAGCGGGAGCGGAAGGACAGCCGCTGGCGCGAGTGGATGGAGAAGTTCCGGGTGAACTGCCGTCGCCGGCCGGTGTGGACAGGCGCGGTGCTGCTGATCAGCGCGGCCGCGAGCCTGCCGCCGTTCGCCGCGATCGCGGTGATCGCGGGCTGGGCGAAGGTGCCGCTGACCACGTTCCTGGTCACGGGTTTCATCGGGCGCTTCATCCGCTTCGGCGCGCTGGCGATCGCGCCGGGTGTCGTCGTCGGCTGGCTGTGACCGGGCGATCCCGGCGAGGAGCCTCCTGATCTGCATGCGCGGGGCCGTGAGCCCGTTGGGCCGCTGCAGCGACCCGAAGGACTCACGGCCCCGTGACCCGCGACGGCATCCCGAGCACGAAGGCTCAGATCAGGCCGAGGCGATTGGGGACGCCGCTGACCGAGTCGATCAGACCGAAGACCGGCACGCCCAGCGGCGCGAAGGTCCACTTGTTGTTCAGGTCGCCGGTGTCGGGTTCGTCGACGACTGCCACGCCGTCCCCCTGCAGTGCCTCGGCGAGCGCCACCGGGCCGGCGCCGAGCAAGGCGACTCCGGCGAGCAACGAGGCAGCAACGGCACGTTCTGCTGTCCGCTTCATGTTCTTCCTCCTCAATTCGTCTTCGGGTCGTTCCTCAACCGCCGAGCACGTCGAAGACGGGCTGCAGCAGCTGGGTGGGCAACTGGACGGTGGGGCCGAGCACCGCGCCCAGGTCGACGCCGGGCAGCACCCAGATCGGCTCGGCCGTGGCGACGCCGCCGGTCAGCAGGCAGGCGGCCAGCGCGGTCGCGGTCACCGCGGCTAACTTGCGGATGGATGTGGCCATGGGTCCTCCATTTCTCGTTGTTCCACGCGGTTTCCGCGCGGCAGATCAGCAGACGGAGTCGGACGGCTTGGGGTTGGTGAGCCCGAACAGCGGGCGCAGCGAGACGCCCGCGAACGTGCCGATGAGGGCCATCGCGCCCCACAACCAGCCGTGCAGGCTGAACGAGGCCACGCCCGAGAAGTAGGCGCCGATGTTGCAGCCACCGGCGAGCCGGGCGCCGATTCCCATGACCACGCCGCCGAGCACGGCGCCGACCGCCAGCTTCCACGGGATCCTGCGGTGCAGGGTGAAGGCGCCGGCGAGGGCGGCGGCGATGAGCGCGCCGATCATGATTCCGAAGTCCATCACCGAAATCCGGTCGGTGAGCACGGAAGCCGAAAGCTTCGCGGCATTCTCGGGCACGCTCCAGAACGGCGTGCCGGAGATGTCCATGCCGACCCAGCCGAGGATCTTGGCGCCCCACAAGCCGAACGCCGAGGTGATTCCCCAGGCGTGCCCGGACACGAACAGCGTCAGCGCGTTCAGCCCGGCTAACAGCAGCGCTCCGACCCATAACGGCCAGGAGCCGCGCAGCGCCCGCAGCACGCCTCGTTCGGTCGGCGGCTGTTCGATCGGCGGCGGTGTCCGGCGGCGTTCGATCAGCACCGATGCGCCGGCGATGGCACCGATGACCAGCAGCGAGATGACCAGTGCTCCGGTGTGACCAAGCGGCGTGTCGGCGAGCGAAACGCTGGGTCCGGTGTTCTGCAGCAGTTTGAACCAGTCGGCGGCGAAAGCGCTGGCGACCGAGCCGGCGATGAAGCCGCCGAGGGTGAACAGGATCGCGGTCTGCCCGCTGCCGACGGCGAACAGCGTCCCGGAGGCGCACGAGCCGCCGACCTGCATGCCCACGCCGAACAGGAACGCGCCCAGCACCACGCCGAGCCCGGCCGGCGCCACGGTGTCCTCCGGTGTTCCGGACAGGCTCGCGCCGCTGCCCAGCAGCACGGAGAACAGCAGGCACGCCGCGCCCAGCATCAGCATGTGCGCTCGGATCGCCCGGCCTTGGCCGACGGTCACCAGCTGCCGCCACGCCGAGGTGAAGCCGAAGCGGGAATGGAACAGCACGAGCCCGAGCGCGAGGCCGATCGCGTAGAGCACCGTGAGCTTCCAGCCTGCGGCGTTGTTGACGGCGAGGCCGACCACGACGGCTACCGCGACACCGATCGCGACCACGCCGCGCTGCGCCGGTGGCGCCTGCACCGGTGGGACGACCGGACGCGAAACGTCCACAACAGACATGGGCACTCCTGGTTCTGGGTCAGGACGGGAGGGGGCCGGAGATGGCGACGATGGTGCCCTGCGGGATCCATTGGCCCGCGGCGGAACTGCCATGCGGGTGGTTGGCCATCCGCATCACGTCCACCTGGGCGGAGGCGTAGATCGCGACGTCGCCGGTGAGGTTCTCCTGACGTGCCGCCAGCCAGTGGCGGAATCCGGCGAGTGACGGGGGTTCGCCGCCGAATACGCCGGCCAGCGTCATGCCGTAGGTCAGCGAGCGCTCGTCACGGGGGTCGAAGCGCAGCGGGATCGACGAACCGGCCACGGCGTTCACGACGGGCCCGTGCAGCAGCCACGGGGCGAGGTGGACGCCGTAGATGTAGCCCGGCCCGTTGTTGCTGGATTCGAGGGCTTCTGCGGCGCGCGACCAGCCGGAGACGACGAGCAGCGCGCCGCCGGGATCGTCCCGGATCGCCAGCCCGCGTTGCTGCGCTTGGGAAAGCACCGCGTCGGCGGCGGCTCGGGAGCGGGGCGACTCGTCGCTGATCACTGCGATCGACGGAACCCCGGCTGCGGCGAGGTAGCCGACCTGCTTGCGCAGCGCATCTTCGTCCTCTGTGGACAACTCTGCGGACGGGCAGCTGTCCAGCACCGACGGGGCGCCGGCGGCGATGCCGCCCAGCGCGGCGCTGGCGCATTCGGGCCCGTCCGCGGCGACGGCGTCCGGCAGCGTCGGGAGCTCGCCGGTGTCGACGTCCACCGTGCCCCGCTCCGCCCCGCGACGCACCACGAAATCGCTGCGCCCGCTGGTCAGTTCGACCTCGGCCCAGGTTCCCGTGCTGCCCGGTCGCGGCACGGCCCGCGAGATTCGGCCGCCGGATTCGACCACGACGTCCAGTCCCGCGCTCGCCGGGAAGTGCACCAGGTTTCGCCCCGGCCGGTGCGGGCTGACCAGCACTGGTGTCCCGGCGGCCGACGCGAGCCGTGGGATGCCGGGCACCGCCAGGTCGTGCGGCTGCGGAATGCCGGGCAGGGCGGTCCAGGCGACGACCGCGACCAGCACCCCCACCGCGCCCAGCCGGTAGACCCGCCGGACGTCGCGGAGTACCGCGGTCAGCACCAGAACTCCCAGTGACGCCACGACCAGCCCGACGAGCGCCAAGCCGTAGGCGCTGTCCACCAACCGGCGGTCGAGCAGGCCAGACAGCAGCAACTGGGTGAGCGCGGCCCCGGCCAGCGCCAACGCCGCGGTCAGCGCCACCGGGCCGGGCCGCAGCCCGCCGTTGTCGCGCCAGGGTCCGGCGGCGAAGCCGAACCAGACCACGGCGACGGCGGCGAACACGGTGTCGAGGAAGAACGCGAGCGATGAATGCCCGAGCCCGGCCTCGGCGATCAGCAGCAGTGCCAGCGCGAACCCGAGGTAGGTCGCGGCGGCCCGCCACCGCAACGCTAGCGGCACCGCCAGCGCGAGGACCGCGTGCGCCACCGCGAAACCGATGTTGATGTCGAGCACCGCCGCGGACCACCCGCTGGCCAGCGCGGCGATGCCGCCGGCCGTCCAGGCCAGCCACGGCGGCACCGCCACCACGGCGCGCAGCAGGCCGACGCCCGCGACCACCGCGGTGCTGGTCAGCAGGAGAATCCGCAGCACCAAGGCGATCAGATCCACACTGGACACCCCGGTGTGGGAGTGCATGTTCTCCATCAGCCACTCGCGTTCTCTCGCTCGGGTTCCGGCGATTTCGCGCGAAATCGCCGCCTGGGGAGGAGCCGCTCCGCGGGGGGAACGGCTCCTCCACCGGGTGCGCGGTTTACTTCACGTCGCCGTCGGCGACCACGAACAGCTCCGAGTGCGGTTTGGCGTTGCCGAACTCGCCGTGCGGCCAGGACCGCCGGTTGAAGTTCACGCCGACCTCACCGGTGACCTCGTCGCGGAACTCGTCGTCGACCGACACCGAGCCGTCCTTGCCCAGGCTCACGACGTTGACCTTGTGGTCGCCGTCCAGGCCGGATCGGGCCACGAAGTAGTTCGACACCGCGAGCCGCTGCGGCTGCTGGGTTTCCTGGTAGAAGCCGTCCGGGCCGAGCACGAAGTTGTCGTACGCGCCCCAGTGCGGGCCGGCGCCGGGCTTGCCGGGGTTGATCGGGGTGGCGCCGGCGAGCGTCGGGCAGTCGGCCTCGGCGCCGCCGTGCTCGGCTTCCTGCTTGGTGTCGATCGAGCACGTGTAGTCGTCGCCGGCTCCGACGAGCTTGGCGATGTCCAGCACGTAGACGCCGCCCGTGGTGCCCGGGTCGTCGGCCCCGAACGTGCCGGGCTGACGTCCCTGGATCGCCCGGTACAGGAACCGGTCGTCCGGGCTGGTCTGGATCCAGCCGCCGTTGGAGCTGCCGCCGTTGCGGTCGTTGGCCGCGTCGAAGCCGGGGCTGGCCGTGCCGTCGTCGAAGACCTGCCGCCAGTGCGGTTCGGCCGCGGTGATGTCCGGCGTGTAGAAGACCGCGCCGCCCTGCATGGTCTGGGCGAAGGCGCCCTTGTGACCGGGGAGGTTGGTGACGGTCGTCTCCATCACCGCGCGGCTTTCCTGGTGCAGCGGGTCGTTCGGGTCGGCGCGGGGACCGTCCGGCAGGTAGGACACCGCCTTCAGCTTGGGGTGGTTGCGGTCGGAGATGTCCCAGGTGCGCACGGTGGGCCGGCGCAGGTACGGCGACGGCGCCTTCACCGGGTCCAGGATGATGTTGCGCGGCTCGACGTAGTCGGCGGTCACCAGCGTGTTCAGGTCCTCGCGGGCCTGGATGCCGTGCGGGTTGGCGCAGGTCGGCTCGCCGAGCCTCGGCAGGTTGGCGCACAGCTTCTCGTTGTCGCCGCCGGGCGTGGCCGCCGGGGACTGCGAGAGCACCTTGGCGTTCTCGTCGAAGCGCACGACTTCACCGGGGCTACCGGCGAAACCGTTGCCGATGTGCACCGAACCGTCGTCGTAGCGGTAGGGGCCGGGCGCGACCGGCCCGCCCATGTACGTCGCGTACGCCGTGCCGTCCTTGAGCACCCAGTAGGCGTCGGGCACGGAGCCGCCGAGCGTTTGCGTCGGCAGGCTGATGCCCTTCAGCTTCACGTTGGGCAGGGCGGTCACGTCGAAGGCGTAGGTGGCGGCGCCGAAGAGCGCGCCCGCGTAGATGGTGTCGCCCTTGTGCCACACGTATTGCATGTGGTGCGGCTCGTTCTCCACCAGCGGCCCGACGGTGATGGTGTTGACGACCTGGCCGTATCCGGGCGATCCGGGGGTCGCGTCGATGACGGCGAGGAAGTCCGGACCGGGCAGGGCGTTCGAGGCCTTGCCGAGGCCACCGCCCAGCGATCCGGGCAGGTTCCGCACGTCCGGGACCACCGTGTCGGCGATGTTCTCGTCGCCGGCCCAGACCAGCAGCCATTCCTTGCGCTTGCCGTCGGACTGCGACTTCTCCAGCGCGCTCTTCACCAGGTGGTTGGTGACCGTGTAGTCCTTGCCGTCGGCGCCTTTGACCGATTGCGTCGACACTTCGACATCTGCGTAGGCATCTTGGACGGGTAGCGTGACCGCGCCGATCGCCAGCAGCACGGCGGCCAGCCCGGTGGGCCATCTGCGAAAACGTATCTTCATTTGTGCTCCGAGAATCCGTGGAATCACCCGACTGAAGGCATGCCGGAACCCCACCGGCGGCACGTTCGGAAAACGCGCGTTAGAGGAGAAAGCGGCGATGCCGAAGGGAACACATCGGACCGGGGGAAACCTGCGTTGTCACGCCAGGCCCGGTTCCGCGAAAGGAGAGCCCTAGCCGGCGCAACAGAGCGCGCTGGCCTGCTGCACCAAATCGACATGCAGGCGAGCCACCAGAGTGGCGAACCTGGACATGGCTGAAATGATCGGGATTACCGGTGACGCTGTCAATGACCCAACCACTTGGTGAGATCGCCGCACATCGTTACCCGGAAAAGCGCAGCACACGCCCGCGTTCACCCGAAGAGCCGTAGAGGAGTTAACAATGTAACCCTATCTTGCGCCCGCCGCGAAACATTTCTTTCAGAAATCCCGAAAAGCCGCAGTCCGCGCGCCTGCACCCATTGTGCCTGAGGATCGCCCGCAATGCCGCCGCCGTTGCCACGCCAAGAGGCCGGTCCACTTCGGAACGAGCACGGCGTACGTCGAGATGCGCACGGCGCGAGAGCTTCCAGGCCGACGACCTGAACGCGCTGCCCGAATAGCTTCGGGCGCGCCATGTTTCGTCCCTAGGACGAACTTTGCGCAGGCGCACCCTTTCCCTCGGCACGCCGCTGTCGGCGGTGTTCGGGTTGGCGATGTTGGGCGTGCCGCGGGTGGTCGCGCACGATCTCCACCTCGCGGGCCCGCCACCGGCGATGGTGGCATGGCGGAAGTCGCGAGGCTGCGGCCCGACGTGGTGCTGACGGACATCCGGTCACCGCGCGGATTCTTCGCGCTCCAGCTCGATCGCGCGGCGCATCGCCTTGCGGCCGCGGTTGCGGTCGCCGGCCAGGTCGTAGGCCTGCGCCAGCGCGAACCAGCGCCGCCAATCCTTCGGCGCGGCTTCGAGTTCGGCCTGCTTCTCGTCGAAGTACGCGTCCGCCGCTTCCCGCTCGACACGGCCGGAGGGCCGCCGGGGCAGGTGCGAGACGTCCGGCAGCGCGTCCTCGTCGTAGAGCCGCTGCGCGAGCCGCTCGGTGCTCGCGCCGAACCGCAGCTGGTCGACGACCAGCAGCGCGCCGAGCACCGGCAGCACGAAGACCGCCACCCCGAGGGCGATGAACACCGGCTGCCCGCTGGTGATCATGGTGACCGCGCGGCCGCCCATGAGCACCAGGTACACCAGCAGCACGATCGCCACCACGAACGCGGACGTCCGCGGGGTCAGCAGCTTGCGGGCCACTCAGATCCCCAGCAGCGCGTCGAGGCCGACGGTCAGGCCCGGCCGGGACCCGACCTCGCGGATCGACAGCAGCACCCCGGGCATGAAGGAGCGGCGGTCGTAGGAGTCGTGCCGGATGGTCAGCGTCTCGCCCTCGGTGCCGAACAGCACCTCCTGGTGCGCGACGAGCCCGGTCATCCGCACCGAGTGCACCCGCACGCCGTCGACGTCCGCGCCGCGGGCGCCGTCGAGTTCCTTGGTCGTCGCGTCCGGCACCTCGCCCAGGCCCGCCTCGGCGCGCGCCTGCGCGATCACCTGCGCGGTGCGCGCGGCGGTGCCCGACGGCGCGTCGGCCTTCTTGGGGTGGTGCAGCTCGACGATCTCCACGGATTCGAAGAACTTCGCGGCGAGCTCGGCGAACCGCATCGACAGCACCGCGCCGATCGCGAAGTTCGGCGCCACCAGCACGCCGACCTCCGGCCGGTCGGCCAGCCAGGAGCGGACAGTGTCCAGCTCCGGGGTGCCGAGCCCGCTGGTGCCGACCACCACGTGGATGCCGTGCTCGACGCAGAACCGGATGTTGTCGAGCACCGCGTCGGGATGGGTGAGGTCGACCGCGACCTGGGCGCCGCCGTCGAGCAACCCGGTGAGGCCGTCCTCGCGGTTGATCGCGGCGACCAGTTCGGTGTCGGGGGCCTCGCCGACGGCGCGAACCGCCTCGGATCCCATCCGCCCGCGGGCACCCAGCACGCCGACCTTGATCGGGCTGTTCACGTGACGACTACCTTTCCACCTCGACGCCGCACTGCCGCGAGTCTATGCACCGGCGTTCTCCGAGGTGACGGGCACCCCACGCCCTCTCGCGAGTGCCCCGTCCGCAATTTCCACTGAAATCGAACCTTCGATTTCAATGAGGTTTTTCCAACCTCGTTCTGCGTGGCGGTGCGGGTGGCGGAACCTCAGAGGCTCCCTGGACTGTGGGTGCCCTGACTGATGTATGCCCAATACACGGCGTCAGGGCCGTCCTCGCCGGGAGAACCCCGGAGGGGTGGGCACAGTGAACCCGCGGCGGTGCCAGTTGCGGGGGTGGGCTATGTGCCTACGGCGCATGCGACACCCCACCGACGTGCGGCTTCGCGACCCGCGACTGCGGGCCGACCAGGATGAAAAACGCTCAATGGAAATTGCGGACGGTCGAGTCGGGAGTCACACGCCGTCGGGCAGGTCCTCGGGCGAGTCGTACGGCCCGACGACGGCGGTGGTCAGCGGCCGGCGCAGCAGCTCGGCCGCGAGCTCCGCGACGTCGTCGACGGTGACCGCGTCGATGCGCTCCAGGGTCTCCTCGACCGTGAAGTGCCTGCCGTAGTTCAGCTCGATCTTGCCGATCCGGCTCATCCGGGACGCGCTGTCCTCGAGGCCGAGCACCAGGCCGCCGCGCAGCTGCCCGCGCCCGCGCTCCACCTCGTCCGCGGTCAGCCCGTCGGCAGCGACGCCGGCGAGCACGCCGCGGATCACCGTCGCGACCTCGCCGAGCCGGTCCGGGGTGCAGCCCGCGTACACCGAGAACGTCCCGGCGTCGGAGTACGCCGTGGTGGCCGAGTACACCGAGTAGGCCAGGCCCCGCCGCTCCCGCACCTCCTGGAACAGCCGCGAGCTCATGCCGCCGCCCAGCGCCGCGTTGAGCACGCCGAGCGCGAAGCGGCGGTCGTCGTAGCGGTCGAAGCCGCGGCAGCCCATCAGCAGATGGGCCTGCTCGGTGTCGTCTGTGTGCAGCGCCAGCGGCTTCTGCTTCGGCAGCCGCGCCCGCCCCGTGCGCGGCGGCGCGGGCAGCACTTCGCCGTCCAGCCGGTCGCCGAGCGCCTTGCGCAGCAGCCGCAGCACCCGGCTGTGGTCGACGTTGCCCGCGGCGGCGATGACCATCTTCGGCATCTCGTAGCTGCGCCGGTAGAAGCCGTTGACCCGGGCCCGGGTCATCTCGGTGATGGAGTCCTCGGTGCCCAGCACGGAGCGGCCGAGCGGGTGGTCGCCGAGCACCGCCGAGGTGAACAGCTCGTGCAGCAGGTCCTCGGGATCGTCGTCGCGCATCGCGATCTCCTCCAGGACCACGCTGCGCTCGACATCCACATCGGACTTCGCGTTCAGCGCGTCGAAGACCACGTCGCAGAGCATGTCGATCGCCAGCGGCAGGTCGCGGTCGAGCACGTGCGCGTAGTAGCAGGTGTGCTCCTTGGCCGTGAAGGCGTTCAGCTCGCCGCCGACGGCGTCGATCTCCTGCGCGATGTCCACGGCCGTGCGCTTGGCGGTGCCCTTGAAGAGGAGGTGTTCCAGGTAGTGCGCGGCACCGGCCTGCGGGCGGCCCTCGTCGCGCGAGCCCACCGCGACCCAGATGCCGACGGAGGCCGAGCGCACGCCGGGCACGGGCTCGGTGACCACCCGCAAGCCGCCCGGCAACACCGTCCGGCGCACGGCCGCGTCGCCAGTGCCGCCGAGGATTCGAGTGGTCCCGGGACGCTGCAAGTACCCGGCGCGTGTCTGCTTCTTCATGTCCCTTTAGAGAGTATTTCGAACTTGGTTTGCGTAGCGGTTCGGGTGGCGGCCCCCTGCGGGAATTACCGCTGCCCCCCTCGCTGTGGGATCCCCGACCTCATGAATGCCAATTCACCACGTCGGGGCTGTCCTCGGTGGGAGAACTCCGGAGGAGTGGGCACCGTGGACACGCGGCGGTGCGAGTTGAGTCGCACACCGCAAGCGGCTGCCGCCGCTCATCAAACACCAACCACCTTGGTCTCGTCACGGCATCGTGAGTTGACGGCTCACAACCGTACGGCCCGCCCCGGAGTTTCCGGGACGGGCCGCATGGGACAGCACGTCACGCGCGCCGATCGGTCACTGCGCCGGGGTCTCGGCCTCCGGCTGGGCCTCGCCCTCGGCCTTCTCCGCCTCGTCGTTGACCAGCACCAGGCTGATCTTGCCGCGGCTGTCGATGTCGGCGATCTCCACGCGCAGCTTGTCGCCGACGTTCACCACGTCCTCGACCTTGCCGATGCGCTTGCCGTTGCCCAGCTTGGAGATGTGCACCAGGCCGTCCTTGCCCGGCAGCAGCGAGACGAACGCGCCGAAGGCCGCGGTCTTGACCACGGTGCCCAGGAAGCGCTCGCCGACCTTCGGCAGCTGCGGGTTCGCGATGGCGTTGATCTTGTCGATCGCGGCCTCCGCGGACGGACCGTCGGCGGCACCGACGTAGATGGTGCCGTCGTCCTCGATGGTGATCTCCGCGCCGGTCTCCTCGGTGATCGAGTTGATCATCTTGCCCTTCGGGCCGATGACCTCGCCGATCTTGTCCACCGGGATGCTGATGGAGGTCACCCGCGGGGCGTGCGGGCTCATCTCGTCGGGCTTGCCGATCGCCTCGGCCATCACCTCGAGGATGGTGAACCGGGCGTCGCGGGCCTGGCCGAGCGCCTGGGCCAGCACCTCGGACGGGATGCCGTCCAGCTTGGTGTCCAGCTGCAGCGCGGTCACGAAGTCCTTCGTGCCGGCGACCTTGAAGTCCATGTCACCGAAGGCGTCCTCGGCACCGAGGATGTCGGTCAGCGCCACGTAGTGGGTCTGACCGTCGACCTCGTCGGACACCAGGCCCATCGCGATGCCGGCCACCGGCGCCTTCAGCGGCACACCCGCGTTCAGCAGCGACAGCGTCGAGGCGCACACCGAGCCCATCGAGGTGGACCCGTTGGAGCCCAGCGCCTCGGAGACCTGGCGGATCGCGTACGGGAACTCCTCGCGCGTCGGCAGCACCGGCATCAGCGCGCGCTCGGCCAGCGCACCGTGGCCGATCTCGCGCCGCTTCGGGCTGCCGACCCGGCCGGTCTCACCGGTCGAGTAGGGCGGGAAGTTGTAGTGGTGCATGTACCGCTTCGTCGTGTCCGGGGACAACGAGTCGATGGTCTGCTCCAGGCGCAGCATGTTCAGCGTGGAGACACCCATGATCTGGGTCTCGCCGCGCTCGAACAGCGCCGAGCCGTGGGCCCGCGGGATCACGCCGACCTCCGCGGACAGGCTGCGGATGTCGGTCAGCGAGCGGCCGTCGATGCGGACCTGGTCGCGGATGATCCGCTGGCGCACCAGCTTCTTGGTCAGCGACCGGAAGGCGGCGCCGACCTCCTTCTCGCGGCCCTCGAACTGCTGGCCCTCGCCGGTGCCGACCTTCTCCAGCACCGCGGCCTTGATCTCGTCGAGCCGGCTCTCCCGCTCCTGCTTGCCGCCGATCTTCAGCGCCTCGGCGAGCTCACCGGAGACGGCCTGCTCGACGGCGGTGAAGGCGTCCTCGGCGTAGGCCGGGAACACCGGGAAGTCCTGGACCTCCTTGGCGGCGGCCTGCGCGAGCTGCTGCTGCGCCTGGCACAGGGTCCGGATGAAGGGCTTCGCGGCCTCCAGACCAGCGGCGACGACCTCTTCGGTCGGCGCCTGCGCGCCCTCGGCGACCAGGTTGACGGTCTTCTCGGTGGCCTCGGCCTCGACCATCATGATCGCCACGTCGTCGCCGACGATGCGACCCGCGACGACCATGTCGAACACGGCCCGCTCGAGCTGCTCATGGGTCGGGAAGGCCACCCACTGGCCGTCGATCAAAGCCACTCGGGTGCCGCCGATCGGGCCGGAGAACGGCAGACCGGACAGCTGGGTGGATGCCGACGCGGCGTTGATCGCCAGCACGTCGTAGAGGTCGCCGGGCACCAGGCTCATGACGGTGACGACGACCTGGACCTCGTTGCGCAGGCCGTCCACGAAGGACGGGCGCAGCGGCCGGTCGATCAGCCGGCAGGTGAGGATCGCGTCGGTGGACGGGCGACCCTCGCGGCGGAAGAACGAGCCGGGGATGCGGCCCGCGGCGTACATCCGCTCTTCGACGTCGACGGTCAGCGGGAAGAAGTCGAAGTGCTCCTTCGGCTGCTTGGACGCCGTGGTGGCGGACAGCAGCATGGTGTCGTCGTCCAGGTAGGCGACGACGCTGCCGGCGGCCTGCTTGGCCAGCCGGCCCGTCTCGAACCGGACGGTCCGGGTCCCGAACGCGCCGTTGTCCAGCACGGCGGTGGCCTCGTAGACGCCCTCGTCGATCTGGGGTTCAGTCAAGGTTGACTCCTCGGTTTCACGAGGCCCACGGCAGGAGCATCCGGATCGTGGTCCGACGAGGCCGGCCATCGATCGAAGCCCCCGGGAACGTCTGTTGCGACGACTTGCCCGGCAGCCACTACCGAGGACCGGCGGACGCCTGTCCGGTGCGTGCCACCGTGAGCGCTCTTCAGTTGCGACGGCGCGCGGGGCGCCGTCCGTTCTTCATGCACCGGGGGGAGCGGCCCATCGGCCGCTCCCCCCGGTGTTCGTCAACGACGCAGACCGAGTCGCTGGATCAGCGAACGGTAGCGTTCGATGTCCACCTTGGTCAGGTAGTTGAGCAGACGGCGGCGACGACCGACCATCAGCAGCAGACCACGACGCGAGTGGTGGTCGTGCTTGTGCTGCTTGAGGTGCTCGGTCAGCCCGACGATCCGCTTGGTCAGCAGGGCCACCTGGGCCTCCGGCGAACCGGTGTCGCCGTCCTTCAGGCCGTACTCGGCCAGGATCTGCTTCTTGTCTTCAGTGGACAACGCCACGAATTGACTCCTTCGATGTCCCGTGTCAGCGACGCCCGACCGATCGATCGAGTGGCGGGTCGACCCAAGCCGACCAGACGCGGCCACCACGGACTGCAGCCGCTCCACATGCCAGGATAACAGGGAGACCTGCTGCGATCGGGTCAACCCGGCGTCTCGCGCGTCACCGCCGCCCGGTGCACGGTCCGGTACTCCCGACCGCCTTCCCGCAGGTCACTGCACACCACCGCAAGATCGCGCGGCCGCCACCACGGGCCGGTGTAGCCGGCGAACAGCCCCGGCAGCAGCTCGCGGTCGGCGCGCCCGGCGACCCACCTGGCGATGGTGAGGTGCGGGGTGTGACCGCGCGGATCGCCACCGGCCGCGCGCACCAGCTCGCGCAGCGCGGCGTCGTCGGAGCCGGTTTCCGGCTCGACGCCGACCCACAGCACGCCGCGGAACGTCCCGGCGCCGGCCAGCCGGAGGCGCGGCGACGACGGGTCGGTCTCCAGCAGTTCGGCGACGCGCTGGTCGAGCCGGCCGGTCACGCGCTGCTCGTCGGCGTCGTCGCCGTGGAAGCGAAGCGTCAGGTGCCAGCGCGACGGGGGTGTGAAGCGGAACTTGCGCAGGCCCGCGGTCGCCTCGGCCACCCGGTCCGGGTCGAGCCGGTCTACCGCCGACGCCAGGTGCCGCACCGCCTCGTCCGACGGCCACAGCGCGGTGAACAAACGCATACCCCAGTGTCCGCGCACCCCCCGGACGCCCGCGCGGCGGCTCCGCGGGAGCTCAGTCGGGGTCGCCGTTGGCGGCGCGGCGGAGCAGCTGCGCCAGCGCCGGGTAGCGGCCCTCCAGCAGCGACGCCGCCGCCGCCAGCTCGCCGGGCTTGGCCACCTCGCGCAGCACCGGCCAGGCGGCCTCCTCGCCGTTCGCCGAACCCACGACCGGCAGGTTGTCGCGGCCCACCGACGGGCGCGACTGACGAACGTCCTCCAGCGCCTGCTTGATCGCGTCCTCGTCACCCGCGGCGACACCGGGGATGAGCACCTTGCGCTCCAGCATCACCAGCCGTGCCAGCACCGACGGGTTGCCGATCTTGGCCCGGCGGCCGCTCATCACCTGGCTGAGCATCGGCGCGCTGATCCCGAGCACTTCCGCGAGCTGGGCCTGCGAGATGCGGAACGCAACGACCAGGCGGCGCACCCGGTCCCCCAGCGGCTCTCCGTACCACTGCCGCTGCAGTGCGAGGTTCCGCTGGACGTTGCTGTTCTCCGCCACCTTCGTTCCCCCCGTGTCGGCGCCGACCCGGCCGCGGGCGGCTGTTGATCCGGCCCTGAATACTGCCAGGTCACCGGCCGGGCGTGGCCGGGAATCCGAAAAGCGTTCCGGCCGCGGTGCGCCGCGCAGGGGACGCGGCTGCCCCGTTCGGGGGTCCGGCATACCGCCTCACCCGCCCACGGCCAGGATCCGCCGGGTTTCGGCGACGTCCTGGTGCATCTGCTCGATCAGCGCTTCGACCGTGTCGTAGCGCTCCATCGATCGCAGCCGCTGCACGAAGTCCAGATCGACGTGCTCGCCGTAGAAGTCGGCGTCGATGTCCAGCACGTACGCCTCGACGGTCCGCTCGGTGCCGGAGAACGTCGGGTTGCTGCCCACCGACACCGCCGCGGGCAGCGTCTCGCCCGGCTGCACCGAGCCGCGCCGACGATGCGTGAACCACGCGGCGTACACGCCGTCGGCGGGGATCGCCGCGTGCGGCGGGGTGGACAGGTTGGCGGTCGGGAAGCCGAGCTCCTTGCCGCCGCGCCCGGCGCCGCGCACCACGATGCCTTCCAGCCGGTGGTAGCGGCCCAGCGCGGAGGCGGCCGCCACGACGTCGCCGGCGTCGATGCAGGAGCGGATGTAGGTCGACGAGAAGGTCACCGAGGGGCCTGCCGCGTCGTCGGCGCGCTCCACCGGACCGGAGACCAGCGCGTCGGACTCGACCTCGAAGCCGAACCGCTCGCCGAGCTTCGCCAGCAGTTCGATGTTGCCCGCCGCCTTGTGGCCGAAGGTGAAGTTCTCGCCGACCACGATCTCCGCCGCGTGCAACCGCTCCACCAGCATCGCGTGCACGAACTCCTCGGCGGGCACGCGGGAGATCTCGCGGGTGAACGGCAGCACGCAGAAGACGTCGACCCCGAGCTGCTCGGCCAGTTCGGCGCGGCGCCGCAGGGTCGTCAACTGCGCCGGGTGACTGCCCGGGCGCACCACCTCGGACGGGTGCGGGTCGAAGGTCATCAGCACGCACGGCACGCCGCGGCGGCGGGCCTGCCGCACCGCGTGCGCGATCAGCTGCTGATGCCCCCTGTGCACCCCGTCGAAGACGCCGATGGTGACCACGCACCTGCCCCAGCCACCGGGAATCTGCTCCAAACCACGCCAACGCTGCACGACCAGGAAGCCTACTGCGCCGCCACTCGATGGCCGGAACGCCACCGCCCGTGCCGTGGGTCGCGCGGCACGGGCGGGCGGATCGGCTCAGTTCGTGTAGTCACCGAACGGCTGGACCTGGAGCTCGTCGTTCTCGCAGATCCGCAGGGAGTTGTCGCGGCCCTGGTTGACCGGCACCTCGATGTCCTGGGAACCGGCGCGCGGCAGCCGCACCGAGAGCGCCCCGGGCATGTCGCACCCGCCGTCGTCGCCGGAGGTCGTCCAGGTGATGTTGAAGCTGGCGAAACCGCCGTGCCCGTCCAGCCGCATCGGCTGCGCGCCGTCGGCCGTCACCTGCCGGATCGCCACCGGCATGGTCGCGCCGCCCTCGGAGCCGCGCATCGCCTTGATCTCCGGGTACCCGTCGAGCACGCACGGGGTCATGTCGTTGCTGTTCTTGGTCACGCTGAACTGGCCGCTGCTCGGGCGCCCGTCGTAGTTCTCGGCGGTGACGAACTTCGCATCGAGGTCGGACGCCTCGCACGGCCGGTCACCGGTGGCGTTCCCGCCCTGGTTCGGGCCGGCCGCCTCGGTGGTCTCCTGCTGCTGACCGGCACCGCCCTCGACCGGCCGGCTCTCGGCCTGCGAACCACCGCCGGTCGTCTGCTGCGGTGCGCCGCCCGGCGCACCGCCTGCCGCACAGCCGCTCAGCGCCAACCCCGCCGCCAACACGACGGTCGCCCCGACTAATCGCTTGCGCATGCTGCTCCCCACGTCTGGCGTCACTGGATCGGACTAGCCGTGGGACGAGCGACTCCTCCCCCGGTTCCAGGGATGTGACACCGGTCACCGAAATCGCCCGCGAAGCGGAGGGGGGTTCGACCGGAATGCGTCAGTTCGCCGGAATGATCACCAGCACCGGCTTCGCGGTCCGGCCGCGGTCGCGGACGAGGGCCACCGCCCGGCCGTCCGGATCGAACATCCCGTAGGTCCCCTCGACGCCGGCCGCGGCCACGACTTGGCCGTGGGAGAGGGCGCGGGCGGTGTCGGCGTCCACGTTGCGGCGCGGGAAGGCGGTCTCGACCGCCTGGTCCAGGCCCATCGACAGCCCGGGCTCGGCCTCCAGTCGCTCCAGGGTGCGCGCCGTCGCCAGCCCGAACGGGCCGACCCGGGTCCTGCGCAGTTCCGAGAGGTGCCCGCCGACGCCGAGCCCGGCCCCCAGGTCGCGCGCCAGCGCGCGCACGTAGGTCCCCGACGAGCATTCGACGAGCACGTCGAGGTCGGTCGTGCGTTCCGTGCGGCGCAGCGCCAGCACGTCGAAGCGCGACACCGTGACCGGCCGGGCGGCCAGCTCGACGGTCTCGCCGTTGCGCACCATCTCGTAGGCGCGGCGGCCGTTGATCTTCACGGCGCTGACCGCGCTGGGCACCTGCTGGATGTCGCCGGTCAGCTCCGCGATGCCGGCCCGGATCGCCTCCTCGGCCACCCCGGAGGCGTCCGCTTCGGACACCACGTCGCCCTCGGCGTCGTCGGTGGTGGTGGCCGCACCCAGCCGGATCGTCGCCAGGTACGCCTTGGTGTCCAGGGCGAGGTGGCCGAGCAGCTTGGTGGCCCGCTCCAGCCCCAGCACCAGCACCCCGGTGGCCATCGGGTCCAATGTCCCGGCGTGCCCGACGCGGCGGGTGCCCATGATGCGGCGGACCCGCGACACGACGTCGTGCGAGGTCATCCCCGCCGGTTTGTCGATCACCAGCAGACCGGGTGGAACGGTGGGACGCGTTTTGCGGGAGTGCTCGGACACGAGGAGACATCTTCCCCGACCCGGCGCGGCGCGCGTCGCTAGGGTGGCGGCGGAACTGCGAGGAGGTCAGCGGTGGCATTCCGATCGATCCGGCGCTTCGGCGACCCGGTGCTGCGCATGGCGGCCGAGCCGGTCACGGTCTTCGACCAGCGACTGCGCTCGATCGTCGCGGACCTGCTGGACACCGTCGACGCGCCCGGACACGCCGGCGTCGCCGCGCCGCAGATCGGCGTCGGGGTGCGGGCGTTCAGCTATCGCGTCGACGGCGAGATCGGGTACGTCATCAACCCGGAGATCGTCGAACTCTCCGACGAGGTGCAGGACGACGTGGAGGCGTGCCTGTCGCTGCCCGGGCTCGGGTTCGAAACCCGCCGCGCCCAGCACGCGGTGGTGCGCGGCGTGGACGCGGACAACGAGCCGGTCACGGTGTCGGGCAGCGGCCTGATGGCGCGCTGCCTCCAGCACGAGACGGACCACCTCGACGGCATGGTCTACATCCAGCGGCTCGACCCGGAGCGCCGCCGCGAGGCCTACCGCCAGGTCCGGGAGCAGCCCTGGTTCTGGCAGTGACCGGCGCGGCGGGGGATCACCCCGCGGTGGCTTCGGCCCGGTTGGCGCCGACGACGGCCCATCGGCCGGAGCGGGCCCTCAGCAGCAGCGTGATCAGCCGCAGGACCATGAACAGGGTCAGCCCGGTCCAGATCCCCACCAGGCCCCAGCCGAACGCCAGCGACAACCAGATCAGCGGCAGGTAGCCGATGGCCGCGCTCAGCAACGTCGCGGTTCGCAGGTAGGCGGCATCGCCGGCGCCGAGCAACACCCCGTCCAGCGCGAACACCACGCCCGCAACCGGCTGCATGAGCACGAAGAACCACCACGCGTGCGGGATGGCCGCCAGCACCGCGCCGTCCGTGGTGAACAACGTCGGCAGCGGACCGGAGAGCGCCGCGAACACCAACCCGAGCACGATGCCGAACCCCAGGCTGTACCAGGTGACCTGCCGGGCGATTCCCTTGGCGCGCGGCGCGGAACCGGCCCCGAGCGCCGCGCCGACCAACGACTGCGCCGCGATGGCCAACGAGTCGAGCACGAGCGCCAGGAACGCCCACAGCTGCCACACGACCTGGTGCGCCGCCACGGCCTCCGCGCCGGTCCGCGCCGCCACGGACGTCGCCGACAGGAAGCACGCCTGGAACGCCAGCGTCCGCAGCACCAGGTCGCGGCCGAGCCCGAGCTGGGCGCGCATCTTCGCGAGCTCCGGCTTCAGCGGCACCCGCTCGACGAACAACGCGCGCACGAACAGCGCGGCGGCGATCGTCTGGCCGATCAGGTTCGCGACCGCCGAACCCTCCAGGCCCCAGCCGAAGGGGTAGACGAAAAGCGGGCACAGCACGGCGGAAACACCGTTGCCCACCAGCACGTACCGGAGCGGCCGCGCGGTGTCCTGCACGCCGCGCATCCAGCCGTTGCCGGCCATGGTGATCAGCACCATCGGCGCGCCGCACAGCGCGACGCGCATCCAGGTCGCGGCCGCATCGGCGATCGGCCCGGGGCCCGCCATCAGCTCCGCGACCGGGACGGCCAGCAGCTGCGCGAGCAGCATGAGGACGACACCGACGATGACGCCCAGCCAGGTCGCCTGCACACCCTCCGCGACGGCGTCCTTGCGGCGCCCGGCGCCGTGCAGCCGGGCGGTGCGCGCGGTGGTTCCGTAGCTCAGGAACGTCAGCTGGCTCGACACCAGGGTGAACAGCGTGCCGCCCAGCGCGAGCCCGGCGAGCGGCACCGCTCCGAGGTGACCGACCACGGCCGTGTCCACGAGCACGTACAGCGGTTCGGCGGCCAGCACGCCGAGCGCGGGCACCGCGAGCGCCAGCACCCGGCGCGGCGATACGCGCTCCCCCAGATCCGGCACCCTGTCTCCTTGTAAGCTGTGATCGGCGGGTTCACCCCTGACGACCAAGGGTACTGGTAAGGACCACTGATGGACAACGCTGATTACGCCGCCGTTGCGCTGCGGATCGCCAACGCCGATCTGAGCAGCCTCGACGCGGTGCGCGCCGCGCTCCACGACGAGCCCTGGTGGGCCGACCGGCTCCACGCGAGCGACCTGCCGCTCCTGCGCTCGGTGGGGACCGGGCTGCGCCGGGCGCTGGACGCGATGGTGGCCGACGACGGCGAGACGCTGCTCGCCGAGATCAACGCCCTGCTGTCGGCGCACCCGCCCCGGCCCAGGCTTTCCGGGCACGGCAGCCACGACGGCACCCCGAACTGGCACGTCCACGTCGCCGGCCCGGACGCACCGGCGGTCGACGAAGTCGCGGCGGCGGCCGCGTGGGGCCTGGCGCAAGGCGTGGTCCAGCACGGCACGACGCGCTGGGGGCGCTGCGGAGCGGAGGGCTGCTACACCTACTTCCTGGACACGTCGACGAACCAGGCCAAGCGCTTCTGCAGCCCCCGCTGTGCGAACCGCATGCACGTCGCGGCCTTCCGAGCCCGCCGCCGAACCTGACACCCGAGTTCCTCCGCAATTTCAATGGAAATCGGACCTCCGATTTCCAATTGAAATTGCGGAAGTTGTCCACAACCTCCGGCATGTCGGGTTGCGACACGCCGGAGGTCCGCAATTTCCATTGAAATCGAAGGTTCAATTTCAATGGAAATTGCGGGGATCCCAGCGGGGACGGGACCCAGCGGGCGTCAGTCCAGGAGCGGGGCCTCGTCGAGGGCCTTGCGCATCGCCGCGATGATCTCCTCCGCCGGGCCCTGCGCCGTGAAACCGGAGGCGAGCCGGTGCCCGCCACCGCCGCAGGCCGCCGCCGCGTGGCCGACGTCGACGCGGCTGTCCGAACGCAACGACACCGACCAGTGATCCGGCGCGGTCTCCTTGAGCACCGCGGCGACCTCGGCCTCACTAGTCGTGCGCACCACGTCGATGACGCTGTCCACATCCTCGCTGCGCAGCCCGTCGGAATGGGCCAGCCGCACCGTCGCATGCACGAACCCGAGGCCCTGCGCCGCGGTCGGCTCCAGCCGGGCCTCGCCCAGCACCCCGGACAGCATGTTCATCCAGGCGAACGGATGCGTGTCCAGCAGTGGCCGCGTCGTCGCCTCCGGGTCGACCCCGGCCTCCAGCAGCCGCGCCGCCGCGCGGTGCGTCGACGCGCTGGCGTGCCGGAACGACCGGGTGTCGGTTACCAGGCCCGCGTAGAGGCACCGCGCGGTCGGCAGGTCGAGTTCCGCGCCGAGCTCGTCGAGCAGCCGGAGCACGATCATCACCGTCGCCTCGGCGTGCTCGTCGACGAGGTGCAGCGTGCCGTAGCGGGTGTTCGACACGTGGTGATCGATCACGATCACGTCGCCGCCCGCGGCGATCGTCGCGTCGACCCGATCGGCGAGCTTGCCGAGCCGCTGCAGGCTCCCGGTGTCGCAGACGACCAGCACCGGCGGCGCGGCGGGCACCTCGTCCGCCGGCACCACCAGGTCGTCGCCGTCCAGATCGCGCAGCGAGAACGGCGGCAGGTCCGGCATCCCGAAGGACACCCGGACCGCACACCCGCGCCGCCGCAGCGCCCGGCCCAGCGCCAGCGCGCTGCCGAGCGCGTCCGCGTCCGGGTTGATGTGCGCGAACAACGTCACGTCCGAGGCCTCGGACAGCTTGCGAGCGGCCTCGGCTACGGCTTGCTCGACCGGATCGACGGTGACCGGTTGGCCGCCGCCGGTGCGGCCGCTATCGGGTTGCCCGCGCACAGGTTCACCTCCACGACATCGGTGGCCGTTCCGGCCGCCGACGTCCAACGCACCTGATGCTGAGCTGCGACTCAACCACTCTGTGGCCCACGACGCACATCGGCGTCGGAAAAGGACCCCTCGTCCGCACCGTCGGTGGCGAACTCGTCATCGTCGGTGCTGGCTCGGTACGGATCGGCGTCGCCGGCCGGCGACGCTCCGGAGGCCAACCGGGCGACCTCCTCGTCGGCCTCCTTGGCCTTGGCGAGCAGTTCCTCCATCCGCCGCGCGTTGTCCGGCACGGTGTCCGCGACGAAGGTCAGCGTCGGGGTGAACCGGACACCGGTCTGCTGCCCGACCCGGGACCGCAGCACCCCGGCCGCGCTCGCCAGCGCGGCCGCGGTGGAGGCGTAGTCGGCGTCGTCGCCGAACACGGTGTAGTAGACAGTGGCATCCCGCAGATCGGGGGTGACCCGCGCGTCGGTGACCGTCACCATCGCCAGCCGCGGGTCCTTCACCTCGTGCTCCAGCCCGGATGCCACGATCTGGGCGATGCGCTTGGCGAGTTTGCGGGCGCGCGCCGTATCAGCCACGGCGCACCTCCTTCGGGGAAAGTTCAGTTCGTCTGAAAAGCGGCGCTAGCCGCTTGCGGTGTGGGACTCGACTCGCGCCGCCGCGGGTTCTCGCGCAGAACGACCACGAAGAGTT
Source organism: Saccharopolyspora sp. NPDC045839 (assembly GCF_056431645.1). Lineage (NCBI taxonomy): Bacteria > Bacillati > Actinomycetota > Actinomycetes > Pseudonocardiales > Pseudonocardiaceae > Saccharopolyspora > Saccharopolyspora sp. NPDC045839. Next base: position 164,810 of record NZ_JBWKKH010000007.1, read on the forward strand.
CCTAGTCCTCCGGCCCGAGCATGCGCTGGCGGGCGGAGAGCAGTTCCAGTTCGGGGCGTGCGGCGACCAACCGCTCGCACGCTTCCAGCACTTCGCGCACGTGCGCGGCGTCGCCGGAGACGGCCGCGACGCCCAACAGCGCGCGGCGGTGCAAGTCCTGGTTCCCGGCCTCGGCGACGGCAACCTCGAAGCGCCGCCGCAACTCGGCCACCACGGGCCGCACGACAGCGCGCTTCTGCTTCAGGGAGTGGACGTCGCCGAGGAGGACGTCCAGTTCGAGTACACCGACGTACATGGGTGTTCCTCACCGCGGGGGCGAACCGGCACGCAGGGGGCCGTCGAGTGACGACCCCCTGCGCAGCACCGGCTCAGTCGCGCGGCTTCTCGCGCATCTCGTAGGGCTCGATGACGTCGCCGACCTTGATGTCGTTGTACGACCCCAGGGTCAGACCGCACTCGAAGCCCTCGCGGACCTCGGTGGCGTCGTCCTTGAACCGCTTCAGCGAGTTGATGCTGAGGTTCTCGGCGACGACCACGTTGTCCCGCAGCAGGCGCGCCTTGGCGTTGCGCTTGATGATGCCTTCGGTGACCATGCAGCCCGCGATGGTGCCGATCCGGGAGGACTTGAAGACCTCGCGGATCTCGGCCCGGCCCAGCTCGACTTCCTCGTACTCGGGCTTGAGCATGCCCTTGAGGGCCTGCTCGATGTCCTCGATCGCCCGGTAGATCACCGAGTAGTACCGGATCTCCACGCCCTCGCGGTTGGCGACCTCGGCCGCCTTGCCCTCGGCCCGGACGTTGAAGCCCAGGACGATGGTGTTCTCCGCGGTGGCGAGGTTGATGTCCGACTCGTTGATGCCACCGACGCCGCGGTGGATCACCCGGAGCTCGACCTCTTCGCCGACCTCGATCTTCATCAGGGACTCTTCGAGCGCCTCGACGGTACCCGAGTTGTCACCCTTGATGATCAGGTTGAGCTGGTTGGTCTCCTTGAGCACCTTGTCCAGGTCCTCGAGGCTGACGCGCTTGCGCTTGGCCGCGTTCTGCGCCTCGCGGATGCGGGCCCCGCGGCGGTCGGCGATCTGCCGGGCGACCCGGTCCTCGTCGACCACCAGGAAGGTGTCGCCCGCGCCCGGCACCGACGTGAAACCGATGACCTGCACCGGCCGCGACGGCAGCGCCTCGGGGACGTCCTCGTCGTTCTCGTTGATCATCCGGCGGACGCGACCGTAGGCGTCGCCGGCCACCACCGAGTCACCGACCCGCAGCGTGCCCCGCTGCACCAGCACCGTGGCCACCGGGCCGCGACCGCGGTCCAGGTGGGCCTCGATCGCCACACCCTGGGCGGGCATGTGCGGGTTGGCCCGCAGATCCAGCGCCGCGTCCGCGGTGAGCAGGATCGCCTCGAGCAGGTTGTCGATGTTGGTGCCCTGCTTCGCCGAGATGTCGACGAACATGGTGTCGCCGCCGTACTCCTCGGCAACGAGGTTGTACTCGGTGAGCTGCTGGCGGATCTTCGCCGGGTTCGCACCCTCGACGTCGATCTTGTTCACCGCGACCACGATCGGCACACCGGCCGCCTGGGCGTGGTTGATCGCCTCCACCGTCTGCGGCATGACGCCGTCGTCGGCGGCCACCACCAGCACGGCGATGTCGGTCGACTTGGCACCGCGGGCACGCATGGCGGTGAACGCCTCGTGACCCGGGGTGTCGATGAACGTGATCGGCCGCTCGTTGCCTTCCAGCTCGGTGAGGACCTGGTAGGCACCGATGTGCTGGGTGATGCCACCGGCCTCGCCGGCCTGCACGTTCGTCTTCCGGATGGTGTCCAGCAGTCGCGTCTTACCGTGGTCGACGTGACCCATGACGGTCACCACCGGCGGCCGCGCCGCCAGCTCGTCCTCGGAGCTGCCCGGGTCGCCGTAGCTGATGTCGAACGACTGCAGCAGCTCCCGGTCCTCGTCCTCCGGACTGACCATCTCGATCTTGTAGTTCATCTCCTGGCCGAGGAGCTCCAGCACCTCGTCGGAGACGGACTGGGTCGCGGTGACCATCTCACCGAGGTGGAACATCGCCTGCACCAGCGAGGCCGGGTTGGCGTTGATCTTCTCGGCGAAGTCGGTCAGCGAAGCACCGCGGCGCAGGCGAACGGTCTCGCCGCCGCCGCGCGGGAGGCGGACGCCGCCGACCGACGGCGCCTGCATGTTCTCCATGTACTCCTGGCGCTTCTGCCGCTTCGACTTGCGACCGCGCTTCGCGGGCCCGCCGGGACGACCGAACGCACCGGCTGCACCGCCGCGACCACCGGGACCGCCCGGACGGCCACCGCCGCCGGGACGACCGCGGAAGCCACCGCCGGCCGGGGCACCGCTCGGGGCACCGCCGCCACCGCCACCGCCACCGCGGAAGCCGCCGCCGCCCCCACCGGGACGACCGCCGCCACCGCCGGGACGGCCACCGCCGCCACCGCCCGGACCGCCACGGCCGCCGCCACCGCGGCCACCGCCGGGACCGCCACCGCTGCGCGGCGGACGGGGCGGCATCATGCCGGGGTTCGGACGCGGCGGCATCATGCCCGGGTTCGGGCGCGAGCCACCTTCACCGCGCGGGGCGTTGCCCGCGGCCGGGGCCGTGCCGGCACCCTGACCGCCGCCCTGACGCTGGCCACCGGGACCGCCGTGCTGGCGGCCGGGACCCTGCCCGCCGCCCTGACGGCCACCCGGGCCCGGCCGCGGCGGCCGCTGCTGCGGCGCTCCGCTGCCGACGCCGAACGGGTTGTTGCCGACACGCGGCTGCCGCGGGCCCGGCTTGGGCGCCTTCGGACGCGGCGGAACCACGCCGGCGTCGCCGTCGCCACCCTGCTTCGGGCTGGGCTTCGGACCCGGCCTGGGACCGGGTGCGGACGCCGGACGCGGCGCGGCCGCCTTGGCGGCCGGTGCCTGCTCGGCCGGCTTGACCTCCGGCTTGACCTCGGGCTCCGGCTCGGGCTTGGGGGTCGGCTTCGGACCCGGCTTGGGGCCGGGCTTGGGACGCTCACCGACCGGCGCCTCGGGGCGCGGGCCGGGCTTGGGTCCAGGCTTCGGCGCCGCCGCATCGGCGCGGGACGGCCTGGGCTCTGCCGGAGCGGGCTTGCCTCCGCCGCCGGCGTCGCTCTTCTTCGACGCCGAGGGCTTGGCGAGTGCGTCGCGAAGCCTGCGGGCCACCGGGGCTTCCACGGTGGACGACGCGGACTTCACGTACTCGCCCTGCTCGGCGAGCTTGTTAAGAACTTCCTTGCTGGTAACACCGAGCTCTTTGGCGAGCTCATGTACGCGGGCCTTGCCTGCCACTGCTCTCCTCATCTGGGTGAGGCCGGGCGGCAGTCCCGCTCGACCTCGTCCTATCGCCGATGCGCGTTCATGGCTTCAGCTTCACGGCTGATTCATGACGGGTCGACCTGCTTTCCTTCAGTTGCCTGGCGCGGGACGGATCCCGCGTCGGTCACGTCTTGAGCCGCCTGCTGCGGTTGCCCGGCACTCAGGTGGGCCTGCACGGCCGAGGTGTCCAGGACTCCCGGTGCACGGAGTGCACGGGGAAAAGCCCGGCGCCGCTCCGCCAGACGAAGGCACGCCGGATCGGGGTGCAGCCAAGCGCCCCGGCCCGGTTGCCGACGTCGTGGATCGGGTACAGCGACGGGACCAGCCCGACCGACCTCAGCCACCACACGCAGCAACTCAGAGGATGACGTCCGGGCACGACACCCCACGCAGGTACGAACCGGCTCACGGCTTTCGCCGTGCTCACCGGACACCCGTGTGCGGATTGTCGCTCTCCTCGCGTCGAACCTCCTCTGATTCTAACCCGACGACGTTACTCGGCCGAACCCACGGTCGGCAGTCCCTCCACCGCGGGGTCCAGACCGGACGCCTGCGCCGGGGGTTGCACCGCCGGAGTGGCCGACGCACCCGGGTCGGCATCGCTGCGGATGTCGATCCGCCAGCCGGTGAGCCGAGCCGCGAGCCGGGCGTTCTGGCCTTCCTTGCCGATCGCCAGCGAGAGCTGGAAGTCCGGCACGACCACCCGCGCGGTCTTGGTGCGTTCGTCGACGACCTCCACCGAGACTACCTTGGCCGGCGACAGGGCGTTGCCGACGAAGGTCGCCGGGTCGTCCGAGTAGTCGATGATGTCGATCTTCTCGCCGCCGAGCTCGCTCATCACGTTGCGCACCCGCGAGCCCATCGGCCCGATGCAGGCGCCCTTGGCGTTGACGCCGCTGACGGTCGAGCGCACCGCGATCTTGGAGCGGTGCCCGGCCTCCCGCGCCACCGCGGGGATCTCCACGGTGCCGTCGGCGATCTCCGGGACCTCCAGCGCGAACAGCCGCCGCACCAGGTTCGGGTGGGTGCGGGACAGCGTGATCTGCGGCCCGCGCGCGCTCCGGGACACCCCGACGACATAGCACTTGATCCGGGTGCCGTGCTCGTAGTTCTCGCTGGGCACCTGCTCGGCGGCGGGGATCACGCCCTCGCTGTCGCCGACCGACACGATGACCATGCCGCGCGAGTTGGCGCGCGCGTCGCGCTGGATGACACCGCCGAGGATCTCGCCCTCCTTGGCGGAGAACTCGCCGAAGGTGCGCTCGTGCTCGGCGTCGCGCAGCCGCTGCAGGATGACCTGCCGCGCGGTCGTCGCCGCGATGCGCCCGAACCCCTCCGGGGTGTCGTCCCATTCCTCCTGCACGCTGCCGTCGGCCGCCAGGGTGTGCGCGAGGACCCGCACGACACCGGTCTTGCGGTCCACCTCCACCCGCGCGTGCGGCTGGTGCCCCTCGGTGTGGCGGTATGCGGTGAGCAGTGCCGATTCGATCGCTTCCAGGACCGTCTCGAACGGGATGTCCTTGTCGCGTTCGATCGCCCGCAGCGCCGCGATGTCGACGTTCACCTCGACTCCTCCGTGTCTTCCCGGTCGTCCCCCTCTTGGGAAACGCCGCTCGCAGCCCGCTCCAGCTTGACCAAATCCTCCGCCGGTGGCTGCTGGAACTCCACCTCGACCACCGCGCGTTCGACATCACGGTAGGCCACCCGGCGCAGTTCGCCGGCGACCAGCACCGTGACTCCTTCATCATCGGCCGCCCCGACCCGCGCCACCAACTTCTCGCCGTCGGCGAACCGGATCTTGACCAGCCGGTAGCGGGCGCGACGCCAGTGCCGCGCGCGGGTCAGCGGCCGGTCCACGCCCGGCGAGGTGACCTCGAGCGTGTAGGAGCCGGCCAGGACGTGCTCGTGCGCGTCCAGCACCTCCGACACCGCGCGACTGACGTCGGAGATCTCGTCGAGCCCGACGCCGTCGTCGGAGTCGATGACGACCTTGATCAGCCGGCGGCGGCCGGCCTGCTGCACGTCGAACTCCTCGAGGTCGAAGCCCGATCTAGCCACGGCCTCGGCTACGACGGGCTCCAGCTGCGCGGTGATCGCACCGCGCGGCGGGCTGGACACGTTGGCACTCCCTAAAATCCGATCGGGGTCTGGAGCAGACCTGGAAACATCGCGGCACGGGGTCTCGCGGCCGGGACGGCCGACGGGACGTTCACGACCAGTGCTGTCCGTGCCGGCCGCGGTCGCCCAGGGTATCGCGTCCACCCGCACCCGAGCGCGGCGTGGGACCCCAACGATCGGCGGATCGTCCCGATCACCGGGGGCGATGCCCGGGCGTCCGGCCGGGTGATCGCCTGGCAGGATAGGCCGACGTGGAATCCCCTTCGCGAGCCAGGTCGCTGCTGGGGCGGCGGAGCGCGCTGCGGTTGTTCGCGGCCGTTCCGGTCGCCGCCGCGCTGACCGCGGCGTGCAGCTCGGCCCCCGAGGAGCCCGACCCGCTGGTGGCACTGGCGGCCGCGGCGAAGTCCGACGCCCAGCTGGCGAAGGCGATCGCGCAGGCGCATTCGGGCCTGACCGACGCCGCCGGCGAGGTCGCCTCGGTGCGTTCCGAGCACGCCGCCGCGTTGCAGCGCGAGGTCGACCGGGTCAATCCGCGCGATCCCGAAGACCCGCCGTCGGTGCCCGATCCGGCGCCGCAGCAGGCCCCGTCCTCGGCGAGCACGGCGGCGAAGGCGCTGCGCGATGCGCTGACCGGCGCGCAGGACAGGGCGGCCCAGCTGGTGCCCGGGGTGGAGCCCTACCGCGCCGGGCTGCTGGGATCGGTCGCGGCGAGCTGCGCGGGCCTGCGGGAGGTGCTCGGATGACGGAGCTTTCGGACGAGGCGGGCAACGCGCTGCGCAGCGCGTTGAGCGCGGAGCACGCGGCGGTGTGGGTGTGCGGGCTGGCGAGCGCGTTCGCGAGCGAATCCCGCGTGCGCAGCGCGATCGGCGACGCGATGGAGCAGCACCGGAGGCTGCGCGACACCGCGGAGCGGGTGATCCGCGACGCGCAGCAGACGCCGCCGGCGGCTCAGCCGGCGTACGACGTCGGGGACTCGGTGAGCGACCAGAAGGCGGCGATCGGGCTGCTGGTCAAGACGGAGAGCGACTGCGAGACCGGCTGGCGTTCGGTGCTGGAGAACACCGAGGACGCCGCGCTGCGCGGTATCGCGCTCGACGGCCTGACCACCGCTGCCGTCCGGGCCACCCGGTGGCGGCTCACCGTCGGCACGCAGCCGGCCGCGAAGCCCTTCCCCGGTCAGCCCTGACCCCGGCGGTCAGCGCGGGGTCTGCTCCTGCGGCCAGCCGAGCTTCAGCGCTTCCTTGGTGACGTCGAGCAGCACCGGGTCCTTGTGCGGCGTGTTCTTGTCGAAGTAGGCCGAGTCGCCGATCACCACCAGCCGGTCCTGGCGGCCCGAGGCGTAGGCGTCGTCGTCCAGCGCCGGCATGCCCTTGGTGCCGTCCCGCCCGTCGTCGACCAGGTCCCGGATGTTGCCCGTGCCGTCCTTGGTAGTCAGCTCGTTGAGCTGCTGCGCGGTGGCCGCGTCCGGCATCAGGACCGTGACCAGCGAGGTCAGCACCCGGGTGCCGTCGGGCAGCTTGGTGCTGTAGAGCGCCCGGGTGAGGTGCGCGCACTCCTGCTTCTGGAAGAAGCTCTTGATCTTGGCCGTGGAGACGTTCTGGCAGCCCTGGAACGCTTCTTCGCGGCGGATCGGGACGAACTCGTAGCGCGGCGCGTCCGCGGGCGGCGGCGCGGCCTCGTCATCGGTGTCCGGCTTGATCATCAGCCAGATCAGCCCGGACAGCACGGAGATCGCGACGAGCCCGAGCCCGCGCAGCAGCCAGCCGGTCGGTGTGACGCGACGCGGTTGCGACTCCGGCTGCGCCACCGGGGCCTGCCGGCTCGTCGGCGGCTGCGCCTGCGGCTGCTGCACCGGCGGCGGCTGGTCGCGGCGGGGCGGTGGGGCGAACGCCGGCCGAGTGGCCTCGTCCGGCGGCGGCACCGATGCGCGATCCGGTCTGATAAGCGAGTTGTCGCGCCGCAGCGGCGTGGTTTCGCGCTGCGTGTTGGCTTGTGCTCCCGTCATCTCTTCGGGCACACCTCGTCGGTCCGGCACGAGCACCAACCGTAGCGGGCGCTGATTACGAGTCGGACACCCCGGATGGTCATCGCAGCGCACGCACCGCACGCTCGACGTCGGCGGAGGTGTTGTAGAGGTGGAACGACAGGCGTGCCCGGCCCGCTCGCGCCGCGCAGGTGATCCCGGCCGCCGTGAGTTTCGACGCGGCGTCCGGTGCCCGCACCGAGACGATCGCGGATCCGGCGGCGGCCAGACCCATCGCCGCGCTGAACTCGTCGGCCAGCCCGGTGCAGTGCGCGGCGACCGCGGCCATGTCGAGCCCGGCCAGCCATCGCATCGCCACCGCCGCCCCGACCTGCGCGAACCACGTCGGCGAGAGGTCGAGCGAGCGGGCGCCGCCGGCCAGCCGCAGCGGCAGGCCGTAGGTAGTGCTCCACGGGTCCTGCCCGGCGTACCAGTTCGCGTTGTTCGGCACGACCTCGGGCGCATCCGGGTGCACCGCCAGCCAGGCGGCGCCGCGCGGTGACAGCAGCCACTTGTAGGCGGCGCCGACGACCCAGTCGGCCCAGTCGAGCCGCACCGGCAGCCAGCCCAGCGCCTGCGTGACGTCGATGAGCACCCGCGTCGAACCCGCGGCGGCGCTCCGCCGGAGGCCGTCGAGGTCGACGATCCGGCCGTCACTGGACTGCACCGCGCTGACCGCCACCAGGTCGTGGTCCGCGGCGTGCTCCGCGATCTCGTCCAACGGCACCTCGGTGACCTGCACGTCCGGTTGCGCGGCGAACGGGAAGACGACGCTGGTGAACTCGTTCTCGGCGACCAGCACGCGAGCGCCGGCCGGCAGGCTCGCCGCGACCAGGCCGACGAGCTGGGCGGCGGTGGCCCCGATCGCCACCCGCTCCGCGGTGGTGCCGACCAGCGCCGCGAACGACGCCCGCGCGCCGGCCACCGCCGGCTCGAAGTCCTCGGGCAGGTCGCGGCCGCTCCCCCAGCGCGCCACCGACTCCGCGACCGCGCGGGCCGCGTCGGCGGTCGGGATGCCGATGCTCGCGGTGTTGAGATAGCCGTCCGGGACGTCGAACCGGGCACCGAATGCCTCACGCATGGCGGCATCCTCGCACCGGCCGGGCCGGTTCCGGTACCGCTGCTTACGGTTGAGCCCATGCACAGCGAGGAAATCGAGGTCCGGACCGGCTCCGTGGAAGTCGTCTACGACCTGGGCGCGGAGTGCGAGCGGTTCCTGCGTTCGGCCCGGGCCCGCGACGGCCTGCTCAACGTCTGGGTGCCGCACGCGACCGCCGGGCTGGCGATCATCGAGACCGGCGCGGGCAGCGACGACGACCTGCTCGCCGCGCTTCGGGACCTGCTGCCCGCCGACGACCGCTGGCGGCACCGCCACGGCTCGCGGGGCCACGGCCGCGACCACGTGCTGCCCGCGTTCGTCCCGCCTTACGCGTCGATCCCGGTGCTGGGCGGGGAGATGGCGCTGGGGACCTGGCAGTCGGTGTGCCTGGTGGACACCAATGTGGACAATCCGGTCCGCCGGGTCCGCCTCAGCTTCCTGCCCGGCTGATCCCGGCCGCGATGTCCACCGAAATCCGCGGTTCGATCTCAATGGCATTGCGGACGAGGCAACTTCGAGACGGGATCTTGCGCGGGGCGTGGTCGCGCGAGCACTCTTTGCGACCGTGACGACAACAGCTGGGGGAACTCGCCGCCTGGCCCGCGTGGTGTCCGCGGGCGTGGTCGGGACCACCGTCGAGTTCTACGACTTCTTCCTGTACGGGGCGGCCGCGGCCACGGTGTTCGGCCCGGTCTTCTTCCCGCATTCCGACGGGCTGCTCGGCGTGCTGCTGGCGCTGGTCACCTATGCCGTGGGGTTCGCCGCCCGGCCGCTGGGCGGCCTGGTGTTCGGGCACTTCGGCGACCGGGTCGGCCGCAAGCGGCTGCTGGTGATCAGCCTGGTCCTGATGGGCTCCGCATCGGTGCTGATCGGCGTGCTGCCGGGCTACCAGCAGATCGGGATCGCGGCGCCGCTGCTGCTGACGCTGCTGCGGCTGGTGCAGGGCTTCGCGCTCGGCGGTGAGTTCGGCGGCGCGGTGCTGCTGGTGGCCGAGCACGGGCCGCGCGAGCGGCGCGGCTTCTGGACCTCGTGGCCGCAGACGGGCGGGCCGCTGGGCAACCTGCTCGCCACGGGCGCCCTGGCCGCGATGGCGGCCGCGACGACCGGCGCGCAGTACTCGGCGTGGGGCTGGCGGATCCCGTTCCTGGCGTCGATCGTGCTGGTCGTCATCGGGTTGTGGGTGCGGCTGCGGGTCGCCGAGTCGCCGCTGTTCCAGGCCGTCGCCGACGAGAGTCGCGAGGAGCGGGCGCCGGTGCTCGAAGCGCTGGCCCAGTACCCCCGGGCGGTGTTCGCGGTGTTCGCGGCGCGCGTGGGCGAGAACGCCGCGTTCTACGTGTTCACCATCTTCCTGCTGGTCTACGCGGGCAACATCGGGCTTCCCACCGCGATCACGACCACCGCGGTGGCCGTCGGTTCCCTCGTGCAGGCGTTGTCGATGCTCGTCGGCGGGGCGCTGTCCGACCGGCTCGGCCGCCGCCCGGTGGCGATCACCGCCGCCGTCGGGTGTGCATTGTGGACGGTGATCTTCTTCCCGCTGGTGGGCAGCCACGATCCGACGCTGGTGTTCCTGGCGGTGGCGGTCGGCCTGCTGCTGCACGGCACGCTGACCGGCGCGCAATCCGCCTTCTACGCCGAACTCTTCGGCACCTCGGTGCGGTATTCCGGGGTGTCGCTGGGATATCAGGCCGCCACTGTGGTCGCCGGCGCGGCCGCCCCGCTGATCGGCGCGGCGCTGCTGCGGGCGACGCATTCGGCGATGCCGGTGGCGATCATGTTGATCTGCTGCCTGGCGCTGACGGTGCTGGGCATGTCGATCGTCACCGAGACCGCCCGCCGCGAGCTCGCCGCCTGAGCCCGCGGCCGCCGGGAAATCGGGCGTCCCGCACCGTCCTGCCGGCTGGCAGGATGGTGCGGTGACGCGACTCGTGCTGTGGGACATCGACCTGACCCTGATCGACGCCCGGGGCTTCGGCTCCCGCTGGTACCGCCGAGCGCTCGCGGACGTGACCGGGAAGGCCCTGCAGCGCATGCCGGACACCGCCGGCCGCACCGAGCTGGCGATCACCACGGACGTGCTGGAGATCCACGGCAGCACCCCGGACGAGCCCACGATCGCGGCCATGTTCGCGGCGCTGACCAGCGCGGTCGCCGACACGCGCGACGAGCTCTCGCAGCGCGGCAGCGCGCTGCCCGGTGCGGCCCGTGCGCTGACGGCGCTGGCCGAGGAACCGCGGTTCACGCAGACACTGGTGACCGGGAACCTCGCGGAGGTCGCCTTCCACAAGCTCGAATCGTTCGGCCTGCACCACCACGTCGACTTCGAGATCGGCGGCTTCGGTGAGGCCTCGGTGCACCGCCACGACCTGATCTCGGAATCCGTCGCGAAGGCCGAAGGCCGCCACGGCGGGCCGATCGCCCCGGACGCCGTGGTGGTCGTCGGCGACACGCCGCACGACGTCGCGGGTGCGCTGCGCTTCGGCGCGGTCGCGGTCGGCGTCGCCACGGGCTCCAGCAGCGAGGACGACCTCCGCGCCGCAGGCGCCCACGCGGTCCTGCCGAACCTCGCCGACACCGACGCGGTGCTCACCGCGCTGTCGTCAGCGCCCTGAAGGTGCGGGGGCGGGGGGGGGGGGGGGGGGGGGGGGGGGGGAAAAAAAAAAAAAAAAAAAACCCCCCAAAAAAAAGGGGGGATTGCCCCCCACACACCCCCCCAACGGGGTGCTCCACTCCTTTTCTCTCTTCC
>NZ_JBWKKH010000007.1:176158-309319 GCF_056431645.1 Saccharopolyspora sp. NPDC045839
AGACCCTCCCAGCCCCAGCCGTGGTCCTCCCATGTTTTTGGCCCCCACCTGAGGGGTGGGGTTGTGTGGGTCTTGTGCGTTTCTGTACACACCCAAAAACCCCCACGGCCCCGTTACCAGCGAAAGCGGGCCTCTCAGCCCCGGACCACCTCGATGAGGTGCTGCACCGCGTTGTCCGCCTCGACCTCCGCGCGGTCGCCGGAGCGGCGGTCGCGGACCTCGACGACGCCCCTGGTCAGGCCCTTGCCCACCACCAGGACCGTCGGCACCCCGATCAGCTCGGAGTCGGCGAACTTCACGCCCGGCGACACCGTCCGGTCGTCCAGGATCACCTGCACGCCGGCCGCGTCGAGCTCGGCCGCGATGGCCTCGCCGCGTTCCCGGATGATCTCGTCCTTGCCCGCGATCACCACGTGCACGTCGGCGGGCGCCACCTCGCGCGGCCACACCAGGCCGACCTCGTCGTGGCTCTGCTCGGCGATCGCGGCCACCAGCCGCGACACGCCGACGCCGTAGGAGCCCATGGTGATGCGCTTCGGCTTGCCGTCCTGGCCGAGCGCGTCCAGCGAGAACGCGTCGGCGTACTTGCGGCCGAGCTGGAAGATGTGGCCGATCTCGATGCCGCGCGCGGCGACCAGGGTGCCGTGGCCGTCCGGCGACGGGTCGCCCTCGCGGACCTCGGCGGCCTCGATGGTGCCGTCCGGGGTGAAGTCCCGGCCGCACAGCAGGTCCACCACGTGGTGGTCGGTCTTGTCGGCGCCGGTGACCCACGCCGTCCCGGTCACCACGCGCGGGTCGGCCAGGTACCGGACGCCGTTGTCCTGCAACGCCTTCGGGCCGATGTAGCCCTTGACCAGGAACGAGTTGGCGGCGAAGTCGGCCTCCTCCAGCAGCGCCACCTCGGCGGGCTCCAGCGACGCCTCCAGCCGCTTCATGTCGACCTCGCGGTCACCGGGCACGCCCACGGCCAGCAGCTCCCAGTCCGACGAGCCCGGCTGCCGGGTCTTGACCAGCACGTTCTTCAGCGTGTCGGCCGCGGTGAACTTGCGGTCGGTGTTGGCGTTGAGGTAGTCGACCAGGGTCTCGATGGTCGGCGTGTTCGGCGTGTGGTGGACCTCGGCGGCCGCCTTGCCCTCGACCGGTTCGGCGGGCGGTGCGGGGGTGACCACGGCCTCGACGTTGGCGGCGAAGCCCGACTCGGTGCTGCGGACGAAGGTGTCCTCGCCGGTCTCGCTCTCGGCGAGGAACTCCTCGGACGCCGAACCGCCCATCGCGCCGGAGGTGGCCGCGACGATCACGTAGCGCAGCCCGACCCGGTCGAAGATCCGGATGTAGGCGTCGCGATGCAGCTGGTACGAGTTCGCCAGGCCCTCGTCGTCCAGGTCGAAGGAGTAGGAGTCCTTCATGACGAACTCGCGGCCGCGCAGGATGCCGGCGCGGGGCCGCTCCTCGTCCCGGTACTTCGTCTGGATCTGGTACAGCATGACCGGGTAGTCCTTGTAGGAGCTGTACTCGCCCTTGACGGTGAGCGCGAACAGCTCCTCGTGCGTCGGACCGAGCAGGTAGTCGCCGCCCTTGCGGTCCTTCAGCCGGAACAGGTTCGGGCCGTACTCGGTCCAGCGGTTGGTCGCGTCGTAGGGCTCCTTCGGCAGCAGCGCGGGGAAGTGGATCTCCTGCGCGCCGATCGCGTTCATCTCCTCGCGCACGACCTCCTCGATCTTGCGCAGCACCCGCAGGCCCAGCGGCAGCCACGAGTAGATGCCCGGCGCGATCCGGCGGACGTAGCCGGCGCGGACGAGCAGCTTGTGGCTCGGCACCTCGGCGTCGGCCGGATCCTCGCGCAGGGTACGCAGGAACAACGTCGACATCCTCGTGATCACGGCTACTAGCTCCTCGTCCGGCCCGATACGTCAACCGCAGGGTAGCGACCCACCCCGGGGTCACCACCAGCGGATTACCCGCGCCGCCCGGCGGCTGTCGGGGTCGGCGCCTATCTTCCGCGCCATGGCACTGAACATCGGCATGGTGACGATCGACTGCGCATCGCCCCGGAAGCTGGCCGACTTCTGGACGCAGGCCCTGGACACCTCCGTCGTCCTAGACGTCGGCGAGTTCGTGATGCTCGCCGCGAACCAGGAGGGCGGGGTGGCGCTCGGGTTGCAGCAGGTGCCGGAGCCGCGCGCCGGGAAGAACCGGGTCCACGTGGACCTGGGCACCACCGACCGGCAGGCCGAGGTGCGCCGCCTCGTCGAGCTGGGCGCCACGGAGGTCGGCGAGCACGAGGGGCCCGGCGGCCTGGCTTGGACCGTGCTCCGGGACCCGGAGGGCAACGAGTTCTGCGTGGCCAGCGGACACTGATCCGGTTGGCCCATTGTGGGGCCGCCGCGGGTGCGGTTACCTCGAACGAGGTGTCCGTTTCACGTAGGGGGTCCGATGTCCGCTCAGCAGGCCCGCAGCGACAACGGCCGATTAACGGAGTGGAGCCTCCGCACGCGCCTGCTCGCGCAGGGGGCGCTGACCTGGCTCTTCGCCGTGCGCGGCGACCCGATGGCGCGCCTGTTGCACGCCCCGTGGCGGGACGATCCTTACCCGCTCTACCGGCAGATGCGCGAGCAGGGGCCGCTGGTGCGCAGCAAGCTCGGGGTGCTGGTCGCGACGACCCACCAGCTGTGCGACGAGGTGCTGCGGGACCGGCGGTTCGGCGTGCGCACCAGCGACGGCTCCTACGGCGACCCGACGGCCGCCGCCGTTGACCTGCAGCTCTCGCTGCTGGAGCTCGATCCGCCCGATCATTCGCGGTTGCGCAAGCTCGCCGCCCCGGCCTTCCGGCCGCGCCGCCTGGAGACCTACCGCGAGCGCATCGAGCAGATCGCCCACGACCTGCTGGACCGGGCCGCCGAGCGCCGCGAGTTCGACGTGGTGCGGGACTTCGCCGGGCCGCTGCCGATCCGGGTGATCTGCGAGCTGCTCGGGCTGCCGCCGCTGGACGCGCAGCGGCTGGCGCACCACGGCACGGTGCTGGCCGGCGCGCTGGACGGGGTCCGATCGGCCCGCCAGCTCCGGCAGATGCGGGAGTCCTTCGGCGAGCTCGACGCGATGTTCACCGGGCTGATCGAGCAGCGCCGCGCGGAGCCCGGCGAGGACATCGTCAGCGACCTGGTCGCGGCCCTCGACCAGGACAAGCTGACCGGCGCCGAACTGGTGCAGCTGTGCGACCTGCTGCTGGTCGCCGGTTTCGAGACGACGGTCAACCTGATCGGCAACGGCACCCTCGCGCTGCTGCAGCACCCGGAGCAGTGGGATCTGCTGCGGTCCGATCCCGGCATGGCGTCGGCCGTGGTGGAGGAGACGCTCCGCTGGGATCCACCCGTTCAGGTGACGATGCGGATCGCGCACGAGCCGGTGGAGCTGGCCGGTCGCCGGCTCCGGGCGGACACGCCGGTGCTGGCGGTGCTGGCGTCGGCAGGACGGGACCCGGCGGTGCACGACGACCCGGACCGGTTCGACATCACCCGCCCGGACCGGGCGGATCACCTCGCGTTCTCCTCGGGCATCCACTACTGCCTGGGCGCGCCGCTGGCCCGGCTGGAGGCGGAGATCGCGTTCCGCTGCCTGGCGACCCGCCTGCCGGGGCTGCGCCGGGCGGGCGCGGTGGTCCGCCGCCCGACGTCGATCATCCACGGCCTGTCCGCACTACCGGCCACCGCCGACCGCACCCTCTCGCCCGCCTGACCCTCTCCCCCGCCTGACGTCACCCCCGCCTGACGTCTCCCCCGCCTGACGTCACCCGTCCCGACCCGAGGTCCCGCAATTTCAATGGAAATCGAACCTTCGATTTCCATTGAAATTGCGGAAGTTATCCACAAGGGGCTCGACCTATCCACATATTTTCGACGAGGTGTATCTGATCGAGGGTCTCGCGCCTCTATATCTACATGGCACTCCAACCGTTCCCTCCCGAAATCGGCGACACCCCCCACAAGCTCTTCCTCCGATCCGAGGCCATCGCCGCGGGTCTCACCGACTGGCAGTTGCGGGGCAGCGCGTTCCGCAAGGTGCTGCACGGGGTTTACACCACCTGCGACACCCAGCTGACGCACGAGCTCAAATGTGCCGCAGCGGCCATGACCTTGCCGAGCGGCTCGGTGATCACCGGCCGATCCGCTGCGACGCTGCGTGGCGTGCCGCTCGCGGACTTCAGGGCGCCGGTCGAAGTGATCGTGCCCCGCGAGGACGGGATGCTTCGCAGGCAAGGACTCCGCTGCACCGCTGCCCGAGCCCTCGACTTCGAGCATTCGTCGTGGCGCGGGATCGGGGTGGCGGGATTTCCGCGCATTTCGTTCGACGTCCTGAAGCAGCGCTCGATGTCCCAAGCCGTCGCGTACTGCGACGCACTGCTGCACGCGGGGAGCATCACGATCGAGGAGATCGCGGGCTTCCTGGTAGGCAGGAAGGATCATGGAATCGTCCGGGCGCGTATGCGGCTCGAACATCTCGACGGCCGCGCGGAGTCCGTGCCGGAGTCGATCCTCCGCGTCGAACTCGCGCTGCGCGGACTACGCCCGGTTCCGCAGCTGGAGGTATTCGATGGTGATGGATTCGTCGCGCGCGTGGACCTCGCCTTCGAAGCCGCCCGGGTCGCGGTCGAGTACGACGGGGGATGGCATGCGGACCCGGCGCAGATCAAGCGCGACGAGATCCGGCGGAACCGTCTCAGGAGTCTCGGGTGGGTCGTCATCGTCGTGACGAACGACCAGCTCCGGGAGGGTTTCGACCAGGTCGTTGCGAGGATCCAGGCCGCGTTGCAGCACCAGTACGCAATTTCCATTGAAATTGGAGGTTCGATTTCAATGGAAATTGCGTGACCTCGGCGGTGAGGCGCTGCGCACCGGGCTCGTCGGCCTTGCCTGGGGACCGCTTAGCCTGGTGGGGTGTTGGTTCTGCTTCCTCCTTCGGAGACCAAGGCCGCCGGCGGCGCGGGCGCGCCGCTGGACTTGGACGCCCTGTCCCATCCGGAGTTGACGCCCACCCGGCGGAAGCTGATCGAGGCACTGTCCACTTTGGCCCATGACGTGCCCGCCAGCCTGACCGCGCTGGGGTTGTCGGAGCGCCAGGTCGAGGAGGTCGAGCGCAACGCAGAGCTGTGGGATTCGCCCACTGCTCCGGCGCTCGAACGCTACACCGGGGTGCTCTACGACGCGCTGGACGTCCGGTCGCTGTCGGCCGCCGAGCGCGCACGGGCCGATGCCCGGCTGGCCGTCGCTTCGGCGCTGTTCGGGCTGGTCCGGGGCACCGACGCGATCCCCGCCTACCGCCTGTCCGGGGGCAGCGCGCTGCCCGGGTTCGGGACGCTGCGCAGCGTGTGGCGCCCGGTGCTGGAGCCGGTGCTCGCCGACGCCGACGCGCTGGTGGTCGACCTGCGGTCGGGCGCGTACTCGGCGCTGGCCAAGGTGCCGAACGCCGTCACGGTCCGCGTGCTGTCCGAAGACTCGGCGGGCAAGCGGAAAGTCGTCAGCCACCACAACAAGTCGCACAAGGGGAAGCTGGCCCGGGCTCTGGCCCGGACGCCCGCGGAGCCCGGTGCGCTCGAGGACGTCCTCGACGTGGCCACCGATGCCGGGCTGCAGGTGGAACGCGAGGGTGCGCGCGGGCTCTGCGTCGTCGTCCGGGCCTGACTTTCCGGGCGCGGAAATTCGGTTGCGGCGGCGGCCGTCGATCGATCAGACTTGCTTCGGCCGGTTGACATGGCTCGGAAAGCTGGAGGGAGGTTCGACATGGTGGCCTTTGTGACCTTCGCGCGCGTGCATATTCCGCGCAGCTACCCCCGAACCCGCCTCTCTCCGCCACGCGTGCGCTGAAACACCGGTGCCCGGCGGAGGTCCCGCTTGAGGAGCACCAGATCTTGTCTGCGTACGACGAGTACGACCCGGACTTCATCCGCATCACGAAGCCGATCAAGAACCGCAAGCCGAAGCAGTCGAAGAAGCGCCGCTTCGACGACGAGCCGATGCGGCGCGGCCGGCTCACCGAGGAGGAACGCACCCTGCTCGCCGCGCTGCGCGACGAGCCAGAACCACAACCGCTGCCCGACGGCGCCGACCGCTGGTCCACCTGGGACACCGGGGAGCGCGGCCCCGAGCCGCACCCGCCCTGGCTGGTGACCGAGCTGGCCGCGGTCGACCACGAGCTGGGCGTGCTCAAGACCGGCAAGGAAGCCGACGTGCACCTGCTGCGCAGGTCGTTGCCCGGCGGGAGTTCCTGCCTGCTCGCGGCGAAGCGGTACCGCGACATGGACCACCGGATGTTCCACCGCGACGCGGGCTACCTCGAAGGCCGGCAGATGCGCAAGTCCCGCGAGATGCGGGCGATGCAGCAGCGCAGCTCGTTCGGGCGCGGCATGATCGCGCAGCAGTGGGCGGTGGCGGAGTTCGCCGTGCTGTCGTCGCTGTGGCTGGCCGGCGTGCCGGTGCCCTACCCCGTGCAGCGCGTCGGCACCGAGGTCCTGCTGGAGTTCCTGGGCTCCGCCGACGGGACGGCGGCTCCGCGGCTCGCGGCGCTGCGGCCGACGCCGGACGAGCTCGACGAGCTCTGGCTGCAACTCGTCGACGCGCTCGTGGTGCTGGCCGAGCAGGGTTACACCCACGGCGACCTGTCCGCGTACAACGTGCTCGTGCACGACGGCAGGCTGATGCTGATCGACCTGCCGCAGGCGGTCGATCTCGCGGCGAATCCGCGGGGGCTCGAATTCCTGCGACGTGACGCGGACAACATCGCCGGCTGGTTCCGCGCCCGCGGCGCCGACGAGCACCTGGCGAATCCCGAGGAACTGACGGTTCTCCTTGCCACAGCGGGAAATGTGATGTGACCGCGGTCTCAGCGCCGGGTCCGGCCGCCGCGCACGCCAGCCACCGGCGACCGCGCGTGATCAGCTAGACTCGGCGCTGAACCGGGCCGGGAAACCCCCCGGCCGACCACGAGTCGACGGACTCGGAATCCACATCTATCGGCGCGAATGCGCCGGGCTCGTCCTTGCGATCGCACGCGGTCTCCGCGAAGCCTCCCCGTGACGTGCCGCATCTCGGGAGTCTCTTCGTGCCATCAAGTTCGTACAACACGCCCGCGCGCTCGTCCCGGCGGCCCCGCCGGCGCCGCCCGCAGTCCCAGCAGCCGGCGCCGAAGCGCAGCCTGTTCGACGAGGTCGGCGTCACAGCCGTCGACCCGGCGCCCTTCGACCAGCTCGGGCTGCCCAAGCGGCTGGTGCGCGCCCTGGCCGACGGCGGGATGGTCGAGGCCTTCCCGATCCAGGCGGCCACCATCCCGGACGCGTTGACCGGACGGGACGTGCTGGGCCGGGGCCAGACCGGGTCCGGCAAGACGCTGGCCTTCGGCCTGCCGCTGCTGGCGATGCAGGAGGGCAACGCGCGCCCGCTGCACCCGCGCGGGCTGGTGCTGGTGCCGACCCGCGAACTGGCGACGCAGGTCACGGACGCCCTCAAGCCGCTGGCCAAGGCGCTCGGCCTCTACGTCCGCGAGGTCGTCGGCGGCACCTCCTTCACCCGGCAGGCCGACACGCTGCGCCGGGGCGTGGACGTGCTGGTCGCGACGCCCGGCAGGCTGGCCGACCACGTGCGCCAGGGCACCTGCGTGCTGTCCGAAGTGGAGCGGACCGCGCTCGACGAGGCCGACCAGATGGCGGACATGGGCTTCCTGCCGCAGGTCCGGGAGCTGCTCGACCTGGTCCCGGCCGACGGCCAGCGCCTGCTGTTCTCCGCGACGCTGGACGGCGACGTCGACAAGCTCGTCGAGCGCTACATGACCGACCCGGTGGTGCACTCGCTGGCACCCCCGGCGGCGAGCGTGGACAGCATGGAGCACCACCAGCTCCTGGTGTCCGCGGTGGAGAAGCAGGCGGTGCTCGCCCGCATCGCGGCCCGCGAGGGCCGCACGATCATGTTCGTGCGCACCAAGCACCACGCCGACCGGCTCGCGAAGAAGCTGCGCGCGGTCGGGATCCGGGCCGGGGCGCTGCACGGCGGCAAGGCCCAGAACGCGCGCACCCGGATCCTCGACGAGTTCAAGACCGGCGAGACCGAGACCCTGGTGGCGACGAACGTCGCCGCGCGCGGCATCCACGTGGACGACGTCAGCCTGGTGGTGCACGTCGAGCCGCCGGCCGACCCCAAGGACTACCTGCACCGAGCAGGCCGGACCGCCCGTGCGGGTGCGACCGGCACCGTCGTCACCCTGGTCACGGACGACCAGAAGCAGGCCTTCCGGACGATGGCGAACCAGGCCGGGGTCACGGCCACGACCACGACGGTCCGCCCGGAGGACGCCGAACTGGCGCGCCTGACCGGAGCCCGCGAACCCGACGGCGTCGCCATCGTCGACCCGAAGCGGCGCGAAGCGCCGCGCAGCAGGACCGCGAAGCAGAGCGGTGCGCCGCGCAGTCGCGGTGCGAGGCAGAGCGAAGCGCCGCGAGGCGCGAAGCGGCGCACCGAGCACGAGGTCGGCGAGCCCAGGGCGAGCCGCAGGCCGCGCCGCGCGGAGGGCAACGGCCAGGTGCGCCGCGACAGCGGCCGCAGCGCCGAAGGCGCGCACGGTCCGTCCGGGCGCGGTGCCCGGCGGGGCCACGGCACCCGCAACGACCGCGGCGGTGCGCGCCGGGGGTGACGCGCGGCTGCGGCGCTCGTGAACACGGGTCGCCAACCCGAGCAGGAGGGAAACCGGTGGGCCAGAAGTCGCCGCTGGACGGCAAGGGCGAGGATTTCCTGCAGTTCTGGCAGGAACGGCACCTGTGCACGCTGACGACGGTGCGCCGCGACGGCACACCGCACGTGGTTCCGGTGGGTGTGACCCTCGACGTCGAGTCGGCGGTCGCGCGCGTGATCTCCTCGGGCACCTCGCACAAGGTGCGCCAGATCCTCGCCGCCGGGCCGGCGGGCGTGCCCGCCTCGGTCTGCCAGGTCGACGGGCGGCGCTGGTCCACATTGGAGGGTCGCGCCGTGGTGCGGGACGATCCCGGCGCCGTGGCCGATGCGGAGGCCCGGTACGAGCAGCGCTACAAGAAGCCCCGCCCCAACCCGTCCCGCGTGGTGATCGAGATCTCCGTGACGAAGGTCCTCGGCACGGTCTAGCGGCGACGTGGTGAGGTGGTGCGGTGACCGTTCACCAGGAGAAGCCGGAGCTCGTCCACGTCGTGGGCATCGGGGCCGACGGCGCAGCGGGTCTGTCGCCGCACGCCCGGGAGATCGTCGATTCCGCGGACGTGCTGTTCGGCAGCTCGCGGCAGCTCGACCTCGTGCCCGAAGCGAACGGGCGGCGGGTGACCTGGCCCACGCCCATGCTGCCCGCGCTGCCCGGCCTGCTCGCCGAGCACGCCGACCGGTCGATCTGCGTGCTGGCCAGCGGTGACCCGATGTTCTACGGGGTCGGCGCGACCCTGGTGAAGCTGCTGGGCCGGGATCGGGTGCGGATCGTTGCGCACCCGTCATCGCTGTCGCTGGCCTGCTCTCGAATGGGCTGGCCGCTGCAGGAAACGGCCGTCGTGAGCCTCGTCGGCAGGCCGGTGGAGCTGCTGCACCCCCGGCTCCAGCCGGGAAACCGGTTGCTGGTCCTCAGTTCCGACGGCGGCACGCCGGACGAGGTGGCCTCACTGCTGCGGGCCCGCGGTTACGGACCGAGCAGCATGACGGTGCTGTCCGATCTCGGCGGCGTGCAGGAGGGCAGGACGAGTTCCACCGCGGACGACTGGGACCGGCCGGCGGTGAGTCCGCTCAACGTGATCGCGGTCGAGTGCCGCCCAGCTCCCGAGGCGAAGCTCCTGTCCAGCACACCAGGTCTGCCCGACGACGCCTTCGAGCACGACGGGCAGCTCACCAAGCGCGACGTGCGGGCGATCACGCTGGCACGGCTGGCCCCGACCCCCGGGCAGTTGTTGTGGGACGTCGGTGCGGGCGCCGGTAGCATCGCGATCGAGTGGATGCGCAGCGATCCGACCTGCCGGGCGATCGCGATCGAGCACCGCGAGGACCGGGCACGGCGCATCGCGACGAACGCGAGCGCGCTGGGCGTTCCCGGCCTCCAGGTCGTCACCGGAGCCGCGCCCAGCGCGCTGGACGGGCTGGACGAACCCGACGCGATCTTCATCGGTGGCGGTGGCACCGCACCGGGCGTGCTGGAGGCGTGCTGGGCCGCCCTGCGGCGAGGCGGCCGGCTGGTGGTCAACGCGGTCACATTGGAGTTGGAGGTGCTGGTGACCGACTGGTACGGCCGCCACGGCGGTGAGCTGGTCCGGATCTCGGTGGAGCGCGCGGCGCCGATCGGTGGCTACACCGGCTGGCGACCGGCGATGCCGGTGACGCAGTGGGCGGTGAGCAAGCGATGACAGTGCGTTTCGTGGGTGCCGGGCCGGGCGCCGCAGACCTGATCACCGTGCGGGGCCGCGACGTGATCGCCTCGTCGCCGGTATGCCTGTACGCGGGCAGCCTGGTGCCGGCGGAGCTGCTGGCGCACTGCCCGGCCGACGCCAGGCTGGTGGACACGGCGAAGCTGACGCTGGACGAGATCCTCGCCGAGATGCTGGCCGCCCACGGGGCCGGGCTCGACGTGGCGCGGCTGCACTCCGGGGACCCGTCGGTGTTCAGCGCCGTCGCCGAGCAGATGCGCCGGCTCGACACGGCCGGGATCCCCTACGAGGTGGTGCCGGGCGTGCCGGCGTTCGCGGCCGCGGCGGCGTCGCTGAAGCGGGAGTTCACCGTGCCGGGGGTCGGGCAGACCGTGGTGCTCACCCGCACGTCCGCGCGTGCGACACCGATGCCCGAGCACGAGGACCTCGCCACGCTCGGCCGGAGCCGGGCGACGATGGTGCTGCACCTCGCGGTCAACCGCATCGAGCAGCTCGTCGAGGAGCTGCTGCCCAACTACGGTGCGGACTGCCCCGTGGCCGTCGTCGCGAACGCGAGTCGCGCGGACGAGATCGTCCTGCGCGCAACGCTTTCCGACATCGCGGAACGCGTGCGCGCCGCGGGCATCGTGCGAACCGCCGTTGTCGTGGTGGGCCAGGTGCTGACCGCGTCGGAGTTCCCCGACAGCCACCTCTACTCCGCCACCCGCTGCCGCGACTAGGACCTGGACCCCCGGTGGTCCGCAATTTCCATTGAAATCGAAGGTTCGATTTCAATGGAAATTGCGGGCCTGAGGCCGGGGACGCCGCTGTCGCACGAGATGCGGTGGACATGCGCGCGAGTTCGTCCCGGTCGACCACCGCGAACCCACGCGGCCGAGTGCGGAACCGTCCGTCGCCGGGGGAACCGGGCGTCGCCGTGCTGCGAACCCGGCATCACCTCGGTCTCCGTGTCACCCGGCTCGCACTCCGGATGCAGCGGACGGCCCGTCACACCGCTCCAGAACCGGGCGAGCTCGTAGGCGTCCGCGCAGTCGATGGCCACGTTCTGCAATACCGAAACCATGCGCGCGAGCCTTCCCGACTTCCGCTCCGAGCACCACCGGATTACGGCGGCCCGCGCGCTACGCCTCGGTGCGGCCGACGATGGTGCCCGCCCGGTCGATGACGACCACGTCCACCGAAACCGGTGCCCCGCGCAGGGTTTCGAGGCACACCGCCCGTGCCCGCTCGGCGATGAGATCGCCGAGCGGGAGGCTCGCGGCGAGGCAGAGCTGCAGCGCTTCGAGCGCGGTGTTGGCGCCCCTGATCCGGGCGGCCAGTTCGCCGCTGCCGCCCGCGTCGCGCACGATCCCGGCGAGCGAGGCCAAATCGACCTGGGACCGCTTGGAGTGCAGGTCCATGTGCCCGTCGGCGAGCTTGGAGATCTTCCCGATGCCGCCGGCGATCGTGAGCCGGGGAACCGGGTGCCGCCGCAGGTACTTCAGCACCGCGCCGGCGAAGTCGCCCATGTCGAGCAGCGCCTCGCCGGGCAGCGCGTGGAGTTCCGCGGCGACCTTCTCCGAGGTGCTCCCCGTGCACCCGGCGACGTGTTCGAGCCCTGCCGCCCGGGCGACGTCGACGCCGCGGCGGATGCTGTCGATCCACGCCGAGCACGAGTACGGCACGACGACGCCCGTGGTGCCCAAGATGGACAGTCCGCCCAGGATCCCCAGCCGCGGGTTCCAGGTGTGCCGGGCGAGTTCCGCCCCGTCGTCGACGGACACCTCGACGACGACGTCGCCGCTGCCGCCGTGCTCCTCGGCCACGCGCGCGACGACGTCGCGGATCAGCTGCCGCGGCACGGGGTTGATCGCCGGTTCGCCGACCGGCAGCGGCAGGCCGGGCTTGGTGATGGTGCCCACACCCTCCCCCGCCCGGAACACCACGCCCTGCCCCGGTTCCGCGGGGCGGACCGTGACCGACACGAGAGCGCCGTGCGTGACGTCGGGGTCGTCGCCGGCGTCCTTGATCACGCCTGCCGTCGCGAAGCCGTCGCCCAGCCGCTCGCGCGCGAGCGCGAAGGCCGGCCGATGCCCCTTCGGCAGGATGATCTCGACGGGATCTGGGAACGTCCCGGTCAGCAGTGCCGTGTAGGCAGCCGCCGTCGACGCCGTGGCGCAGGCCCCCGTCGTCCAGCCGTACCGGAGGCCCGATCCCTCCCCTCGCCCGCTCATACCGGGAGAATGCTCCTCATGCGGTTCGCAGCGACAACGGGGCGGGTCGGATGACCCGCGTGCTCGTCCTCGGTGGCACCGGCGAGGCCAGGAAGCTCGCCGAACGGCTCGCCGAGCGGCCGGACCTGCGCGTCACGTCCTCGCTCGCCGGCCGGGTCCGCGAGCCGCAGCTGCCGCCGGGCGAGGTGCGCGTCGGCGGCTTCGGCGGTGTCGACGGGCTGGCCGACTGGATTCGGCGCGAGCAGGTCGACGCGGTCGTCGACGCCACCCACCCGTTCGCCGGCACGATCACCGAAAACGCCGTGGCGGCAGCGGAACGCGCGGGATGCCCGATCCTGGTGCTGTGCCGTCCCGCGTGGCGGCCGGGTCCAGGGGACGACTGGCGGGCGGCGTCGTCCTTGGCCGCGGCCGCGGAGCTGCTGCCCGAGCTGGGCGAACGGATCTTCCTCACCACCGGCCGGCAGGGCCTCGCGCACTTCGCCGCGCTCGACCTGCGGTTCCTGGTGCGGACCGTCGATCCGCCGGAACCGCCGCTGCCGCCGCGCACCACGGTGCTGCTCGCCCGCGGGCCGTTCACGGTCGACGACGAGCGCACCCTGCTGCGGGAGCACCGCATCGACGTCGTCGTCACCAAGAACAGCGGCGGTTCGATGACGAGCGCGAAGCTCACCGCGGCCCGCGAGCTCGGGCTGCCGGTGGTGGTGGTCGAGCGGCCGCCCCAGCCCGCCGCGCACTCGGCGGAGACCGTCGAGGACGCCGTCGCCTGGCTCGATTCCGCGCTGCGCCAACGAGATCACGCCGGGTAGCGCCGCGGCGTGAACACGACGTCGCGCCCGTCGGCGCCGTCGACGAGCCGCGTCGTCGACGAGCCGATCAGCAGCAGGCACCGCATGTCCACATCGGACGGATCGAGGTCGGCCAGGCGCACCACCTTGATGCTCTCCGCCGGGCCGCCGACGTCCCGGCCGATGACCACCGGCGTGTCGGGCGAGCGGTGCTCCAGGACCGCGTCCCGGGCGGCCGCGACCTGCCAGGTCCGGCTGCGCGAAGCGGGGTTGTAGATCGCCATGACCAGGTCCGCCGACGCCGCGGCGCGCAGCCGCTCGACGATCACCTCCCACGGCTTGAGCCGGTCGGAAAGCGACAGCACGCAGAAGTCGTGGCCCAGCGGCGCGCCGACGCGGCTGGCCACCGCCTGCGCCGCCGTCATGCCGGGCAGGACCCGCACGGGCACGTCCGATCGCTCCGCCGCGACCTCCAGCACCGCGCTGGCCATCGCGAACACCCCGGGATCACCGGAGGAGACCACCGCGACCCGCGACCCGCGCCTGGCCAGCTCCAGCGCGAACTCCGCGCGTTCGGCCTCCACCCGGTTGTCGGACGCGTGCTTGCGCTGCCGCGGGTTGTCCGGGATCCGGGCGAGGTACGGGGCGTAACCGACCAGGTCGTCGGCCGCGGCGAGCGCCGCCTGCGCCTCCGGCGTCACCCACTCGCGGCCGCCGGGTCCGAGCCCGACCACCACGACCTCGCCCCGTTCCGCGCCGCGGTCGGCGGCCGCAGCGGCGGCGTGGATCGCGGTGTCCGAATTCGCCGGTCCGGGCAGCAGCGCCAGCGAGAAGTACGGGACGGTTTCCGGGTCGACGTCCGCGAGCGGCCGCAAGCGCTGCCGATCCGTGGTCGCGCGCTCGGCGTACCAGGCCTCGTCCAGGCGGCCCGCCTTCTCGAACGCCTGCCGCACGCCTTCGAAGGTGCGCCCCAGCTTGAGCACCGCGGCGGCATCGGTCGTGGCGAGCCGTTCGGCGAGGACGTCCGGCGGGAGCGTGCCCGGCAGCACGGTGAAGATCTCGTCGCGCTCGGCCAGCGGGCGCCCGAGCGCCGCCGACGCGCCGCTGACCGAGGTGATGCCGGGGACGACCTCGGCGCGGAAGCGCCCGGCCAGCCGCTTGTGCATGTGCATGTAGGAGCCGTAGAAGAGCGGGTCGCCCTCGGCGAGCACGACGACGTCCCGCCCGGCGTCGAGGTGCGCCGCGAGCCGGGCCGCGCAGTCCGCGTAGAACTCGTCGATGGCGCCCTGGTAGCCGCCCGGGTGATCGGTGGTCTCGGTGGTCACCGGGTAGACGAGGGCCTCCTCGATCTGCCCCGGCCGCAGGTACGGCTCGGCGACGGACCTCGCGATGCTCCTGCCGTGCCGGGCGCTGTGGTACGCGATCACCTCGGCCCGCTCGATCAGCCGGGCGGCCTTGACCGTCACCAGCTCCGGGTCGCCGGGACCGAGACCCACGCCGAAAAGCGTGCCCTTGCCGTTGCTGCTCACTCTTCCTCGCTCGCGATCGCGTTGATGGCGGCCACCGCCATGGCGCTGCCGCCGCGGCGGCCGTGCACCACCAGGTGGTCCAGCCCGGCGGGGTGCGCCGCCAACGCCTCCTTCGATTCCGCGGCACCGATGAAGCCGACGGGCAGCCCCAGCACCGCGGCGGGCTTCGGGGCGCCGTCCTCGATCATCTCCAGCAGCCGGAACAGCGCCGTCGGGGCGTTGCCGATCGCGACGACCGAGCCCGCCAGCCGGTCGCGCCACAGCTCCAGTGCCGCGGCGCTGCGCGTCGTGCCCAGCTCGCGAGCCAGGTCCGGGACCCGATCGTCGGACAGCGTGCAGATCACGTCGTTGTCCGCGGGCAGGCGGCGCCGGGTCACGCCGGCGGCGACCATCGCGGCGTCGCACAGCACCGGCGCACCGGCGCGGAGGGCCGCGCGCGCGTTGAGCACCGCGTCCGCCGAGTACGCCAGGTCGTCGACCAGGTCGACCATGCCGCAGGCGTGGATCATCCGCACCGCTACCCCGGCCACCTCCGGCGGCAGGCCGCTCAGGGCGGCTTCCGCGCGGATCGTGGCGAAGGAGCGGCGGTAGATCTCCGCCCCTTCCCGGACGTATTCGGGCACCCCGCGATAGCGGGTCGCCCCGTTGTTCTCGTTCACACTGTCCTCCGTGCCGCGACGAGCGCGGCGGATACCTGGTCGACATCGGCGCCGGATGCCCGCGTCTCGCCGTCGAGACCGACCTCGTAGCCGGCACCGGTCGCCAGCACTTCCACGACGCGCCCCTGCGGTCGGCCGCAGCGCCGTTCGCAACCCGACCAATGCACCGGCAGAGCGCCGCCGGACGGGGCTCGCACCGCGCGCCGGGCGTCTTCGCGGACATCAGCCCGCGCCTTCGCACAGCCGGGACGACCGGCGCACGCGGTCACCCCGGCACCGGCCGAGGACGGATCGACGAGCAGGCCGTGCGCGCCGAGGCCGGAGAGCCACCGACCGGCTTCGTCCGGCCGCAAGCCGGGCAGGACGACGGTCCGCCACGGCGTCAGGCGAAGTTCGCCCGCGGCGTCGGACGCGGCGGTGATGATATCCAGCTGGTCCCGCGACAGGCGGCCCAGTGGTGCCCCGGCCACCACCGCGACCGTTCCGCCGGGCCGTTCCACCGCGCCGACCTGCGAATGCGTCGCCGGCTGGTTCGCCGGCAGTGGCCCGGCCGGGACGGCGCCGAGGCGTTCGGCGATCCGGCGCGCACCATCGTCGAGTTCGGCCAGCCGCCAGGCCGAGCGCCCTTGCTCGGCCTTCTCCGCCAGGAACGCCTCCGCCGCGGCGATGGCGACGCCGGCGGCCTGGTCCGGGGTCGATCGCACTCCGGAATCCACGCCGGCGAGCACCAGCGCCAGGGTGTCGGCGCGCTCCGCGAGCAGGCCGACATCGGCGCCGAGCGAGATGACGTCCGCGCTGCCGTCGTCGACGGCGAACAGGAAGCGTCCGGGCAGCTCCGCCAGCGATGGCGTCGCGCAGAGCGCCGCGTCGAGTTCCCGGGCCACCGCCCGCACGTCGACCAGCTCGCGGCCGTCCGCCGAGGGCGAGCCGATGATGTTGCGGACCCGCTCGTGCGTTGCCGACGGCAGCAGCCCCGCCGTCCGTAGCCCGGCGGCGAGTTCCTCCTCCGCTCCCGCGGGCAGTCCGCGCACCTGCACGTTCGCCCGCGAGGTGAGCTCCGCGCCGCCGTCGCCGAGCGCCGCGGCCGCCGCGATCGCCCGGGCCTGGGGCGGCGTGAGCACGCCGCCCGGGACTCGGATGCGGGCCAGTCCGCCGTCGGCTGCCTCGTGCACCCGCAGCGCGCCGGGACACGCGTCCCGTTCTGGTCTGGCTCTGTGCAACACCCGGCTGATACTACGGACCCAGGTAGTTGCGGACGCAAAACAAGCGCGGTGCGACGTGCGTCATGCCCGCGCCGCTTGACGTAAGATCGCCCCGTTGCGAAGAGTGGTCGCAGCATTCAGCGGCGACGGTGGAGGAAGCCGGTGCGAATCCGGCGCGGTCCCGCCACTGTCACCGGGGAGCGGACTCCAGGGAAGTCACTGTCCTAACTGGACGGGAAGACGGAGCGAGCGCTGATCCGGGAGCCAGGAGACTCCGGTCGCCGCGACCTACGAACCGGGGCGAGGACCCCGAGGGAGGTGCCGTCATGCACTGCGCACGCGCGCCCAGGTCCCGCGACGCCGGCCGCCACGCCGAGGAGCGATCCGCATGATCCTACTTCTGTCCACTTCGGACACCGATCTGCTCAGCGCGCGGGCCGCCGACGCCGAGTACCGGCTCGGCAACCCGGCACGGCTGGGCGTGGACGACCTGCCCCCGCTGCTGGAGGACGTCGACCTCGTCGTCGTGCGGCTGCTCGGCGGCCGCCGGGCCTGGGAAGAGGGCCTGGACGCGCTGCTCGCGGGCCCGCGCCCGGTGATCGTGCTCGGCGGCGAACAGGCGCCGGACGCGGAACTGATGGAATGCTCCACCGTGCCGGGCGGGGTGTGCGCCGAGGCGCACCGCTACCTCGCCCACGGCGGCCCGGACAACCTGGCTCAGCTGCACCGCTTCCTGTCCGACACGATCCTGCTCACCGGGCACGGCTTCGAACCGCCGGCGGAGACGCCGACCTGGGGCGTGCTGGAACGGACCCCGCGGCGCACCGAGGGCCCGACCGTCGCCGTGCTCTACTACCGCGCGCACCACATGGCGGGCAACACCGCGTTCGCGAACACGCTGTGCGAGGCCATCGAAGACGCCGGTGGCCAGGCCCTGCCGCTGTTCTGCGCCTCCCTGCGGGCCCCCGACCCGCAGCTGCTGGAACAGCTCGGCCGGGCGGACGCGCTGGTCGTCACCGTGCTCGCCGCGGGCGGCACGAAGCCCGCCACGGCCTCCGCCGGCGGTGACGACGAGGCGTGGGACGTCGGCGCACTCGCCGAACTCGACATCCCGATCCTGCAGGGGCTGTGCCTGACCAGCTCCCGCGAGGCCTGGGAGGACAACGACGAGGGCCTGTCGCCGCTGGACATGGCCACGCAGGTCGCCGTGCCCGAGTTCGACGGCCGCCTGATCACCGTGCCCTTCTCCTTCAAGGAGAACGACGCCGAGGGGCTGCCGGTCTACGTGGCCGACCGCGAACGGGCGGCCCGGGTCGCCGGCATCGCGGTCCGGCACGCGACTTTGCGGCACGTGCCGCCGCAGGACAAGCGGCTGGCGCTGATGCTGTCGGCCTACCCGACCAAGCACTCCCGGATCGGCAACGCCGTCGGCCTGGACACGCCGGTCAGCGCGGTCCGCCTGCTGCGGGCGCTGCGCGAGCAGGGCTACGACATCGGCCCCGAGGACGGCCCCGACGCGCTGCCCGGCGTCGCGGACCAGGACGGCGATGCGCTGATCCACGCGCTGATCGCCGCCGGTGGCCAGGACCGCGACTGGCTGTCCGAGGAGCAGCTCAGCGGCAACCCGGTCCGCATCCCCGCGCGCCGGTACGCGAGCTGGTTCGCGACGCTGCCCGAGGACCTGCGCACCGCGATCGAGCAGCACTGGGGACCGCCGCCGGGTGAGCTGTTCGTCGACCGCTCCCAGGACCCGGAAGGCGAGATCGTGCTCGCCGCCGTCCGCGCGGGCAACGTCGTGCTCATGGTGCAGCCGCCGCGCGGGTTCGGCGAGAACCCGATCGCGATCTACCACGACCCGGACCTGCCGCCGAGCCACCACTACCTGGCGGCCTACCGCTGGCTGATCGACGAGTTCGGCGCCCACGCCATGGTGCACCTGGGCAAGCACGGCAACCTCGAATGGCTGCCGGGGAAGACGGCGGGCATGTCCGCCTCGTGCGCCCCGGACGCCGCGATCGCCGACCTCCCGCTGATCTACCCGTTCCTGGTCAACGACCCCGGCGAGGGCACCCAGGCCAAGCGCCGGGTGCACGCCACCCTGGTCGACCACCTCGTGCCGCCGATGGCCCGCGCGGAGAGCTACGGCGACATCGCCCGGCTGGAACAGCTCCTCGACGAGCACGCCAACATCTCCGCGATGGACCCGGCGAAGCTGCCCGCGATCCGCAGCCAGATCTGGACGCTGATGCAGGCCGCCAAGCTCGACCACGATCTCGGGCTCGACGAACGGCCGCACGATGCGGAATTCGACGACATGCTACTGCACGTCGACGGCTGGCTCTGCGAGGTCAAGGACGCCCAGATCCGCGACGGCCTGCACGTGCTCGGCGACGCCCCGGCCGGCGAGGCCCGGGTGAACCTCGTGCTCGCGATGCTGCGCGCGCGCCAGATGTGGAGCGGGCAGAGCGCCGCGCTGCCCGGCTTGCGGGAAGCTCTCGGGCTCGCCGAGGACGGCAGCGCGGCCCGGGAGCAGGTCGACGACGTCGAGACCCGCGCGCACGCCCTGGCCCAGGCGATGGAGGACCGCGGCTGGAGCCCGGATTCGGCGCCGGAGGTCTGCCGGGAGGTCCTCGGCAGCGCCGAGGACGCGGTCGTGCGGGTGCTGGAGTTCGCCGCGACCGAGGTGGTGCCGCGGCTCGCCGCGACGACCGACGAGATGACCGCGACGCTGCACGCCCTCGAAGGCGGGTACGTGCCCGCAGGTCCCAGCGGGTCGCCGCTGCGCGGGCTGGTCAACGTCCTGCCCACCGGCCGCAACTTCTACTCGGTCGACCCCAAGGCCGTGCCCAGCCGCCTGGCCTGGGAGACCGGGTGGGCGATCGCGGAATCCCTGCTCGACCGCTACCGCGCCGACACCGGCGACTGGCCCCGCTCGGTCGGCCTGTCGGTGTGGGGCACCAGCGCGATGCGCACGTCCGGCGACGACATCGCGGAGGTGCTGGCGCTGCTCGGCGTCCGGCCGACCTGGGACGAGGCGTCGCGCCGGGTCAACGGGCTGGAGGTGATCCCGCTCGACGAGCTGGGCCGCCCCCGCATCGACGTCACGGTCCGCATCAGCGGTTTCTTCCGGGACGCCTTCCCGCACGTGGTCGCGCTCCTCGACGACGCCGTGCGCCTGGTCGCCGCCCTCGAGGAGCCGGACGAGCAGAACTTCGTGCGGGCGCACGCGCGGGCAGACCTCGCCGAGCACGGCGACCAGCGGCGCGCCACGATGCGGATCTTCGGCTCCAAGCCGGGCGCGTACGGCGCGGGGATCCTGCCGCTGATCGACAGCCGGAACTGGCGCGACGACGCCGACCTGGCCGAGGTGTACGCGGTGTGGGGCGGCTTCGCCTACGGGCGCGAGCTGGACGGCGAACCGGCCCGCGCCGACATGGAAAGCGCCTACAAGCGGATCTCCGTGGCGGCGAAGAACACCGACACGCGCGAGCACGACATCGCCGACTCCGACGACTACTTCCAGTACCACGGCGGCATGATCGCCACGGTCCGAGCGCTGACCGGCAAGGCCCCGGCGGCCTACATCGGCGACAGCACGCGCCCCGACTCGATCCGCACCCGGTCCCTGACCGAGGAGACGTCGCGGGTGTTCCGGGCCCGCGTCGTCAACCCGCGGTGGCTGGCGGCGATGCGCCGCCACGGCTACAAGGGCGCGTTCGAGCTGGCGGCGACGGTGGACTACCTGTTCGGCTACGACGCCACGACCGGCGTCGTGGCCGACTGGATGTACGAGAAGCTCGCCGAGACCTACGTGCTGGACGAGGAGAACCAGCGGTTCCTCACCGAGTCCAACCCGTGGGCGCTGCACGGCATCACCGAGCGGCTGCTGGAGGCTGCCAACCGGCAGATGTGGCAGGAGCCGAACCCGGACACCTTGCAGGCGCTGCAGGACGTCTACCTGCAGGCCGAAGGCGATCTGGAGGACGGGCCCGGCCAGCGCTGACAACCCGGTTCCGGGGCGGGCCGGTACCACGAGACCCCGCCCCGGAACCGGCGTCCCGCAATTTCCATTGAAATCGAAGGTCCAATTTCAATGGAAATTGCGGGGTTCCGGCGCTACCGGCGCGACTCCGGGGCGAGGTCCGCCACCGGACCGACGACGATCACCGCGGGCGGCTTGATCTCCGCGTCCCGCACGGCGCCGGCGACCTCGCCGAGCGTGGTGCGGAGCGTCTGCTGGTTGCGCGTGGTGCCTTCCTGCACCACCGCGACCGGCGACTTCGGGTCGCGGCCGTGCTCGATCAGGACCGCCGCGAACTCCCGGATCCGCTTGACCGCCATCATCAGCACCAGGGTGCCGCGCAGCCGGCCCAGCGCCGGCCAGTCCACCAGCGACTGCTCGTCGTGCGGCCCGACGTGTCCGGACACGACCACGACCTCGTGCGCGACGCCGCGGTGGGTGACCGGCACGTCGGCCGCGGCGGGAGCCGCGAAAGCGCTGGTGATCCCGGGAACCGCGGTCACCGCGACCCCGGCCTCGACGCACGCCAGCAGCTCCTCGAACCCGCGCCCGAACAGATACGGGTCGCCGCCCTTGAGCCGCACCACGAACTTGCCGGCCTTGGCGTGCTCGATCAGCAGCGAGTTGATGACGTCCTGGTTGGCCGCCCGCCCGTAGGGGATCTTCGAGGCGTCCACCACCTCCACGTGCGGGCCGAGCTCTTCGAGCAGCTCGCGCGGCGCCAGGCGGTCGGTGATCACCACGTCCGCGCGGCCCAGCAGCTGGCGCCCGCGGACCGTGATCAGGTCCGGGTCGCCCGGGCCGCCGCCCACGAGCGCGACGCCCGGCGCCGGCGGCTCGGACCGCTCGTCGACCACACCGGTGCGCAACGCCTCCACGAGCCCGTCCCGCACGGCGGCGGAGCGCCGGTGGTCGCCGCCCGCCAGCACCCCGAGCAGCAGCCCGCCGTGCTGGGCCACCGCGGGCGTGACGGCGGTCCCCTGCGAGGCGTCGTCGGCGCGGACGCAGAAGATGCGGCGCTGCTCGGCTTCGGCCGCGACCGCGGCGTTCACCTCGGCCCCGGTCGCGCACGCCACGACGTACCAAGCACCTTCCAGGTCGCCGTCGGCGTAGGGGCGCCGGTGCCACGTCAGGTCGCCCGCCTCGGCCATCGCCTCGACAGCCGGGGTCGCCTCCGGCGCGATCACGTCGACCAGCGCACCGGAGTTGATCAGGCGTGGGACCCGGCGCTGCGCGACGGTGCCCGCGCCGACGACGACCACCCGCTTCCCGGCGAGGTCGAGCCCGGCGAAGTAGTGCTGTTCAGTGTGCTTGGTCATGTCCGTAGTCCATGTCGGCTCCGCCCCGGCGAACTCGCCGGGGCCTTGTGCTCGGGGGCGCAGCCACGCGGTAGGCCACCTCGTCGTGGCTCACGATCACCGGCCTGACCGCGGGGCGCCACCTGGCACAGCCGGTGGACGCCGGTCACGCGCGTTCCGCGTCGCCGCCGCGGGCGGCGACTTTCCACCAGAGCGCGGCGCCGCCCCATACTGCCATGAAAGCGGCCAGCGTCAGATAGCCGAGCAGCTCGAAGTGGTCGCCGATGGCCGCGATGGGCTCCGCGAAGGACACGCCGAGCTCCTGGAGCAACCCGGCGAGGACGACCAGCGCGACGACCGCGGCGAGCACCACCGTCAGCGCGGTGGTCGTCACGTTCACCCACAACCGCCGCAGCGGCCGCGCCAGCGACCACGTGTAGGCCCGGGACATCAGCATGCCGTCCACGCTGTCCACTGTGCACATTCCGGCGGCGAACAGCAGCGGCAGGCTCAGCACGGCGATCGCGGACAGGTGCTCGGTCGGGGAGACCATGGCGAGCACGGTGATCTCGGTGGCGGTCTGCATGCCGAGCCCGAACAGCAGCCCGATGCCGAACAGGTGCCAGGAGCGGGCCACGTTGCGCATCCGCCCCCGCAGCACCCGGGCGAGCAGGCCGCGCCGCCCGAGCACCAGCTCGACCTCGGCCTCGTCGACCGCGCCGCGGCGGGCACGGCGCAGCAGCCGCAGGGCATCGCGCAGCACCAGCGCGTTGAGCACGGCCAGCGCGGTCAGGACCGTGATCACGATCAGGTCCACCGCCGTGGCGATCCGCACGCCGGCCTCCTCGGCCCACTGCTGCGCGGCGGGTCCGGCGATGAATGCGACCGCGACGGCGAGGAAGAGCACGACGCTGGCGTGCCCGAGGGCGAACCACATGCCGGTCGACACCGGTCGCCTGCCGCGCTGCATCAGCAGCCGCGTGGCGTCGTCGATCACTGCGACGTGGTCGGCGTCGAACCCGTGGCGCAATCCGAGCAGGTATGCGGTCATTCCCGCGGCGGCCAGCCCTCCCACTGCGTCGAACTCCTGCTGCTGCAGCAGGTACGCGCCCCAACCAGCCAGGTGGAGCACTCCGACGGCGGCCAGCACGACCGCTGCTTTCCGGCGCTCGATGGCGCCCCAACCGGCCTGCGGCCGGCTCTCTTCGGCATCCCGAGACATGGGATATCCGACCTCCTGGGTTTCCCGCCCGAGGGGCTCGGTGTCCGCACGCCGCGGCGCGGCGCGGGGCCGGCGCGCAGTCTCCTGACTCCCGGATCGACGCGGCACCCCTGCCTTCCAGCTGCACGCAGCCGTGGCAACGAGTGGGGCCCACTCCCCGGTCACAGTGGCGGGACCGTCCCGGATTCGCACCGGGTTCCTGCACTGTCGGCGGCCGTATCCTTGCCTGCCCCGCGACCCGAGGTCAAACCCCGGGTGAAGTCGATCACGTCCGGGCGGCGGCGCGTCAGTCGAGCGCCGTTTTCGCGCGAAACCGGCGTTTCGCACGCCTGGCAGGCGCCGGTTTCGCGCGAAAACGCCGCACTCGCTTCCGAGCCGGCGCAGCGACCTGGAGCGAGCGGCGGAGCCAGGACCGAGCGGCGCAGGCCGATCGCGGCGACGCGCCTCGTTTGGCGACGAGGGCCGGTTGGGTACGTCGCGCGTACCGGTCTGCGCGGCCGGCCGGGGTGACCCGGATGGGTGAACACCGGTCTTCCGCCGCTCCGGTCGGCCAGCGCATGCTTGGGCTACGGCGACCTCAAGGGCCTGCGGGAACGCGGGCCGACGGGGACAGGAGACGACCATGAACGAGACCCACACCATCACGCTGAACCTCCAGGTCGTGGAGGCGGGCGCGAAGACCACCGCCGACGTCGGGTTCACCACCCCCAGCGGTCAGGCGCTGCACGGGCACGGCACCGCGCGCCGCCACCCGGACGACCCGGAGGTACCGCAGATCGGCGACGAGATCGCGATCGCCCGCGCCCTGTTCGAACTGGCGCACAAGCTGCTGGACAACGCGGCCAGCGACATCGGTGAGCGGCTGCACCGCCGCGTGCACCTGCCCGCCTGACGCGCAGCCGGGGGCGTCTCCGATCCGTCGGGGGCGTCCTCCGGCATGTCTCACGAATGCGCTTCGACCACCTCGCGCGCCGTCTTCGCGACGAGGTCCGCGAGGTCGTCGTCGAGTCCGGGGCGGGCCCGGACCCGCAGCGGCGCGGAATCCAGCCGCGGGAGGTCGGCGCGCACCACCAGCCCTTCCAGGCGCGGCTTCGCCGAGGGCAGCAGCGTGACGCCGAGGCCGGACCGCGCGGCCGCGAGCACCCCGGCCAGATCGGCGGCCTCGCACACCAGGTCCGGGTGCCGGCCGATCCCGGTCACCGCGTCGACCGCGAGCCGCCGCATGATGCAGGGCTCGTCGAAGACGACCATCGGCAGCGGCTCGCCGGGGCCCGGCGGCGCCCAGTCCGGTGCCGCGTACCAGTCCAGCCGGAGCCGGCCCGCGTCCCGGCTCCGCCCGCCGACCGACCGGTCGATCAGCAGGGCGATGTCGATGCTGCCGCGATCCACCGCTTCCGCGAGCCGCGCCGTCCGGTCCAGCCGGAACCGCACCTCGAACCCCGGGAAGGCGGCTCGCATCCGGGTCGCCAGCTCGGGGAGCAGCCGGTCGGCGGCGTGCTCGGTGGAGCCGAAGACGAGCGTGCGGCGTTCCTCCGCGCCGAGCCGGCGCAGCGCCTCGTCGTGCGCGTCGAGGATGCGCCGCGCCTCCGCCAGCAGGAGCTCTCCGGACGCGGTGAACTTGGCTTGGCGCCCCTCCCGGACCACCAGCTTCCGGTCCAGCACCCGCTCCAGCTTGCGCAGGTGCTGGCTGACCGCGGACTGGGTCAGGCACAGCGCGGCGGCGGCCCGGTGGAACCCGCCGCAGTCGGCGACCGCGACCATGCTGCGCAACGCGACGATGTCCAGTACGGCACTCATGCGGCCACCCTAACCGATCAGCAATTGAAATCGATCGCGATCACTTATCGTTGTTGGACGCGGCCGGGCCGGGCGGGCGAGGCTGGGATCATGAAGGGCACCCGCTCGATCCCGCTGCCGCTGGCGGCACCGATCGTCGTCATCTGGGCCAGCGGCTTC
Source organism: Saccharopolyspora sp. NPDC045839 (assembly GCF_056431645.1). NCBI lineage: Bacteria > Bacillati > Actinomycetota > Actinomycetes > Pseudonocardiales > Pseudonocardiaceae > Saccharopolyspora > Saccharopolyspora sp. NPDC045839. Next base: position 201,452 of record NZ_JBWKKH010000007.1, read on the forward strand.
CCCACCGGGAAGCTGGGCGTCGGCGCCGCTCCCCCGTTCCTCCTGACCTCCGTGCGGCTCGCGCTGGCCGCGGCGGTGTTCGCGGCGATCGCGGTCTGCTCCCGCGCGGCCTGGCCCGGCGGCAAGCGGTTCGGGCACACCGCCGTCGCCGGGATCCTCACCAGCGGAGCGCAGTTCGCCGGGTGCTACGGCGGGATGGCCGTCGGGGTCCCGGCATCGGTGACCGCGCTGGTGCTCGCCATGAACCCGGTGCTCACCGCGGCGCTCGCGGCCGGATTCCTGGGCGAGCGGCTGAGCCGGATCCGCATGATCGGGCTCGTCCTCGGCGTGCTCGCCGTCGTCGTCACGCTCGGCGGGCAGGTGCTCGCCGACGGCGCGGTGAACCCGGGAATCCTGCTCACCCTGCTGGGGTTGCTCGGTTTCTCCGCGGGCGGGCTCTACCAGCAGCGGTACTGCACCGGGGTCGACGTCCGGGCCGGTGGCGCCGTGCAGTCGGGCGCGGCGGCGCTGGCGGTCGGCGTGATCGCGGTGTTCGAGCAGGGTCACGTCGCGCACTGGGGGCAGGCCACCGGGGTGCTGCTGTGGCTGGTCCTGGCGGGATCGGTGGCCGGAACCGCGTTCTACCTGCGGGCGATCGCGGTCGGCGGCGCGAGCCGGGCGAGCGCCCTGTTCTGCATCGTCCCGCCCGTATCCGCCCTGCTGTCCTGGCCGATCCTGGGTGAAACGCCGTCCCTCACCGCCGCGCTGGGAATGGCCCTCGGAGCCGTGGCGTGCGTGCTCGGCACCAGGCCCGACCCGGCCCGCGAGCCCAAGTCCCGAGAACTCGCAGAGGCGCGCGCCGCGACGTGAGCGCTTTCGGCTGCGGCAGACGCTCTTCCGGATGCGGCGCAGGGATGCGGTACGGCACTCTGCCCTCGAAGCGGCGGCGTGGTGCGGGGCGGCGTTTTCGCGCGAAACCGGCGCCCTCAGGCGTGGCGAACGCCGGTTTCACGCGAAAACGGCGCGCAGAACGCCTCCGGCAGCCGTGCAACAGCGCTCACGAACCCCTCACCGCTTGAGGTATTCCAGCACCGCCAGCACTCGGCGGTTGGTGTCGTCGGAGGTCTCGAGGCCCAGCTTCCCGAAGATGCTCGCGATGTTCTTGCTCACCGCGCCTTCGCTGATGAACAGCTGCCCGGCGATCGCCGCGTTCGAGCGCCCTTCGGCCATCAGCGACAGCACCTCGCGCTCCCGCTCCGTCAACCGCTCCAGCGGGGTGGTCCGCCGGGCGACCAGCGTGGAGATCACCTCCGGGTCCATCGCGGTGCCGCCGGCGGCGACCCGGCGCACCGCGTCGATGAACTGCTCCGCGTTGAACACCCGGTCCTTGAGCAGGTAGCCGATCCCGCCGGTGCCATCGGCCAGGAGTTCGCGGGCGTAGAGCTGCTCGACGTGCTGGGACAGCACCAGCACCGGCAGCCCCGGGATCTCGCGCCGGGCGACCAGCGCGGCCCGCAGCCCCTCGTCGGTCTGGGTGGGCGGCAGCCGCACGTCGACCACCGCCACGTCCGGCCGGTGCTCCAGCAGCGCCCGCTCCAGCTCGGGACCGGTCTCCACGGCGGCGACGATCTCGCAGCCGTGCGCGGCGAGCAGGGTGGTCAGGCCGTCCCGGAGGAGGAAGAGGTCTTCTGCGAGGACAACGCGCACGGGATCTCCATCGTCGCCCGGGTCGGACCGCCGGGCGGGCTGCTGAGGTGCAATGTTCCGTCGAACGTACCGAGCCTGCGCCGGATGCCCGCAGCCCGCTGCCGCGGTCCGGGTCGGCCCCGCCCGAGCCGTCGTCGGTCACGACGATCCGCAGCGACTCCCGCTGGTAACCCAGCTCGACGCGGATCTCGTCCGCCCCGGCGTGCTTGAGCGCGTTCGCGACCAGCTCCCGGGTCGCGAAGTAGGCCGCGGACTCCACCGCGGACGGGCATCGCCCGGGCAGGTCCGCCGACACCTCGATCCGCACGCTCAGGTCGAGGGCCAGCGCGCGCACGGCGTCGACGAGGCCTCGCTCGGTGAGCACCGGCGGGCGGATTCCCCGCACCAGGGCGCGGAGTTCGGAGAGCGTCTGGCCGGATTCGGCCTTGCTCTCGCCCAGCAGCTCCCTGGCCCGCTGCGGGTCGCTGTCCAGTAGCCGCTCCGCGGCGGCGAGCTTCAGCCCCAGCGCGATCAGCCGGGCCTGGGCGCCATCGTGCAGGTCGCGCTCGATGCGGCGCAGCTGGGTGTCCTCGGCTTCGGTCGCGTCGGCGCGGGTCTCGGCGAGCCGCCGAACCCGTTGCGCCAGCAGGGTTTTCCCGGTCGGCGCCAGCAGCAGGCGGGTCCACCGGCCGTGCAGGCGCACCAGCGGCGGTGCCAGCGCCACGACCGCCGCCCCGGCGGCCAGCCCGAGCGGGAACCCGGCCAGCGGGGTTTCCGCGAGCCACTTCGCCGGGGCGAGCAGCTCCGCCCACGGCCGCCCGACGTCGAAGAACAGGCCACCGACCCGGACCCAGAACGGGATCCAGAAGCCCCAGCCGAAGACCCAGCACAACGCCGCGAGCGGGGCCAGCAGCGCCGCGGTGACCGGGCCGTCGCCGAGCAGCCACAGCAGGTCTCGCGGGCTGGCCGGATCGGTCATCGCCTGGCGGTAGCGGGCCCGCCTGATCGCGGGCCGCGGCGACTTCCGCAGCATCCGGCCGGCCCGGTAGAGCCCGTCGGACGTGGGCACGGGTGCGATGAAGGGCAGGTAGACCTCGTCCACCGGGACCCCGGACCACTTCCCGGCGAGGCTGCGGCCCAGACCCGCGAGCAGCCGGGCGACCCGATTGCACCAGGGCCACCACAGGAACGCGCCAAGCACGTGGGTGAGGACGAAGAGGACGACCAGGACCACGCCCGCGAGCAGGTTCACCACGGCCAGCAGGCCGAGAACCGCCAGGTGCCAGAGGCCGTGCAACCCGCGCACGATCCATTCCCACCACCGGCACGGCCGAACCGGGCTCAACAGCATCCGCACCCAAAGCCCGTGCGCCCGCAGGAAAGCCCGGCCGCCCAGCACCGCCAGCAGGCCCAGCACCGCGCCGACGACCGTGTTGAGCAGCATCCAGTTCAGGTCCCGGCTCGTCGCCGGGTCCTCCGCCAACCACACGACGCGCGCGAGGTAGCGCGGGATGCGCGGCTTCCGGTACAGCGCCTTGTCGTGCCGGTACCAGCCTTCGGCGTCCGGCTGCGGTTCCGGCGGGGCAGGCCGGTACGGCACCGGCACCTCGACGCCGCCCCAGTCCCGCGCCAGCCGCCGCCCGAGGTTCGCTGCCGCCCGGCAGCGTCCGATGAACCACTCCCCCGGCGACAGCAGGCCGATCGACACCACGCCCAGACCGAACAGGTACAGCACGAACAGCAGCGGCCCCGGCAGCGCCAGCAGCAGGAGCACCAGCCCTCGCCCGGCGGTCGTCGCACGTTGTCGTGCCCGATTTCGCATAAGTCCATCTTCTCCGGCACCGGCGGAAAGGCACTGCCCGTGCCTTCCGCGTGGGGGTAGAGCTAGCTCTACTCCCGAACGGGCCGGAAGCCCCCCTCGAACGGCAGCAGGACGCATACCCGCAGGCACGCTGCGTTCCTAGCGTCGAGGCCATGGCAATCAGCGAAGATTCGTCCACTGTGGATGACCTGGGGAACCGCGTCGGCACGGAGCTGGCGAGGCTACCCCGGCAACCGCTGGCGATCGCCTCGGCCCTCTCCTGCCTCCTCGCACCCTCGATCGGGCTCCCCGCGGCCATCGTCGTCGCGCTGGTGCTCGCGGCCGCCAACCTGCGGCGGTGCACCGAACCGGTTGCCGCCTTCCTCGCTCACCTGGTGGCGTTCGCCGGGTTGTCGCTGGCCGCCACGGCCATCATGCAGCCACCGAGGGCCCTCCTAGTCGCAGGCGCGCTCACCGCGCTCGCTCTGCTCAGCTGCGGGTTGCTGACCGCGGCGCTGCCGCGCCGCACCGGTTCGGCCCTCGCTGCGGCGCTGCTGCTGCCCGGCCTGCCGCTGGCCGCGATTCCGGGCCCGCTGCAACCGATCGGCGACCTCACCGCGCCGGGCGCCGCGCTCCACGCCCTCCAGACCGCCTCGGCCGGCGACTGGCCGGCTCCGGTGCACGTGCTCGTGCTGATCGGGCACGCGCTGCTCGCGGGCAGGTCAGCCCATCGCCTCCTGGATCCGCTTCCAGGCCGCGAGCACGTGCCGCCGCTCGGTCTGCGGCGAGCCGACCGCGAGCCGCAGCAGCGTCCGGCCGTCCACCTTGGTGTGGGTCAGGTACAGCTCGCCGGAGTCGTTCAGCGATTCCATCAGCCGGTAGACCCGGTCGTTGGCGTCCTCGGCGGACAGCTCCGGGAACAGCGGCCGGAAGCAGACCAGGCCCAGCGGATGCGGCTCCAGCAGCTCGAACCGCGGGTCGTCGCGGACCCGGTCGGCGAACTCCTGGGCCAGGCCGACGGTGGCGCGGATGTGCTCGCGCAGCCCCTCCGCCCCGTACCAGCGCAGCACCGACCACAGCTTCAGCGCCCGGAACCTGCGGCCCAGCGGCACCTGCCAGTCCCGGTAGTCGATCACCTCACCGGACGCCGTCGCCGGATTGCGCAGGTACTCCGGCAGGATCGACAGCGCGTCGACCATGGGCCGCCGGTCGGCCATCCACAGCAGGCTGCAGTCGAAGTTCGTCAGCAACCACTTGTGCGCGTTCGTGCAGTACGAATCGGCGAAGTCGGCGACGCCATCGTTGATCCAGCGCAGTTCCGGGCACACCGCGGCAACGCCCGCGTACGCCGCGTCCACGTGCAGCCAGATCCCGCGCGCCCGGCACACCTCGCCGACCGCGCGGACCGGGTCGATCGCCGTCGTCGAGGTCGTGCCGATCGTCGCGCACACCAGCGTGGGCACCGCGCCGGCGGCGAGGTCCTCGGCGATCAGCGCGTCGAGGTGCTCCGGGTCCATGCCGAGCGTGTCCGGGTCGACGTCGACGATCCGGACGTTGTCCCCGCCGACGCCCACCATCCGCGCCGCGCGCTCCAGGGACGAATGGGTGTGCGCGGAGACGTAGAGCGTGTGCCGCCGGGTGATGCCCCGGCTCGCCACCTGTCCGTCGCTGACCCGCTGCAGCGCGGCGAGGCAGGCGACGAGCGCGGCGCTGGACGCCGAGTCCTGGATCACCCCGCCGCCGACGGCGTCGGTCCGGAAGTGCTCGGGCAAGCCCAGCAGCTCCGCCATCCAGTCCACGACGACGGTCTCCAGCTCGGTGCACGCCGGGCTGGTCGCCCACACCATGCCCTGCACGCCCAGCCCGCTGGAGAGCAGGTCGCCGAGGATCGACGGGCCGGTGGCGTTGGCCGGGAAGTAGGCGAAGAAGTTCGGGTGCTGCCAGTGCGTGACGCCCGGCACCAGTACGGCGTCGAGGTCGCTGAGCACCCGCTCGAACGGTTCGCCCCGCTCGGGCGGGTGCGCCGGGAGCTGCGCCCGGACCTCGCCGGGCCCCACCTGGGACCGGACCGGATGCCGCTCGACGCCGGAGTAGTAGTCGGCGATCCAGTCGACGACCTGCCTGCCGAACTCCCGGAACTCCTCGGGAGACATGTGCCCGCTCATCCCAGCCAGCTTCGCACGCCCACCCCACCAAAACCAGCGGCTCCCAGTGCCCCTGGAGATGATCTTCCGCAGCGGTGGCCTCCGGGATGCCCGACCCGTGCACGTCCAACCTGTCCTCGCCGGACGGATCGCGGGGGGCGGTAACGGGGGCACGGTGGGACGTGGTCACTCGGAACCGGGCGCCTTCGGGTGAGCCGGCGGAACAACTCTGGAAGAACTCTCAGGCACCGGCCGGGTAGGGTTCCCGCAGGTCGTTCAGGCGTGTCAGTGGGCGTCGGCCGGTCCCCGCGGGGTCACCATCCGGCCATCGACCACTGTGGACCGCGAGGTGCCCACGACCACCGTGGTGGACGCGTCCGCCTCCGCCGGGTCGAAGTCGGCGATCGGCGCGCACCACACCCGCTCCCCGGCGCGACCGGCCCCGCGGACCGCGCCCACCGGCGTGGTCCCCGGGCGGTGCTCCGCCAGGACCTCCAGGGCGCGGCCGAGCCGCCGGTCCCCCGAACGCGGGTCGTGGAAGCACACCACCAGGTCGGCCTCCGCCGCCGCGCGGACGCGGCGCTCGATGACCTCCCACGGCGTGTGCGCGTCGGACAGGCTGATCAGCGCGTGGTCGTGCCCGAGCGGCCCGCCCAGCAGTGCGGACGCGGCCAGCGCCGCCGTCACGCCGGGCACGCCGACCAACTCGATGTCGGCACCGGCCTCCTCCAGCGCCATCGCGGACCCGCCGAGCAGCGCCACCGCGCGCCCCTCCCGGGCCAGCGCGACCGCCTCGGCGCCGCCGGTGGCGCGCACCTCGGTGCCGGGGCGCAGCAGGTGCCGGACCTGGTCGACGTGCTCGTCCGGGCCGACGACCACGGAGGCGCGGCGCAGCTCGACGTCGGCGCGCGGGGTCCGCAGGTCGGGGTTGCCCGGGCCGATGCCGATGATCGCCAGCCGGCCGCGGGGCCGGATGCGCGCGGCGGCCGCGGTCACGTCGTCGCCCCTGATCTTGGGCACGACCAGCTCGACGGGCGCCCCACCGCCGAGCTCGGCGGCCGCGCGCAGCGCCGATGCCTCGGCGACGGAGGGCGTGCCCGCCGCCGCGCTCGCCACCTCGCTGGGGTTGGGCACCTCGATGCCTGCCAGCGCCTCCGCCGGATAGGTCAGCAGCGACAGCTCCTCGCCGCCGTCGGAGTGCCAGAAGCCCAGGTCCTGCACCGCCTCCAGGATGCCGTCCTCGTCGGCCTTCAGGTCGACGCTGGCGACCGCGCGGATCGCCCGCGGGTCCAGGCCGTGCTCGCGGTCCAGCCGGGCGATCGTCTCGGTCACCGCCGTCCGCGAGACGCCGCGGGCGGCCCCGACGCCGACGACCAGCGTGCGCGGGATGAGCCGCAGCGTCCGCTCCTCGTCCTCCGTCGGGCGCCGATCGTCGATCACGACCGTCCACAGCGGCGCTTCGGGGTGGGCGGAAACGTTGGGCGGCAGCGCCGGCAGCGGGAAGCCGTGCGGGTTGACCAGGCGGACCGACCAGCCGTCGAGGATCGCGCCGCCGCAGGCCGCCAGGTCACCGTCCACAGTGGCGTCGAGCTGGTCGACGAGCTCGTCCAGCGGGGTGGTGCCGGTGCTGTCGGAGGCGGCGGTGACCACCGGGGTGCAGCCGAGCACGTCGGCGACCTGCTCGGCGAGCGCGCCCCCGGCGTGACCGCCGGTCAGGGCGATGGCGAAGCGGCGTTCGTCGTCGACGCAGACCACCCCGGGATCGCTGTGCTTGTCCCGCAGCAGCGGCGCGACCAGCCGCACCGCCGCGCCGCTGGCCAGGAAGAACACCGCCGCGTCCAGGTGGTCCCACAGGCGGCGCACGGCGGGCGCGATCGGCCCGTCCGCGACGACGGCGTCCGGCCCCAGCCGCCCGGCCAGTTCGGCGGCGGACCGCCGTCCCGCCGCGGTCACCGCGAACAGACCGATCACTGGCACTCCTCAACCTGGTCGACTGCTTTCACGAACGCCTCAGCATGGTGCCACCCGCACGGCGCCCTCTCGCACGGGCCAGACCCCTGCCACCGCGATTTCGATTGAGGTTTTCCAACCTCGTTTCGCGTGGCGGTGCGGGCGACGGAACCTCAAAGGCTCCCGGACTGCGGGCGCCCACCCTTATGCATGCCAATACACGACGCCAGGGCCGTCCTCGCCGGGACAACCCCGGAGGGGGTGGGCACAGTGAACCCGCGGCGGTGCCAGTGCCGTAGATGAGTTATGCGCCTACTGCGCATGCGACACCCCATCGACGTGCAGCTTTGCGACCCGCGGCTACGGGCCGTCGAGGATGAAAACGCTCAATGGAAATCACGTCTCCGATTTCCATTGAAATTGCGGAAGTTGTCCACAGCCATCGGCGTGTCGTGGCTCGACACGCCGATGGTCCGCAATTTCCATTGAAATCGAAGGTCCGATTTCCATTGAAATTGCGGCCCGACGGAGCCCGGCCCCAGCGGGACGGCGTGGGGTCAGCGTTGTTTCCGGTAGCCCGAGATCAGGACGACCGGGTCGGCCGCTTCCAGGCGGGATGCGCCGTCCTGCAGTTCCGCCAGCCGGGCGGCCGACAGCTGCACGCCCTCGACCTCGTAGTCGGCCGCGCGCAACGCGTCGCGGGTCGGCCCGACCCGGTCCAGCGCCGACAGCGCCACCACGACGCGGGACGCCCCGGCGTGCGCGCACGCCGTGACGACCTCGGTGCCGCCGCCTCCGACGAAGATCGCGTCCGGCCGCGGCAGGTTGCGCAGCACCTGCGGCGCGGAGCCCTCCTCGACCCGGACGTCCACGCCGTGGCTCGCGGCGTTGGTGATCAGCCGCACCGCCTGCGCCTCGTCGGACTCCACCGCGATCGTCGCCGCGCCCATCCGGGCGCACTCCACCGCCACCGAGCCCGAACCCGCGCCGACGTCCCAGACGAGCGTGCCCGGCCGGGGCGCGAGCTTCGCCAGCGCCACGGCCCGCACCTCGGCCTTGGTGATCATGCCGTCGCGGTGCGAGAACTCGTCCTCGGACAGCGCCCACCCGGTCGCCGGCGGCACCGGCTCGCCGCCCGCGATCCAGCCCCGCTGCGGCACGTCGTCGAGATCGGCCAGGGAGAGCACGATGTTCGGCTCGTGCCAGCTGCGCTTCGCCGCCTCCGCCGGTTCGAGGGTGACCACCGACTCGTTCGGCCCGCCGAGGTCCTCGGCGACGATCATGGTGCGCCGCCAGCCGGCCAGGCCGGAGCCGATCTGGGCCGGGCCCGCCTTCGGCGCGGTCAGCACCACCACGGCCGGCCGCGCGCGGCAGACGTTGATCGCCTGGGAGAGGTCGCTGCCGAGCGCGCTGACCACGACGACGTCGTCCCAGGACCGGCCGACGCGCGCCATCAACTGCTGAACGCTGGAGGCCGACGGCAGCACCGTGCACCGGATGCCGCGGTCGCGCAGCGCGCGGACGGCACCGAAGAAACCGGGATCGCCCGAGGCCAGCACGACGCCGCTCTCGTCGCCGGACAGCGACGACAGCGCGTTCAGCGCCGGTTCCAGCGGCCCGAGTTCGAGCTTGCGCGCGTGTTCCGGCGAATGCGCCTCCAAGTGCCGTCTGCCGCCCACCACGAGCCGCGCCGACTCCAGCACCTCGGCGCTGCCCTTCGGCAGGTCGCCACCATCGACCCCGATCACCGTGACTGCCACGTCACCCACCTCGCTCCGGCGGCCGCCACCGCGTGTTCGTCCCGGAAGCCCGCGCGACCCGGACACGCGGCCGACGGCCGCATTACTGGCTGATCCGCTTCAATACTGCTGCCACCGGCGCGCAGAGCCGGTCCGCACACGCCGAGAACGGCCCGGCCCGCTGTCACATCTCGCATGACCGGTGGGCGGCCGGGGCACCCGATGTCCAATTCGGACCCCGCGGGTGCATCACGACCTCGCCGGGGACGGCAGCTTCGCCTCGCTATTCGCCCTGCTCATCCGGCTTCGCCGGGGGCTTGCGCTTCGCGGCGGGCTTCGCCTTCGCCGCCGTCGTGGCGGACGCGGACTTCGCCCGCTTCGCGGCTGCGGCCTTCGCCCCCCGCTTCGCGGGCGTGGCCTTCGCGGTGGCCCGGGTCGTCGTGGTGCGCGCGGCGGATGTCCGCTTCGCCTCCGCGGCTTCCGCGCGAACGGGCTGTTCACCCACGTCAACGGGCAGTTCGCTCCCAACCGCTTCCGCCGGAACCGGCGCCACCGGATCGACCGGCCGTTCGGCGGCCGCCACGGGCTCCTCGGTGAACAGCTGCGACTGCGCCTCGTCGACCCGCCGGGCCGTGCGGGTGGACGCGACTCGCGCCGCGCCGCGCGCGCTCTCCTGCCAGTTGCGCACCGCCCACCACGCGACGTCGGACTCGCGCACGCGGGCGTTCTCACCGGGTTCCTCGGCGCGCGGCTCGGTGTTCTCCGCGCGCGGGCGCACCGGGGTGGGACGGTCCGCCCGCAGCGCCCGGCGCGTGACCGGGTCGGCGCGGCGGTAGGTGTGGGAGTGCCCCGCGGCGTACGGCGAGCGGGTTCCGCTGCCGTTGAGGCTCTTCCCGACGATGAACAGCGTGTTCCGCCACAGCTTGTGCTGCTTGACGGTCTTCTCCAGCTCGGAGAGGTTCGTGCGCAGCAACAGCTCGTCGGGCCAGGAGACCTTGTAGGCCACCAGCACCGGGGTGTCTTCCGGGTACCCGCCGGCGCACAGTTCCTCGACGAGCTGGGCGGCGCGCGACGCGGACAGGAACAGCGCCATCGTGGTGCCGTGCTTGGCGAACTCGCGCACCTTCTCGCCTTCCGGCATCGGCGTCTTGCCGCCCTCCAGCCGGGTCAGCACCAGCGACTGGGCGACCTCCGGCACGGTGAGTTCCCGCCCGACCGCGGCCGCGGCGGCGGAGAACGCCGGAACGCCCGGCACGATCTCGACTTCCACGTTCATCCGCGCGCACGCGTCGTGCTGGTCCTGGACCGCGCCCCACAGCGACGGGTCGCCGGAGTGCACCCGGGCGACGTTGAGCTTGTCCCGCTCGGCGCGGCGGTAGATCTCCAGCGCCTGCTCGTGGGTCAGCCGGGAGGAGTCGATCAGCTCCGCGTCGCTGCGCGCGTGCTCCTGGATGCATTCCGGCGCGACGAGGCTCGCGGTCCACACCACGATGTCGGCCTCGGCGATCCGCCGGGCGCCGCGGACCGTGATCAGGTCGGCCGCGCCGGGCCCGGCACCGATGAACGAGATCCGGCCAGTCAGCATTGTTCTCCTCTTCCGCCTCGGGGTGGAAGTACTACCACGGTGGACAGGTACGGTGCATCGTCCACTTCGGACACATCGGACGGCGGGAGCACTCGCGCGCCCCGCGCGCCGAGGTGCTCGGCGCGGACCGAGCGCTCCGGGGCTCCGCATTCGGCGATCGCGGCGCGCGGCTCGCCGAGCCACCGGCCGCCTTCGCAGGCAACGACCGTACCGCGTGACCGCAAAGCGACCCGCAGCGCGGTCACGTCCCGCATCGCCTGGATCACGGTGCGTGAACCGGCTCTCCCGGCCCGTGCGTGACCCACCGCTGGACGGCTGGAAGCCGAATGCGCGGCGGGATCCTCGGAGGTGGGGAAAGCCACGGTGCCGTCCTGATCACGCAGCCGCTGCGCCCGGGCGGCCCCCGGGACGAAAACGGTTCCCGTTCCGCGGAATTCGCGCAGCGCGGCCGGGGTCAGCATCCCCGGCTCGCCGGACGGACGAGCCTCACCGCGCGCACCGCGCCACGAACCGCCGCACCGCTTCGGGCTGCCCGGCCGGATGGGTGTGCAGGTACGAGGCGTGCACCCCGCCGTCGACGAACCCTTCCCGCTGCGCGCCCGTCGCACGCCACACCCACGCAGGCCGCGAGCCGCTGCCGGGCTCCAGGACGGTGCGGTGGAACTCGTGGCCGCTCACCCGGGCGCCTTCGTCGAACAGGACGGAATCGGCGGCGGCCACGGCGTCGCGGTAACCCAGCGTCAGCCGCGGCGACATCCGCGCCCGCGCGTCGAGCACGCCGCACAGCGGGTGGCCGTCCAGCTCCTCCGCCAGGTACAGCAGCCCGCCGCATTCCGCGTGGATCGGCGCCCCCGTGGCGGCGAAAGCCGCGATTTCCTTGCGCAGCGCGGTATTCGCCGACAAATCGGCGACGTGCTGCTCGGGGAAGCCGCCCGGCAGCACCAGGCCCGCGGTGCGTTCCGGCAGCCGCTCGTCGTGGAGTGGGTCGAGGACCGCGACCTCGGCACCGGCGGCTTCGAGCAGCTCTACGTGTTCGGCGTAGCCGAAGGTGAACGCCCGCCCGCCGGCCACCGCGACCACGGCCCCGGCCTGCGGGTGCACCTCGTCGCGCGGGTTCCAGGCGGCGCCGGGCAACCCGGGAGCCGAGCGGGCCAACGCGCACACCGCGTCGAGATCCACCGACCGGGCAACGACTTCGGTCATCGCCTCGACCGCGCGGACGGCCTCGCCGCCGTGCTCGGCGGCCGTGACGAGGCCGAGGTGGCGCGATGGGACGGCGAGATCATCGGCGCGCGGGATCGCGCCGAGCACCGGGAGGCCGGCGTTGTCGGCGGCGTCGCGGAGCACCTGCTCGTGCCGCTGCGAGCCGACCCGGTTGAGGATCACGCCACCGATCCGGACCTCCGGGCGGTAGCTGCGGAAACCGTGCAGCAGCGCGGCGAGGCTGTGGCTCTGGCCCCTCGCGTCGACGACCAGCACCACGGGCGCGTCCAGCAGCTGCGCGACGTGCGCCGTGGATCCGGCGGCGATCCCCTCGCCCGGCCCGATGCGGCCGTCGAACAGGCCCATCACGCCTTCCACGACGGACAGTTCGGCGCCGGCGGCGCCGTGCCGGAACAGCGGCGCGATCCGCTCCTCGCCGACCAGCACGGGATCGAGGTTGCGGGCCGGGCGGCCGGCGGCGAGCCGGTGGTAGCCGGGGTCGATGTAGTCCGGGCCGACCTTGAACGGCGCGACCCCGGTCCCGCGCCGCCGCAGCGCGCCGAGCAGCCCGGTCACCACGGTGGTCTTCCCCTGCCCGGATGCCGGTGCGGCCACCACCACCCGGGCGTGCGAGGAATCGGTCACCACTCGATGCCCCTCTGGCCCTTCTGACCGTCGTCCATCGGGTGCTTGACCTTGGTGGTCTCCATGACGAGGTCGGCGGCGTCGATCAGGGCCTGCGGGGCGTAGCGGCCGGTGATCACGACGTGCTGGTGCCCGGGCCGGTCGCGCAGGGTCTCGACGACCTCGGCGACGTCGACCCAGCCCCAGTGCAGCGGATAGGTGAACTCGTCCAGCACGTAGAGGCCGTGGCTCTGCTCGCCGATCCGGCGGGCGATCTCCCGCCAGCCCTCCAGCGCCGCCGCCGCGTGGTCCTCCTCGCTGCCCTTCTTGCGGGCCCACGACCAGCCCTCGCCCATCTTGTGCCACTCGACGGGCCCGCCTTCGCCGGTCTCGTCGTGCAACCGCCCCAGGGCGCGGAACGCCGACTCCTCGCCGACCCGCCACTTCGCCGACTTGACGAACTGGAACACCCCGATCGACCAGCCCTGGTTCCAGCCGCGCAGGGCGAGCCCGAAGGCAGCGGTGGACTTGCCCTTCATATCGCCGGTGTGCACCACGAGCAGCGGCCTGTTGCGGCGCTGGCGAGTGGTCAACCCGTCGTTCGGCACTGTCGAAGGCTGTCCCTGAGGCATGCCCCGACCCTAACGGGCCGCCCCGGCACCGTCCGACTCGTCCCGAACGATCTCAGCGGGCGGGCCGGAAGGCCGCGAGCTGCTCGTCGAGGTACCGGGCCAGCCGCTGCTTGTCCGCCGGGCCGAAGGTGTTCCAGCGCTCGCCGTCGTTGTTGCGACGCGTCGTGACGCTGTAGCGGCCTTCTTCGGTGTCCCGCCAGCCGATCGCCGGGAGCCGGACCGGCTGCCCGCCGCCGTCCCGGCCGGTCACCACGAAGTAGCCGACCCGCCGCGTCGGCAGGGCCATGATCTTCTCCACCTTGCGCAGGTCCCCGCCGCCTCGCCGCGACGCGCCCGGCTGCGCCGAGCCCAGCCAGGAATCCGGCTCCGCCTCGCGCACCGGCTGGGGCTTCGGCTCGCCGTCGGCGGCGATCGTCCCCGCGTCGAGCTTGCCGGCCGGGACCTCCGGCAGCAGGCCGACGCAGACCCGGGCGAGGCCGCGGACGTCGATGAACTCGATCCGCAGGCCCTGCTCTTCCTGAACCGCCAGCACCCCGACCCGCCCGGCCACCGCCACGCGCGCCCGGTAGACGGCGTCCGACTTGCCGTCGTAGGAGGTGACCGCGACGCCGATCTCCGGGCGGTGCAGCAGGTTCAGCGCCTGCTCCACCTCCGGTTCGGCGCGGCCGCGATCGGCCAGCCGGCGCTGCTCCAGCCCACCCCAGACGTCCTTGCGGAGCCGGGCGCGTTCGTCGAGCGTGGCGGCGAAGTGCGGGATCTCGAACGGGAACTGCCTAAGGTCGACCCGCAGATCCTCGCCGAGGACGTCCGCCGCCTCCGCGGAAAGCGTGAACGATTCGATCATCTCTTCCCCTTCTGGGCACGCCTCGATCCCCCGAGGAACCGGTGTTCCTCGGGGAATCGCGCGAAACTTCGAACGCGGGCGGGCTACTCGCCGAACACCGGCGGCGCGACCTTCGGCAACCCGAGGTCGTCCCAGGCCTCATCGGTGTCGACCACGTACTTGCTCTCGTGCTCGTCGTCCTCTTCGGACTTGCCGCCCTGGCCGCGACCGGCCGCGCCGCCGCCGGCCATCCCGGCACCACCACGACCACCGGCCGCACCACCGGCTCCGGCACCACCGGCACTCGCACCACCGGCGGCCCCCAGGCCGCCGATTCCGGCACGACCACCAGCGCCGAGCTGGCCGCCACCGGCACCTCCGACCCGGCCGGCACCTCCCAGTCCGCCGCCGCGGCCACCGCCCATGCCACCGGCGCCGCCCGGGCGTCCGCCACCGGGCCCGCCGGGGCCGGGGCGCTGCTGGTTCGGCGGCAGCGGAGCCCACCGCCCGTTGTAGGGGTTCTGGCGCTCCCACTGGCCGGTGTTCGGATTCCAGCGGGTGTCCGACGGCGGCGTGGCCGGCGGGCTCTGCTGCCACACCGCGTTCGTGCTGCTCGGCGGGACGTTCGGCGCGCTGGGCGGGCTGTACTGCGGCGTCGAGGTGTTCGGGCCGGTCCAGGCCGACTGGGTCGACGCGGGCGTGCTCGACGGGTTGATGGAACCGATCGTGTTCTGCGTCTGCTGCGACGTGCCGGGCGGCTCCTCGGGCCCGCGCGGGGCGGGCACGAACGCCGGCGTCTGCGCCGCGGCCGTCCCGAAGTTGGTCTCCATCTTCGACATCACCTGGGCCGCTTCCTGGTGAGCGGCCTGGCTCTTCTCCTGCTTCTCCACGATGTCGTTGGCCCGGCTGAGGGCCGTGAACGGGTTCGGGTCGGAGAAGTAGTTCTTCAGCTCCTGCTTCATGTCGAACTCGACGACCTCGGGCATCGAGTTCCGCGCCCGCTCCGCCGCCTCGGCCTGCATGCCGACCTGGTTGGCGGTGAGCTGAGCCGCGCTGCCGGAGTGCGACATGTGGTCGGCCAGCTGCGTGACGTGCTTCCGCATTGCGTCACCGGCCTCGCCCTGCCAGGTGTGCTCCGTCTTGGTCGCGGCCTGCCGGATCTGCTCGGCGAACTCCAGGAACTTCGCCCCGTGACCGTGGTAGACGCGACCGATGTCGTGCACCGCGGCGGGATCGAAGTTCTCCCGGACGAACCGGTCCATCTCCTTGTGCTCGAAGGACAGGTAGTGCGTGTTCCCCAGCGAACCGGGCTTCTCGCGAAGCTCCTGGTCGACCGACAGGGCCTTGGCCTGCTCCTGCCCGTACTTCGACGCTTCCGCCGTGGCCTTGGCCTTCGACAGCACGTCCGTCAGCACATCGCCGATGATCGGCACGTTGGACGCGCCCGCGTACTCCTGCTTCCCCTGCTCGTACGCGGAGTGCTCGTGATCGGCGATGTATTCCGACCCACCACCCGGTGGCGACGTCATGACTTCCCCCTTGATCCACCTTTTTAAGTTCTACGCAAATGCTTCAGTTCTTCGGAAGATTCGCCAGCACCAACGGCGCAGCATCCTGCGCCGCCTGGCACGCCGCTTCGGTGTCGCGCGCGGTGGCGTTAATCGCAATGGATTCCTTTGGAGATAGGGGGAAGAACACCCCGCAGTCTCCCGGACCGACGAGCTCGCGGACGCGCTTGCCGTCCACACCTGCGGCAGAGACGGCATCGACCTTGCCTTCGGTGAGGTTCAGTTCGTCCACCGACTTGTCGCTGTTCACCACCACGGAAATGCCACCTACAGCAAGCTTGAAATCACAGCCAGGAGCGCCCGCGTAGCGCTTGGGCGTGCCAGGACCTTTGACGCCCAGCTTTGCCGTATCGGCCGACTTCAACGTCTGGCAGGGATCGATGGCTGCTGCCGCATTGCTCGTCGGCGATGCGCTCTCCCCGGTTTCTCCTGAACCGTCGCCGGTTCCGCCAGTGCCCGACGATCCACAGCCCGCGGCAGCCAGCGCCAACAGCGCGAGCGCTCCGGCGATCACAGACTTCGTCAACGACCTACGCACCTGAGCAATCCCCGTTCTCAATCCCGCACGCCAACGTTGCCAGCGTTGCCCTCGTCGACTTCCCGGTACGATTGAATGCCCTTCTTGATCGCTTCGATCACTTGCGGCACTCGCTCTTTCATCTGCAAGATCAGTTCTTCATAGGAACGACCGTCGCCGCCCGCTACAACCTGTTCGTTGAAGTCGGCGATAGCCTGACCTGCTGGGCTATCGCCCAAAGGGGTCCGGTACTTCAGGTTGGACAGCTCTCTCTGAATATCCAGCAGCGCGCCGTCCTGGAAGTCCTGGAAGACCCTGATCAGCTCGTCGCCTGCCTCCGGCGTGACCTGGAAGCCGCCGCTGTTGGCCGCGCTGATGATGCCCTGCATGGCGTCGTTCGTGGCGGCGAGCCCGGCCGCCGCCGATCCAATCGACCCCGTCATCGCTTCTCCCCAGAAGTTCGTCTTTCCCCGCAGCGCGACCGAACCTAGCACCGCACCCCGTGCGCGAACGCTGATACGAGACAAATCCGCAATACCTCACCCGCTTGATCGCCCCCAATGGCCTAATGCCACCGATTCGATGGTGGCCGAGCTCACGGGGCTCTGGAACGGTGCAGGCGACGATCATGGATGGTCGTCCCAGTCAGCGAGGAGTCGCCCGATGCCGACCAGGCCGCCGCTGGCGCTGTCCTTCGCCGCGCTGATCTCCAACTTCGACCGCTTCGCGGTCACCCCGATGCTGCTGCTGATCGCGCTGGCGATGGACGAGCCGCTGGCCGCGGCGGTCGCCGTCGCCAGCGGCTACTTCCTCGCCTACGGCCTTTCCCAGCCGCTGTGGGGTTTGCTGTCGGACCGCTTCGGCCGGCTACCGGTCATGCGCGGCACGATGCTCGCCGCCGCGGCGGGCGGGGTGGTTTCCGCACTGGCGCCGAACCTGACCGCGCTGGTCGTGGCGCGCGTGGTCACCGGCGCGTGCATGGGGGCCGTCGTCCCCGCGTCACTGACCTACGTCGGCGACACCGTGCCGCAGGAGCACCGGCAGGGCGCGCTTTCCGATCTGATGGCGGCCTCGGCGATGGGCACGGCGCTGGCGACCGCCGTCGGTGGACTGCTGGCCGGTTTTCTGGACTGGCGCGCGGTTTTCGCGCTTCCTGCCGTTTGCGCCGCGGGTTGCGTCGTCCTGCTCCGCAAGCTGCCGGAGCCGGAGCGGGCTCAGGCCCAGGGTGTGCGCAGCCACCTGATGGCGGTGCTGACGAATCGTTGGGCTCTGCTGGTCTTCGGGTTGGTTTTCGTCGAGGGCGCGGTGCTGCTGGGCACCATGACGTTCCTGGCGTCGGCACTGGTTCACGAGGGCGTGGACGTCGCGGTGGCCGGGCTCGCCACCGCCGCGTACGGCGTCGGCGTGTGGGTGTTCTCCCGGCTGGTGAAGGTGTTGGGGCGGCGCTTGGCGGTCTGGCAGCTGATCGCGATCGGCGGCGCCTCGATGTTCGTCGGCTACCTGGTGGTGACCGCCACCACGAGCATCGCGACGGTGGTGGTCACGGCGTTGCTGCTCGGCGGTGGTTGGTCGTTCATGCACTCGTCGTTGCAGACCTGGGTGACCTCGGTGGCCCCGGAGGCCAGGGGCACCGCCGTGGCGTTGTTCGCGTCGGCGTTGTTCCTGGGCAGCGCGGCCGCATCGGCGGCGGCCGGCCATTTCGCGGAGCGCGGCTCGTACGGCCTGATCTTCGGGATCGCCGCCGCCACGGCGGTTCCGCTGCTGATCGTCGCCGCCGCCTGCCGCCACCGCTACCAAACCCGCGTCGTCGCGTCCCCGGTCGGCGACCGGGCCGCGTGAGGCGCGATTAAAAGAGCCCCCGCACTCGACCGGCCTGGGGGTTACCGGGAGCGCGGGGGCATCTTGCGGGTCCACCCCTGGGGGTCAGGTGGACGGCGTCACCGTACCAATCGGTCGGGTGGGCCAGAAGACGGAACGCCGGATCTCGTAATCAAAACGAGATCAAGCGGCGCGGGGCCGCTCGTCCCGGACCGCGCGGACGACGCCGGCGACGTTGTCCGCGGACAGCTCCTCCAGCCGCAGGCAGGGACCGCCCAGCGCGGCCCCGAGCCGGCCGGCCAGGCCGAGCCGGACCGGTCCGTTCTCGCAGTCCACCACGACGGACGCGACGCCGGCCTCGGCGAGCAGGCCCGCCGAGCGCAGCGCGTCATCGACGGCGCGCTGCGTGCGAATCCGCCCGGTGAGCCCGGAATCCAGCGGCACGGTGGCCTTTCCGTCGGTCAGCAGCACGACCAGGGCCCGGCGCTGCGGGTCCCGCATCCGCTCGGTCTGCACCACCCGGTGCACGCGCAGCAATCCGTCGGCCAGCGGCGTGCGGCCACCGGTGCGCAGCCGGCGCATCCGCGCGGCCGCGATGTCCACAGAGGACGTCGGCGGCAACGCGAGTTCCGCCGAGTCGCCGCGGAAGGTCACCACGCCGACCTTGTCGCGCCGCTGGTAGGCGTCCCGCAGCAGCGACAGGACGGCGCCGCTGACCGCCGACATCCGCTCCCTGGCGGCCATCGATCCCGACGCGTCCACCGCGAACAGCACCAGGTTCCCCTCGCGCCCCTCCCGGATGGCGCGCCGCAGGTCGTCGCCGCGCAGCACCAGCCCGGGGCCGCTGCGCCCGCGCGTGACCTGATGCGGCGCCGCGGCGGCCAGCGTGGCCGCCAGGTGGATGCCGTGGCCCTCCACAGTGGATGCCCCCGTCGTCCGGCCGCTCCGCGCCCGGGACCGCGACCGCCGCCCCGGCGCGCCGTCGCCGAGCCCCGGCACCTCCAGCAGCCGCGCCTGGAACGCCGGCGCCGGCGCCGCCGGCGGCCGCTCCGCGGGCGCCCGGTCGTCGCTGCGCTCCTCCGAGCCGTCGGCTCCGCCGTCCGGCCCGGTGGGTCCTTCGGGCCCTTCCGGCGGCTGACCGCCGCCGTCCGGGCCCTCCGGCGGTTCGTCGTCGCCGTCGTCGGCGTGCTCCGCCGCCTCGGACAGGGCCTGTTGGAGCTGGTCCTCGTCGATGCCGGGCTCGTCGAACGGGTCGCGGCGGCGCCGGTGCGGCAGCGCGAGCCGGGCCGCCGCCTCGACGTCCTCCTCGGCGACCGCCTCGGCGCCGCGCCAGGCCGCGTGCGCTGTGGCGGTACGCGCCAGCACGAGGTCGGCTCGCATGCCGTCGACGTCGAAGGACGCGCACAGCGCGGAGATCCGGCGGAGCTCGGCGTCCGGGAGGTCCACCGAGTCCACCCGGGCGCGGGCGGCGGCGATCCGCTCGGCCAGTTCAGCGTCGGCGTCGGCCCACCTCGCGGCGAACCCGGCCGGGTCGGCTTCGAACGCCAGGCGGCGGCGCACCACCTCGGTCCGGGTCGTCACATCCCGCGACGCGGCGACGTGCACGGTGAGGCCGAACCGGTCGAGCAGCTGCGGGCGCAGCTCGCCCTCCTCGGGGTTCATGGTGCCCACCAGCAGGAATGACGCCGCGTGCGACACCGAAACGCCTTCCCGCTCGACGTGCGCGCGGCCCATCGCCGCGGCGTCCAGCAGGAGGTCCACGAGGTGGTCGTGCAGCAGGTTCACCTCGTCGACGTAGAGCACGCCCCGGTGCGCGGCGGCGAGCAGGCCGGGCTGGAAGGCGCGGACCCCTTCGGTCAGGGCGCGTTCCAGGTCGAGCGAGCCGATCAACCGGTCTTCGGTGGCGCCGACGGGGAGTTCGACGAGCTGGGCGGGTCGTTGCGCGGCTTCGGAGCCGTGCGGGCCGTCCGGGCATTGCGGGTCGGCGGCCTGCGGGGCGCAGCCGAAGCGGCAGCCGGTGATCACGTCGAGCGGCGGCAAGAGCGACGCCAGCGCACGCACCACGGTCGACTTCGCCGTGCCCTTCTCCCCTCGGACGAGCACGCCGCCGATGGCCGGGTGCACGGCGTTGAGCAGCAGCGCCAGCCGGAGGTCGTCGTGGCCGACGACGGCGGAGAAGGGGAAGCGCGGGGCAGCGGTCATGCCGGTGTTCCTTCCTCGGGGTTCGGACGCCCCGGTGGCGGGAACAAGGGGCGGCAGTGTCCTGACTCCCGGATCACCGCGCCCCTCCGGCCTTCCCAGGTCTCCCCGGTGGCTCGCGAGGGAGGGCCGCTCCCCGGTCACAGTGGCGCCGACCGTGCCGGATTCCCACCGGCTTCCTGGCGCACCCCTTGCATTCGGATCAAGGTGCATCGTCGCAGAACCGGCCCGGCGGACCAACCGGCCGCGGCGGCGACGAGACCAGCACCACTGCGGCCGGGGCCCGCGGGGTGGCGATCTCGCGCGAAAACGCCGTCCACTGTCACCGGCGGGCGGCGTGCAGCCCGTCGGTGATGTAGCGGTGGAAACAGGCTCTGGACGCGGGGAGCGCGACAGCCCGGATGGCGGAGGTCAAATCCCGAGTAGCGCCGATCACGCCCGCCGGCGGGGCTCCCGGCGCATGTCGACGTGCGGGATGCCGTCCTCGAGGTATTCCTCGCCGTCCTCGACGAAGCCGAAGGAGCGGTAGAACTCCTTGGCGTGGGCCTGGGCGGCGAGCACGGCAGGCGTGTGCTGCACCTCGGCGACCGCGGCGCGCATCAGCTTGCGCCCCAGCCCCAGCCCGCGCGCGCTCTTGGCGGTGCAGACCCGGCCGATGTGGAACGTGCCGTCGGGGTCTTCCAGCAGCCGCAGGTAGCCGAGCACGTAGCCGTCGGCGGAGTCGATCCAGAAGTGGCGAGTGGTCTCCTCCAGGTCGCGACCGTCCAGCTCCGGGTAGGGGCATTCCTGTTCGACGACGAACACGTCGACGCGCAGGCGCAGCATCCGGTAGAAGTCCTCGGCGTCCAGATCCGCGGTGTAGGCGCGGTGGACGGCGGTCGCGAGCGGCTGGAGGGTCACCCTTACCTGGATATCACAGCGAGGTCTCAAAACCCTCATCCACCAGCACCGGGAGTAGTCAACGCCACTCCTGCCGACGGTGGGCGGGCGCTGCTCTGTTCGGGCCAGTTTCGCACCGAAGCGCTGACCCGCCGCCGACGCCGCGGCTAGCCTGCGCGAGATCGGGAACCGAGCGGTCATGGGGGATTTCGTGAGCGAACCTGTCTTCGGCGTCGACGGCGCGCGAACCGAGGAGGAGATCAGGCGCTGGGCCGCCGGCATCCAGGCGAAGGCCGACCGCTACCAGCAGATGCAGCAGGAGGTGACGGCGGTCAAGGCCACCGCGGAGTCCCGCGACGGGGTGGTGCGGGTGACGGTCGACAGCGCCGGCGCGGTCACCGACCTGCAGATCACCGACGACGCGCGCCGGATGTCCGGCGCGGGTCTGGCGGAGTCGGTGCTGACGACGATGCGGCAGGCCCAGGCGGGCATCCGGGACCAGGTGGCCGAGGTCATGTCGGCCACGGTCGGCGACGACACCGAGACCGTCAACGCGGTCGTGTCGGCGTACCGGGAGCGCTTCCCCGATCCCGAGGCCGAGGACGGTGCGGAGCGCCGGCCACCCGACGACGAAGACTTCGAGGACGACTCCTACCTGCGCTGACCGTCGCCTGGGGGATGACGATGACGAACGCATTCGACGTGTCGCCGGAGGAACTCCGGTCGCACGCCAGCAAGCTCGACGCGCTTTCCGATCAGCTGAAGACCGCGTTGGACGCGGCGAACCAGGTCACGATGGGCACCGAGGCCTACGGGGTGATCTGCTCGTTCTTCGTGCCGATCGTGCAGGCGGTCTCGCAGCCGGGGGTCGACGCCCTGTCCACCGCGTCGGAGTCCATGAGCGACCAGGCCGGCAACGTCAAGGACACCGCGCAGACCTACGAATCCGGTGACCAGGCGAACGCCGACGGCTTCTCCGGCTGGGAGGTGTGACGATGGCGGACAACCCACTGGTCGCGCAGCGTGAGGACTCCACCACCGCGGTGAGCGGCATCGGCATCCTCGAGTCCGTCGGCGACCTCCAGTCCGGCATCGAATCGGGTTCCTGGTCGGAGATCGCGCTCGGCGCGGCCGGCGCGGGCCTGGAAGCGCTGTCGATGGTGATGGACCCGGTCGGCACGCTGGTCTCGTACGCGGTGTCCTGGCTGATGGAGCACGTCAAGCCGCTGTCGGACGCCCTGGACTGGCTGGCCGGCGACCCGGATCAGATCTCCGCCTACGCGCAGACGTGGGGCAACGTCGCGAAGTCGGTGGAGCAGGTCGCGGCCGATTTCACCAACGAGGTCAACAACATCACCGGCACCTGGACCGGTGAGGCGGCCGACGCCTACAAGAACGCCACGACGAAGCAGGCCGAGCAGATCAAGGCGGCGGGCGGCGCGGCGAACACGATCAGCACGGTCGTCGAGATCGTCGGCGTGCTGGTCGGCATCGTCCGCGAGCTGGTGCGCGACCTGGTCGCCGAGTGCGTGGCGGCGCTGATCACCCGGATTCCGCGCTGGATCGCGGAAATCGGCGGCACCCTCGGCATCGGCACCCCGGCGGTGGTCGCGGAAGCGGCGGGGTTGATCGCCAAGTGGGTCAGCAAGATCTCGGACGTCATCACCAAGCTGACCCGCTCCCTGAACAAGCTGCAGCCGCTGCTGAAGAAGCTCGACGAGATCTGGGAAGGCATCAAGGACGCCCTGAAGGGCCTCCGAAAGGTCGACGGCCCGGCCGGCACGAGCCCGTCCAGCGTGGACGCCCCGAGCCCCAAACCCGACGCCACCCCCAACTCCCCCGACACGTCCCCGTCGAGCACCTCTCCCGACAGCACGTCCTCAAGCCCGGACGGCACGTCGCCGGACAACCCGAAGTCCAAGAGCGAAGACGGCAATCTCCAGAACAAGACCGACGACCCGGAGACCCCCAACCGCGACGAGGGCAACCGGAAGTGCGAGAACGACCCGATCGACGTCGCCACCGGAGAGATGATCCTGCCGCAGACCGATGTGGAGATCGCGGCAGTTCTCCCGCTGGTGCTGAAGCGGACACACCTGTCCTCGTACCGGGTGGGACTGCACTTCGGCCCGTCCTGGACGTCCACCCTGGACCAGCGCCTGGAGGTCGGCAGCGCGGGCGTGTCCTTCGCCGCCGAAGACGGAAAACTCCTGTTCGGCCCGAATCCCGCGGTCGGTTCGACCGTCCGGTTCGAGGGCTCGCGCAACACGCTCACCAGGCATGAAGACGACGGCTACACGCTGACCGAGATCGAGTCCGGTAGGCGCTACCACTTCGCGCCGGGAAACCGCGTCCTCCCGCTGACCAGCATCACCGACCGCAACGGCAACCGGATCGAGTTCGACCACGACGCCGGCACGCCGGTGGAGATCCGCCACACGGGCGGCTACCGAATCCGGGTCGAGTCCGAGAACGACCTGATCACGGCGCTCTACCTGCGCGAAGCGGACAACGGCGAAGACCTCCTGCTGATGCGCTACGAGTACACCGACCAGCGCCTGACGGGCGTGGTCAACGCCTCGGGCCTACCGCTGAAGTTCGAGTACGACCAAGCGGGCCGGATAACCAGCTGGACGGACCGAAACGCCCACTGGTATCGCTACACCTACGACCGCCAAGGCCGCTGCATCGGCACGGAAGGCTCCGGCGGCTTCCTGACGGGAACGTTCGAGTACGAAGAAGGAGTCACCCGCCTCACCAACTCCCTCGGCCACGTCACAACGTTCCGCCTGAACGAAAAGCGCCAGGTGGTCCGCGAAATCGACCCGCTCGGCGGAGAAACGCTGTCCGAGTGGGATACCTACGACCGCCTGGTCTCCCGGACGGACCCACTCGGCCGCACCGTCCGCTTCGCCTACGACGACGCCGAGAACCTCGTCGCGGTCACCCGCCCGGACGGCGATCAAACCCGCTTCGAATACAACGACCTCCGCCTGCCGATCACCGTCATCACCCCGGACGGCTCGATCTCCCGCCGCGAGTACGACGAACGCGGCAACCTGACCAGCATCGTTGACCCGTTGGGGGCGGTCACGCGCTACAGCTACGACGAGGACGGGCGTCTCACTGCTGCAACCGACGCGCTCGGAAGCACCCGACGAATCGAAACAGATGCAGCCGGGCTGCCGTCGTCGGTGACCGACCCGCTCGGCAGCACCGCGCGATACGAGCGCGATGCCTTCGGCCGTGTTAGGGCGATCGTCGACCCGCTGGGCGGAACCACCCGGTTCGGCTGGACGGTCGAAGGCAAACCAGCGTGGCGCACATTGCCGAACGGGGCCACCGAGCGGTGGATCTACGACGGCGAGGGCAACCTCCGCACCCACGTGAACGCCCTGAAGCAGGAGACGCACACCGAAGTCACCCACTTCGACCTTCCATCGGTCGAGGTCAAGCCGGACGGAACCCGCCTCGAATTCACCTACGACACGGAACTGCGCCTGATCGGCGTTACCAACGAGCAGGGGCTGGTCTGGCGCTACGACTACGACCCGGCCGGAAACGTGGTCCGCGAAACCGACTTCAACGACCGAGTCGTCACCTACCAGCACGACGCGGCTGGGCAACTCCTCCAACGCACCAACGGCGCAGGAGAGGTCACCTACTTCGCACGTGACGCGCTGGGCAACGTCATCGAGCGCCGGGACAGCTCGAAGACGACGACGTACACCTACGACGAGCTGGGTCGACTCGTCGAAGCGTTGGACACCGACACACAGGTCACCTTCCACCGCGACCCGCTCGGACGAGTCCTCTCCGAAACGATCAACGGCCGAACGGTCTCCTCGGCCTACGACGCGCTGGGCAGGAGAACCCACCGCCGCACACCATCAGGCGCGGAAAGCATCTGGGAATACGACGCGAACAGCCGCCCAACTGCACTGCACATCTCCGGCCGCACCCTCCGCTTCGGCTACGACGCGGCAGGCCAAGAGATCCAACGAGCCCTCGGCCCGAACACCGTCCTGTCCCAGGTGTGGGACGCCAACCACCAACTGCTGTCGCAGGAACTAAACGGACTTGGTGGCCGGCCCATCCAGCAACGGACGTACACCTACCGCTCGGACGGCTACCTGACCGGAATCGACGACCAGCTCACCGGCCCACGCACGTTCGAACTCGACCAGGTAGGTCGGGTCACTGTCGTCCAAGGTGCGGGCTGGACCGAGCGCTACGCCTACGACTCCGCAGGCAACATCGCGAACGCCTCCTGGCCGGTGCCGCAAGGCTCGCCGGACGCCGAAGCAATGGGCGAACGGGAGTACAACGGAACCCTCGTGCGCCGCACGGGAAACGTCCGCTACGAACACGACGCGCAGGGCCGGGTCGTGCTCCGGCAGCGCAAACGCCTGTCCCAGAAGCCCGAAACGTGGCGGTACTTCTGGGACTCCGATGACCGGCTAATCGAGGTTCTCACCCCGGACGGCTCCCGCTGGCGATACCGCTACGACCCCCTCGGTCGCCGCGTCGCCAAGCAACGCCTGACCTCCGACGGTACGCAAGTGGTCGAGCAGACCGAGTTCATCTGGGACGGCCTGGTCCTGGCCGAACAGGCGCACACCGACGGTGTGCCGAACGGCCCCCAACTCGGCGACCGCCGCGTCACCGTTTGGAACTACGAGCCCGGGACCTTCCGGCCGATCACCCAAACCGAACGATCACCACTGCGCCACGCCCCGCAGCAGTGGGTGGACGAGCAGTTCTACTCCATCGTCACGGACCTCGTCGGATCTCCCACCGAGCTGATCAACGACCAAGGCGGCATCGCCTGGTTTCACCGAACAACCCTGTGGGGCAACACAACGGACCAAAGTCGCACAGGCGCTTACACCCCACTGCGCTTCCCCGGCCAGTACCATGACCCCGAAACCGGATTCAACTACAACTTCCAGCGTCACTACGCTGCGGAGACGGGGCGCTACGCGAGCAGCGATCCGTTGGGCTTGGCTGCAGGTCCCAAACATTACGGGTACGCACCGAACCCACTGACCGGCATGGACCCGCTGGGGCTCATGTCTTGCGAAGAGAAGATCGATAACTATCGAGAGGAACACAAAGTTGGCAAGGGGCGGAACATCGCGGTGGCCGACTACGAGATCAATGGGTCGTCCGGCGAGTTGATCGGCACCAGCAGGGCACACCAGTACCCCGGCGCCGTACCGATGTTTGAGAACCCTCGATTCGACGCAGCCCGCGCCTCTGACGCGGAGCACAAGATCCTCGAACACGTAGCGCAAAACCTTGATCCTTCCGCGAGCGGAAGGATACATATAACCTCCGAACGTCCGGTTTGCACGTCCTGCCAGGGCGTCATCGAGCAGTTCCGACGGGCATTTCCTGGAATTGAAGTAACCACCTCCGACCTAGGGCGATAGCAAGGACCATGACAGACAGCCAGACTCCGGAAAACATGAAAGACTTGGCGAGCTTGCTCATTTCCAGCGGCATGGCCACACCCGAGAACATCGTGCCGTGCACTACCAGCGAGGTAGAGGAGGTACGGAAGACCGCAGGAGTTGAGCACCTTCCCGCGCAGTACCAAGATTTCTTGCTGACCATGGGGCGAAGGGCCGGGGACCTGCTCCACGGAACGGACTTCTTCTATCCCAGCATCGTGCAGCTCGCCGATGAGATGCACGAACTTTTGGAAGAATGCGGTGCCGCACACCTGGTCCAGCCTGGATCAGTCTTTCTTGGCATGCACCAGGGCGGTGAGCTTTACTGGATGGAGCCAGGTGAACCATCGGGTCCTGTTTTTCTGTACATCGAAAACGACGACAGCCCACGCCGCAATTGGCCAAGCTTGCGCGATTTCTTGATCACCCAAGCCAAGGAAGAGCAGGCAATTCGCGAAAAATACAATCTTTAAGAAACCCCGCGCTGCCCAGAAGAACACTTCCGCCGCGTCGAAAGGCGCAGCACTATCGGATCGCACCGAGGCGGCGGCCGATGTGCTCTGGGAGCGGGTACGGCGTCTCCACTGGGCGCATTGCTTCTGCCGCTTCCAGGTCCCCTGCCGCCACGAGCTCGGCCGTCCTCCGCATCAGCGGCGTGCTGTCCTCGATCGACACGGTCCAGTCGTCGACGTAGTGGTCGACCGACTCACCGCCTAGTCCTATCTGGATGGACCGGTAGTTCAGCGGGCGGTGGTGGAGGTCGCGTTCCGGGTCCCACTGGATCCGGACCGGGCTCACCCGCTTCGCCTCCGTCCACACCTCTCGGCTGCCGTGGACGTCGGGCTCGTAGTGGCTCAGGCACGCGTGTTCCAGCGCCCGCTCGAAGCCTTCCCGGGTGATCTCCACCGCCAGCACCCGCTCCTGGTCCGGCTTGGTCGCCCAGCCGCACCGGTATGCCATCCACAGGAACGACGGCTTGATCCACGTCATCCGCTCGCGCTTGAACGGCGGCACGAACTTCCCCGCCGCCAGGGCCGCTTCCGCGATTGCCGGCGAATACGCCTGGTACACGGTGATGGTGGACTCCGAATACCGCGCCCGGACGGCGCGGTACGGGTTTTCCTGATCTTTCACATCCCGGATCCTGCGGCAAGGCCGCAGGATCGTTCAACCGAGATTCCCGCGATCACAGCTCGCCGCTGTAGCTCGACAGCCTCGTGTACACGCCCGGCGAGTTCGGCCGGCCGCAGCCCGTTCCGTAGGAGACCACGCCGATCAGGCGGTTGTCCGCCACGATCGGGCCTCCCGAGTCGCCCCCGCAGGCGTCCGTGCCGCCCTCCGGGAATCCCGCGCAGAACATGCTCCGGCCGTCGTAGTTCGGGTAGGCCTTCCGGCACGCTTCCTCGGTGGTGACCGGCACCTCCACCGAGCGCAGGGTGTCCGACGGCGGCCCCGACTCGCTCGTCCGGCCCCAGCCGTAGACCCGGGCCATCTTGCCCGTCCGGTACGGCTCCGTCTCGCCCGCGCCCACCATCTCCAGCGGGCGCTGCGGCATCGGCGTCCGCAGGGTCAGCACCGCCACGTCGTCGCCGCTGGTGTAGTCCCGGAAGCCGGGGTGGACCCAGATCCCCTCGACCTCGCCGACCGTGCCGTGTTCCGTGCGCAGGTCGGTGCGCCCCGCGATCGCCCGAAGATCCTCCGGGGCCCGCTTGGCACCTGTCATCGGCGAGACCACGCAGTGCGCTGCCGTGATCACCTTGATCGGGCTCACCAGGGTGCCGCCGCAGAACTGGCGGCCGTATTCGTCGGTGAGGGCCACGGCCCAGGGCGCGTCGTCCGCCGCGACATCGGTGCCGCCCAGCACCCGCGCTTCGGGGCGTTCTTCGGCGCTCGCCGCGACCGGGTGCAGGCCGGCCAGCGCCGTCACCGCGCCGGTGACCACGAGGCGCAGCAGCGCACCGCCGCGTGCCGCTCCGGTCTTGCGCTCACTGCCACGCCCCACGTCGTGCCTCCAGCCGTCGCCGATCTTGCCGAGCGCACACCGTAGTCACCCCGATACCGGAACATCACGAGGCGCAACTCACACGTCAGCAGGAAAATATTTCGTTAATATGGATGACATCGGGAAATTTTATGGCCCAGGCCGCTACGGGCGGCCACTCATCCTTCCCGATCCATCGCAGGTCCGGAACGCACACAGCGCCGTGCCCGCGAATTGCGCCTGAACAGGTGACAGAACTACGACCGATCAAGTGATCACTGCTGCCGCATGCCGCCGCGAAGGAGGAACGCTGTGCTCCTGGACCTGACCCCGCTGCCCGCATTCCTGCTCGCCAGCATGGTCGTCATCCTCACCCCCGGCGTGGATGTCTTCCTGCTGCTGCGCACGTCGCTGAACTCCGGCCGCCGGGCGGGACTGTTCGCGCTCGCCGGCATCCACACCGCGAGCATCATCCAGGTCGCGGTGGTGATCTCCGGGCTCGGCGCGCTGATCACCAGCAACCCGGCGGTTCTCTCCGTCCTGAAGTGGATCGGCGCCGCCTACCTGGTCTACCTGGCCGCGACGATCATCCGCGGGCTGTGGCTGACCAGGAAGGAATCCGCCGCGGGCACGCTCACCACTGCCCCGCCGGATGCCGCGAACCCCTACCTGCGCGGCCTGTTCAGCAACCTCACCAACCCGAAGATGCTGCTGTTCAGCCTGGCGTTCCTGCCGCAGTTCGTCGGCGCCGCCGCGCAACCGGCGCTGCAGCTGGTCCTGCTCGGCGTGGTCTTCCTGGTGCTGGCGGCGATCTGGGAGCTCACGATCGTGCTCGGGGCCGCCAAGATCGCCACCCGGCTACAGCACCCCAGCGTCGCGAAGTCGCTCGATGTGGTCAGCGCGGCGGCGTTCCTGACCATCTCGGTCGGGCTGGTCGCCGGCTGACACCACGACGCAGGTGACCAGCGCCAGGCCGCCCAGCACCGCCAACACCACCGGCACCGCGACGACGGGCTCCAGCAGGCTGACCACGAGCGGCGTGCAGAAGCCGAGGTAGGCGATCACCCAGAACGCCGCGGTCAGCCTGGCCAGGGCGGACGGTGGCGCGATGCGGCCGACCACGGTCAGGCAGAAGGTCACGCAGAAGCCGTAGCCGATGCCCAGCAGGAGATCCGCGAACAGCCCCAGCCACGGCCGCACCAGCCACGCCGCGACGGCCGCGAACGCGAGCCCGGCGGTCATCGCGAGCAGCCCGACGATCGCCGGTGCGCGCTCACCTCGCTGCGCAACGCGCCGGGCCAGGGGCTGCACCACCGCCCCGAACCCCGGCGCGAGCAGCGCCGCCACTCCGGCGTAGACCAGCTCGAACCCGCGAACCTCGGCGGCGACCTGCGCGGGAAGCACGCCGAATGCCACCGTCGGCCCGACGAACACCCAGAGCGAGACCGGCAGCACCAACCGCCTGAACCGCGGGTCCCGGATGCCGCTGGCCTGCGAGCTGCGCTGGACCTCGCGCGGCCGCGTCTCCGGGCACGACAGCGCCAGCGCCAGGCCCGCGACGCTCAGCACCAGGTGCGGAACATAGGAGATGACCAGTGGGTTCGGCCCCCACTGCGCGATCAGCGCGGACACCAGCCCGCTCACGCTGAACCCCAGCGACAGCAGCACCCCGGCGCGACGAGCCCCCACGCCGTCCTCGACGGCGATGCCGAACGGCGGGTGCGACAGGTCCCGCACCCAGGCGCTGCCCGCAGCCAGGACCGCTCCCGTGCTGACCCCGGCCAGCAGCCGCCCCACCACCAGCCAAGGCGTGGCGATCACCCCGGCCATCAGCGCGGCTGTCCCGGCCACGCTGGTGGCGATCGCGCCGAACACGACCGGTCGCCGGCCGTACCGGTCGCCCATCGGGCCGCCCAGCAGGAGCCCGGGGAGCAGCCCGACCACGTAGAGCACGAGCAGGCCGGTCACGGCCTGCCCGGACAACCCGAACTCGGACTGGTAACCGCCGAGCAGCGAGGAGAACTGATTCGCGCCCCAGCCCGCCGCGGTCAGCAGGAACGCGGCAGGCAACCACTTGTTCCGCACGGCATCGGTTCTATGCCGGTCGAACGTGCGACCGCACCGGCCGTTCAGGATTCGTGAACGCGGCCGTGATCTGCGCCTCGCCATTCCTTCCGCGCTGCGGAAACCCGCCGCGCTTTGGCCCGTTTTGCCGGAAAACGCCGGCTCGGCACGGCGCTTCGCACGCGCCCTGGGGCAAAACGGGCCGGTGCCGCCCCTTCCCGCGCTTCGTACGCTGCAGGCATGGATTTGCGGCGATTGGCGTCGTTCCTGGCGGTCGCCGAAGAAGGCCACTTCGGCAAGGCCGCGACGCGGTTGTTCCGGTCGCCCGCGTCCGTGACGGCGCACGTCCAGCAACTGGAGCGCGAACTCGGGGTGCGGCTGCTCGACCGCTCCCCGGTGCGGCTCACCCCGGCCGGCGAACGGTTCGTCGGGCACGCGCGCTCGCTGCTGGCGGCGATGGACGCCGCGGTCGCGGACGTGGCCGAGGCGGCCGCCGAGTCGACGCTGCGGATCGGCGTGATGAGCAACGGTTCGGCCGAGCTCACCCCCGCGGTGGTGCAGGCCTTCCACCGCGCCTGCCCGGAAATCCGGGTCGAGTTCGTGGCGCTGGACTTCACCGAGCACGTCTCCGCGCTGCTGCGGCACAAGGTCGACGTGGCGTTCGTGCGGCCCGCGCCGGACGACGAGCGGGTAGCGGTGGACGTGCTGACCACCGAGCGGCGGATCGTGGTCGTGCCCGCGTCGTGGGAGCTGGCAGACGCACCGTCGGTGCGGCTGGCCGACGTGCTCGACCTGCCGTTCGTCGCGCTGCCCGACCACACCCCGCGCCAGTTCTCCGACTACCTCTACTTCGCCGAGGCGCGCGGCGGCCTGTCGCCGCACCGCAGCAGCTCGCACGCCGTGACCCCGCACGAGGTCCTGACCACGGCGGCGGCCGGGCGCGGCGCCGGATCGGCGCTGGAATCCTTCCAGCGCTACTACCCCTGGCCGGGCACGGTCTGCGTGCCGGTGCTGGACGCACCGCCGGAGCACAGCGTCCTGGCCGCCCGCGCGGACGACCGCAACCCGGCCGTGCGCACGTTCCGCTCGCTGGCCGCCAGCCTGGCCAGGGAGCTCGGCCCCCGGCTCCGCCTGACCGCCACCTGACGCCCGGCATGACGCGGCCGGGGCGCTGCAGCTGCGCCCCGGCCGCGTCCGTTCGGGTCAGGAACCCAGTTGTGCCTGGACGTCGTCGTGGTAGGTCGCCACGCGGGTGTAGATGCCCGGTGCGTTGGGCCGGGCGCAGCCGTTGCCCGTGGACACGATGCCGACCAGCTTGTTCTCGACCACCAGCGGCCCGCCGGAGTCGCCCTGGCAGCTGTCCACGCCGCCCTGCGGGAGCCCGGCGCACACCATCGCGTCGGACTTGTACTGCGGGTACGCCTTCTGGCAATCCTGGTCGCTGACCAGCGGCACTTCGGCCTTCTGCAGGGTCTGCGACGCCTGGCCGCCTTCGGCGGTGGCTCCCCAGCCGAGCACCGCGGACGTCTTTCCCACTTCGTAGAGCGAGGTGTCCCCCTTGCCGGCCACTGCGAGCGGCTGCTGCGGGAGCTCCTGGTCCAGGGTCAGCACGGCGACGTCGGCGCCGCTGTTGGCGTTCTGGAAGTTCGGATGCACCCAGATGCCGGTGACCTTGGCGACCTTGCCCTCGCTGGTCTGCTTGTCCTCCCGCCCGGCCACGACCTGGACCGTCTCCGGTTTCTCACCGGAGACGCAGTGCGCCGCGGTCACGACCTTGTTGGCCTTGGCGAGAGTGCCGCCGCAGAACTGGTTGCCCTGGGCGTCCGTCAGGTACACCACCCACGGGTGATCGGCGATCTTGGCGGGCTGCCCGCCCACGATCGGTGGGGCCTTCGCCGCCGATGAATCGCGGTCCGACGCGTTCGCCGCCGTCGTCAGCAAGCCCGACGACAGCGTCGCCGCCGCCAGCAGCGCGGCCCCCGACCACATCCGGCGCCTGATGTCTGCCATCACGTTGCCTCCTCCCCCGGAGCCATCGGCACGCCGTCGTTCGACCTGCCACCTCCGGCTCGACCAAGAGTGTCCATGAGAAAGAGGATCAGAACCCGTTTTTGGATACACCTGAGTTAAGCAAGGCAATCCGTTCGGGTGGAAAATCCGCCCATTTACCACCCGAACGGTCTACCTAGACTGTCCAAATAGGACATATGCTACTCGAGCGATCACCGTACCGGGAAGCGAGTAGTCCCACGCTTGCGCGAAGCGCGGTTCCCCAACCGCACTTCGCAATCCCGGGCAAGCCGCACGAAGAGCATCATCGCGCCATCAGCCCCCGCACGCGCGACCAAGCCTGACCAGACAGTCCACTGTGGCCACCATCGCGAGATCGCCCGGTTGCGACACCGCCAGACGGCGAGATCCACTTCAGGTCGGCCGCGGAGGCGTGAGCAGGCGTTCCCCATTTTAGGCAAAACCGGAAAGCCCGCCCCCGCAGCCGCTTCCGGCGGTCACGGAGCGAAAAGTCCAGTCCCAGGCGAAATCGGAAGAGCTCAGTAGCCCGCGGTGAGGTCGACGACGCCGAGCAGCGGCTCGCCGGCGAGGCGCCGCCGGACGTTGTCCGCCACCCGCCGGGCCAGGGCCGGGATCAGCAAGGACTTCGGGTTGGCCGAGTGCGGCGAGATGATCGCGCGCGGGTGCTGGAACAGCGGATGCCCGGCGGGCAGCGGTTCCGGGTCGGTCACGTCCAGTGCCGCGCCGCCGATGCTCTCCGCGTCCAGCGCCGCGACCAGCGCGTCGGTGTCGACCAGCGATCCGCGCGCGACGTTGACCAGCCAGGCGTCGGGCTTCATCAGGGACAGCGCGTCGGCGTCGATCAGCTTCGCCGTCTCGGCCGTGGCGGGCGCGGCCACCACGACGAAGTCCGACTCGGCCAGCACCCGCCGCACCCCGGACGCGTCGTCGGCCGAGCACGTCCAAGCGGCCCCGTCCACCGGCTTCCCGGAGCGGTTCACCGCCAGCACCCGGACACCGAAGGGCCGCAGCAGGTCCATCAACGCCCGGCCGATGCCGCCCGCACCGACGATGCCGACCGTGGCCCCGGTGAGGCTGCGGATGCCGGCCGGTCGCGCCCAGTGGTCCGCGCGGGCCACCACGTGCAGCTGCCGCGCCCCGGCCAGCATCAGGCCGAGCGTGTGCTCGGCGACGGTCTGGGCGTAGGTGCCCGCCGCGGAGGTGAAGGTGATCCCGTCGCGCAGCGCGCCGGCGGTCACCCAGGTCTCGATGCCTGCCGACGGGAGCTGCACCCATTCCAGGCCAGGGTGGTCCAACTCGGCGAACCGCTCGGGGCCGCTGCCGTACCAGACCAGCGCGGACGCCTGCGCCGCCGGGCCGATCTCGGCGCCTGCCCCGATGACGGCCGCCGTGAGCTCCGGCGGGGCGACCGGACCAATGTGGACCTTCACGACTTCTCCATCTCGGCTCGGGCCGGGTCGGCTCGTGAGTGCTGGTTCCGGTAAGAACCGGAACCAGCACTCACGAGCTCTCGACCAGCTTCGCCAGCGCGGGCAACTGCTCGGCATCCTCCAACGCCGAACCGACGGCCACCACGGCGGCCCCGGCGGAGAGGAATTCCGGCGCGTTGCGCGCGTTCATCCCGCCGGTGGCCACCAGCCGCAGCCCGGGGAACGGGCCGTGCATCGCCTTGAACCACCCGGCGCCCAGCTCGGCCGCCGGGAAGGCCTTGACCCACGACAGCCCGAGCCGGTGGGCGTGCTGGATCTCGCTGGGCGTGGCCACGCCGGGCAGGTGCGGCACGCCGAGCTCCGCGCTCAGCCGCACCACGTCGGGGTCCAGCCCCGGCGCCACGGTGAACGCCGCGCCCAGCTCCTTGGCGGTGTGCGCCTGCTCCGTGCTCACCACGGTCCCGGCACCCACCGGCCGGCCTCGCCGCGTCCCGGCCTCCACCGCCGCGCGCAGCGACGGCTCGGCGCGCGAGGTCTCGATCGGCACCTCGACCGCCTCGATGCCCAGGTCCCAGGCCCGTTCGGCCAGCTCGACGGTCCGCTGCGGGTCCATCCCGCGCAGGATCGCCATCACCGGGCCGCTGAAGAGCTCGTCGAAGAAACCCACGATCACTCCCCCCCTTTGGATGCAACACCGCTGGATGCAACACCGCCGCCGAAGCTGAGGTTGCGCCACTGCTCCTCGTCGCAGCCCAGCCATTCCGCCACCGCGCCGCGATCCGGCAGCGGCATGTGGTCCTCGGTGCTGAGCAGGCTGTGCGCGGCCAGGATGTGCCCGAGCCGCAGGCAGCGGATGCCGTCCTCGCCGCGCAGCACGCCGGAGAGGTATCCGGCGGCGAAGGCGTCACCGGCACCCACCGGCTCGACGACCTGGACCGCCGGGGCGGGCACGATCACCGTCTCGGTGCTCAGGGCGTAGGCGGCGTCGGCACCGTCCTTGACCACGACGACGTCCGGCCCGTCCAGGAGTTTCCGCACGTCCTCGGCGGTTTCCACGCCCCAGAGGGTGGCCGCCTCGTCCAGGCCGACGAACACCACGTCGGCGAGCTGGGCGAGCTCGCGCAGCCGCGGACCGGCCTGCTCGACCGGCCACAGCGCCGGGCGGTAGTTGACGTCGAAGGTGATCCGGGCGCGGCGCTCGCGGGTCAGCAGCCGCCGGACGAGCCGGTCGCAGCCGTCGGACAGCGCCGGGGTGATACCGCTGAGGTGCAGCAGCCGGGGCGCGTCGAGCCGCTCGTCGGCCAGGAAGTTCTCGTCCATTGTGGACGCCGCCGAGCCCGCCCGGTAGTAGTAGACCTTGGTGCCGGCGGGGCCGGGATCCTTGAAGTAGACGCCGGTCGGCGCGTCCGGGCGCACCTCCACCAGGCCGGTGTCCA
Source organism: Saccharopolyspora sp. NPDC045839 (assembly GCF_056431645.1). NCBI lineage: Bacteria > Bacillati > Actinomycetota > Actinomycetes > Pseudonocardiales > Pseudonocardiaceae > Saccharopolyspora > Saccharopolyspora sp. NPDC045839. Next base: position 236,997 of record NZ_JBWKKH010000007.1, read on the forward strand.
CCCCGGCGGCGGCGATGACCGCGAGCATCCGGCGACCGAGGGGATCGTCGCCGACCCGGCTCGCCCAGCCGACGCGATGGCCCAGCGCCGCCAGGTGGATGGCCACATTGGACTCGGCGCCGCCGGCCGAGAGCGTGAACGTCCGCGCCTGCTCCAGGGACACCGGGACGGCCGGGGCGACCAGCGACATCGTCTCCCCCAGGCACAGCACCTCGGGGTCGTTGCCGGACTCCGCCACCTTCGCCTCCTCGGTCCCGCGGCATTCGTCGCCGGACAGCTTAACCGCTCGATGCTGCGAAATGCACATCCCCGTTGCACATCTTGCAACGCACTGGTTCCGGCTCGCGCACCGGCGGCCAACTAGGCTGGGAATCCGGTGATCACACCCCAGGAAAGGGAGGATGCTCGAATGAGCTTGGAGCGCCCGATCGATCCGGACCCGTACTCGCTGCTGCCCGCGGTTCCGGCCTTCACCGTCACCTCCGACGACGTGACCGACGGCCGGCCGATGGCGCAGGCCCACGCCTACGACGGCATGGGCGCCGACGGCGAGAACCGCTCGCCCCAGCTGCGCTGGACCGGTTTCCCGGACACCACCAAGAGCTTCGTGGTGACCTGCTTCGACCCCGACGCGCCCATTCCCGGCGGCTTCTGGCACTGGACCCTGGTGGACGTGCCCGCCGACGTGACCGAGCTGGCCGCCGACGCGGGCAACCGCAACGGCCACGGCATCCCGGCCGGGGCCTTCCACGTCGCCAACGACCTCGGCGAGCACGCGTTCGCCGGCGCCGCCCCGCCGCCCGGCGACCGTCCGCACCGCTACTACTTCGTGGTGCACGCGGTCGACACCGAGAAGCTTGGCGTGGACGAGAAGGCGAGCCCGGCGGTGGTCAGCTTCAACCTGGCCTTCCACACCGTCGCCCGAGCCGTTCTCACTCCGACGTACCAGCACTGACGTTCTATGGACCGCGCTCGCCCTGCGTAGCGGTGCGGGTGGCGGAACCTCAGACGCCCCCTCGGTGCATGTCCAACACACAGCGCTGGGCTGTCCTCCCGGGGCGACGCCTGAGAACCCGCGGCGGTGCAAGTTGCGAAGTCGGGGAAGGAAAAAGCGGCCTCGCCGCTTGCCCTACGCCACTGCTGCCCCGTCCAGGCTTCCACAGCTGCAGAGCCGGTACGCGAAAGGGCCGCGCCTCCCCCGGGAGGTGCGGCCCTTTCGCGTACCGGGATCGCCCGATCGAGATGTATCTGAATCGGCACCTCGCTCCTCTTTATCTGCGGGAGGTATTTCGGGAGTCAGGAGGCCGAGATGAGCGTGCTGCCGGGTTCGTTCGCCGCGCTGGCCGCCACCGGGGTGGCCGCGCTGCTGTTCGCGCCGTTCGTCGCCGGCGAGCACCGGCGGCACGGCGAGCTGCGCGTGGGCATCGCGCTGCAGCGCTTCGCCGTCCTGCTCTACGCCTTCGGGCTGTTCTCCTACGTGTTCCTGCCGTTCCCGTCCGACGCGGCCTGCTTCGCGCCGCAGTGGCGACCGCTCGCCGGACTGACCAGCCCCGCGATGCTGGCCCAGTTCGCGTGCAACGTCGCGCTCTTCGTCCCGCTGGGCGCTCTCGTGCGGGGCGGCCGGTCGGCAGCAGTGCTGACCGGGGCGGCGACATCGGTGCTGATCGAGCTGACCCAGCTGACCGGGTTCTGGTTCGCCTTCCCCTGCCCGTACCGGGTTTTCGACGTGGACGACGTCATCGCGAACACCGCGGGCGCGCTGCTCGGTGGCCTGCTCGCGCCGCTGCGGCAGCGGCTGCCGGCCGGCACCAGCGGACGTCCGGCGACGCAGCCGCGCCCCGTCACCGCCGCCCGGCGGCTGCTGGGCATGTGCTGCGACGTCCTGGTGCTGTGGCTGCTCGGCGTGGCCTGCGCCCGGGCCGCGGACATCGCGTTGCGGCTCACCGGCACCGCCCCGACGCGGTGGTGGGAGGCGGCCGCGCTGTGGCTCGCCCCGGCGGCGTTGCTGCTGGTCACGACACTGCTCGGGCACGGCACCTCACTCGGCCAGCACGTGGTGATGCTGCGTGCCAGAGCGCCCGACGGCCGCCCGCCGCCGGCCGCGACGCTGCTGCGGTGGGCCGCCGGCATCGGCGGGCTGGCCGTGGCACAGGGCGTGACCGAGGGAACGTTCGGGGAACCCGGTGCCGTGCTCGGCGTGTTGTGGTGCACCGCGCACGCCTGGAGTGTGACCAGAACCCGAGATCACCGCGGAATCACGGGGCTGGTCGCCGGGTTGGAGATGATCGACGCCCGAAGAAGCCACGGCGCGCCGGACCTGGTGCGCCCGACTTGAGGCAGGATGGACCAGTGCGGCACTTCGATCTAGTCATCATCGGTTCCGGCTCCGGAAACTCGATCCTCGACGACCGGTTCGCCGACTGGGACGTCGCCGTGGTCGAGAAGGGCATCGGCCCCAACGACGCCTACGGCGGCACCTGCCTGAACGTCGGCTGCATCCCGACGAAGATGTTCGTGCACACCGCCGACGTGGCCGCGGCCCCGGCGGGCGGCGCGAAGCTCGGCGTCGACCTCGAACTGCGCGACGTGCGCTGGCACGACATCCGGGACCGGATCTTCGGGCGGATCGACGAGATCTCCACCGGCGGCCGCCGGTACCGCGCCGAGGGCAGCCCGAACGTCACCCTCTACGCGGGCGTCGCCCGGTTCACCGGGGTCAAGCAGCTGACCGTGGAGACCGCCACCGGCCCGGAGACGATCACCGCGGACCGCTTCGTGGTGGCCGCCGGCGGCCGCCCGGCGATCCCGGACATCCCCGGCCTGGACCAGGTCGGCTACTACACCAGCGACACGGTGATGCGGCTCGACGAGCTGCCCGCCCGGATGATCATCATGGGCACCGGCTTCGTGGGCGCCGAGTTCGCGCACGTGTTCAGCGCGCTGGGCGTCGACGTGACCATGATCGGGCGCTCCGGCCGGGTGCTGCGTGCCGAGGACACCGACATCTCCGAGCGGTTCACCGAGCTCGCGGCCGCGCGCTGGGACCTGCGGCTGAACCGCAAGGAGATCTCGGTCGAGCGCGACGGCGACCTCGTCCGGCTGCACCTGGAGGGCCCGGAGGGCGCCGAGGCGGTGGAGGCCGAGGCGCTGCTCATCGCGATCGGGCGGGTGCCCAACTCCGACCTGCTGGACGCCGCCGCAGGCGGTCTCGAACTCACCGCCGACGGCAAGATCAAGGCCGACGCGACCCAGCTGACCTCGGTGGACGGCGTGTGGGCGATGGGCGACATCAGCTCGGAGCACGAGCTCAAGCACGTCGCGAACCACGAGATGCGCGTCGTCCAGCACAACCTGCTGCACCCGGACGAGCCGGTCGAGTCCGACCACCGGTTCGTGCCGCACGCGGTGTTCTCCGCGCCGCAGATCGCCGCGGTCGGCCTCACCGAACAGGAGGCGCAGCAGCGCGGCGTCAGCTACGTGACCTCGATCCAGGACTACGCGGGCATCGCCTACGGCTGGGCGCTGGAGGACAAGACCGGCTTCGCCAAGCTCCTGGCGGATCCGGACACCGGACAGCTGCTCGGCGCCCACATCATCGGCCCGCAGGCGCCGACGCTGCTGCAGCCGCTGATCCAGGCGATGCAGTTCGGCCTGGACGCCCGGACCATGGCCCGCGGCCAGTACTGGATCCACCCCGGCATGCCGGAGCTCGTCGAGAACGCGCTGCTCAACCTGCCGCTGAAGTGACGGTTGTGCCCGATGTGTCGGGCGTCATCTTGAGTAGTTCCAGTTTAACGGGTCACCTTAGGAGGATCGGGCTGCTCGCTGTTGCGCTCCCGCCGTGGCGGAGCGGGCCCGGGCGGCCCGGAACGTCGTCGGACAAAGGAGTTTGCCCGTGCTTCACGAACGCCTCGAACCGGTCTACGAGAACGTGGTCCAGCGCAACCGCGGCGAAGACGAGTTCCACCAGGCAGTCCGGGAAGTGCTGGAAAGCATCGGTCCGGTGATCGACAAGCATCCCGAGTACGCCGAGCAGAAGATCATCGAGCGGATCTGCGAGCCGGAGCGGCAGATCGTCTTCCGCGTGCCGTGGGAGGACGACCGCGGCGAGGTGCAGATCAACCGCGGCTTCCGGGTGGAGTTCAACAGCGCCCTCGGCCCGTACAAGGGCGGCCTGCGCTTCCACCCGTCGGTCTACCAGGGCATCGTGAAGTTCCTCGGCTTCGAGCAGATCTTCAAGAACGCCCTGACCGGGCAACCCATCGGCGGCGGCAAGGGCGGCTCGGACTTCGACCCCAAGGGCCGCTCCGACCGGGAGGTCATGCGGTTCTGCCAGAGCTTCATGACCGAGCTGCACCGGCACATCGGCGAGTACACCGACGTGCCGGCCGGTGACATCGGCGTCGGCGGCCGCGAGATCGGCTACCTGTTCGGCCAGTACAAGCGGATCACCAACCGCTACGAGTCCGGCGTGCTGACCGGCAAGCACCTGTCCTTCGGCGGCGCCCGCGTCCGCACCGAGGCCACCGGCTACGGCTGCGCCTTCTTCGTGCAGGAGATGCTGACGGCCCGCGGCCAGTCGTTCGACGGCAAGCAGGTCGTGGTGTCGGGATCGGGCAACGTGGCCATCTACACGATGGCGAAGGTCCACCAGCTCGGTGGCACCGTGGTGGCCTGCTCGGACTCCTCCGGCTACGTCGTCGACGAGCAGGGCATCGACGTCGAGCTGATCAAGCAGATCAAGGAGGTCGAGCGCGGCCGCATCGCGACCTACGCCGAGCGCCGCCCGGGCGCGAAGTTCGTCGCGCAGCGCAGCGTCTGGGAAGTGCCGTGCGACGTGGCGATGCCGTCGGCGACCCAGAACGAGCTCACCGGCGCCGACGCGGCCACCCTGATCGCCAACGGCTGCATTGCGGTCGGTGAGGGCGCGAACATGCCCACCACGCCGGAGGCGGTGCGCAGCTTCCAGGAAGCCGGCATCGCGTTCGGCCCCGGCAAGGCCGCCAACGCGGGCGGCGTGGCCACCTCGGCGCTGGAGATGCAGCAGAACGCGTCCCGCGACAGCTGGAGCTTCGAGTTCACCGAGAAGCGCCTCGAGGAGATCATGAAGGACGTGCACGCCCGCTGCTACGCCACGGCGGCGGAGTACGGCATGCCGGGCAACTACGTCGCTGGCGCGAACATCGCGGGCTTCACCAACGTGGCCGACGCGATGCTCCGCCTCGGCCTCGTCTGACCGAACGGGTGCGGCTGGCCGGCGCGCCGAGGGGCGATGTGCCGGCCAGCCGCGCGACCCGTTGCCGAAGGCCGGGGATCAACGGCAGCGAGCCGGGTCTCCCGGCGGCGCCGCGTTCCCGCGACACCACCCACGGCGATCAATGGTGTCAGGGCCGGCCCGCCCGCAAATCCGATTCGGCACCGTTCACACCATCGGCGCAGTCCGCCGGACGCGAAGGGCGTCTCCGACCAGATCGGCCGAAGACGCCCTTCGCAGAACCGCGGGGTGTCAGATGGTGCGGGGGCGACCCGCGATGACGCCGAACACCGCCTGGATCGCGACGATCACCACAATCGCCGTCAGCGACGCCGACCAGGTGCCGGTCACGTCGTGCAGCACGCCGAACAGGAACGGTCCGAAGGACGCGATCAGGTAGCCGACGCTCTGCGACATCGCGGACAGCGACCCGGTGTCGGCGGCGTTGGCGGTCCGCAGCGAGATCAGCACCAGCGCCAGCGGGAACGCGCTCATCCCGATGCCGATCGCGAGGGCCCACACCACCGGCAGCGCCTGCGGCGCCAGCAGCAGCCCGAGCAGTCCGGTGAGGGTCAGCACCGCGAGCCCGACGGCCCACCAGGACTGGCTGCGGGTCCGGGTCACCAGGGGCGGCAGGATCATGTTGATCGGCACACCGATCAGCAGCAGCAGACCGAGCAGCATGCCCGCGGTCGTGCTGTCGATCCCGGCGCCCTTGAAGACCTCTGGCATCCAGCCCATCACGACGTAGGCGACCAGCGACTGCAGGGCGAAGTAGACGGTGATCACCCACGCCAGCGGGCTGCGCATCAGCGAACGCCGCGGACTCGTCGACGCGTTGCCCGACACCTGCCGCGTCGAGGAGCGGCGAGCCGTCGCCGGCACCCACACGCACAACGCGGCCAGCGCCACGACCGCCCAGGTCGCCAGCGACAGACGCCAGCTGCCGGTGGTGGAGTTCAGGTACGGCGTGAGGGCCGAGCCGGTCGAGCCGCCCGCCGCCATCGCGGTGGTGTACAGCGCGGTGGCCATCCCGACGCGGGTCGGGAACGACTCCTTGACCACCACCGGGATCAGCACGTTGCACATCGCGATCGCGGCGCAGACCAGCACGGTCCCGCCCAGCACCGTCCACGGACCGTCGACGACGCGCAGCAGCATCGCGAGCGTCAGCACCGCCAGCGACGCGCCGATGACCTTGTTGATGCCCATCCGCCTCGCCAGCAGCGGAGCGCCGATGCCGGCGATCCCGAAGCACAGCGTCGGCACCGAAGTCACCACGCTCGCCCAGGTCGTCGAGGTGCCGAGCGAGTCTCGGACCTCGCCGAGCACCGACGCCAGGCTCGTGACCGCCGGGCGCATGTTCGCCGCCGCGAGCGCCACGCCGGCGAGCAGCAGTCCCCCACCGGCGACGGCGACGTGCCGGTTCGGGAAGACCGGCTCCGCGGCGCCCTGGTTCTCGGCGGAGAAGCCATCCGGATGGCGTCCGGCGGCGAGTCGCGTGGCATCCTGGTCAGCCACCTGGTCGGGGACATGCTGGGGTCGTGACTTCGTAGACATCACGGCCTATTATGTCAAACGTAGGATGTTTGGACGAAAGGACCTGTCAGTGCCTTTGGTCACTGCCAAACGGACCGGGCTGGTCGATCAGGTCATCGCCCAGATGCGCGAGCTCGTGGCGTCCGGGGAATGGCCGCTGGGCGAGAAGATCCCGCCCGAGACCGAGCTCGTGAACGCCCTCGGCGTCGGCCGCAACACCGTCCGCGAGGCGGTGCGCGCGCTCTCGCACGCCGGGCTGCTGGAAGTGCGGCAGGGCGACGGCACGTTCGTGCGCGCCACCAACGAGATCTCAGGGGCGGTGCGCAAGCTGTGCGGCCCGGAGCTGCGCCAGGTCCTGGAGGTCCGGCGCGCGCTGGAGGTGGAGGGCGCCCGGCTCGCCGCCGGGGCGCGCACCGATGAGGACCTGCGCGAGCTGACGGCCTGCCTGGACAGCCGGAACGAGGCGGTGCAGCGCCTGGACAGCGCGGACGTCATCGTCACCGACGCCGAGTTCCACCGGCTGCTGGTCGCGGCCTCGCACAACCCGGTGCTGATCTCGCTCTACGACGGGATCCGCGAGACGGTGGCCTCCAGCGTGGCGACCACCTTCAACCCCGAGATCCCACCGGAGCAGCACGTCTCGCACGCCGGGCTGCTGGAAGCGGTGCGCGACGGCGATCCGCGCCGGGCGGCCGAAGAGGCGGGCGGGTTCCTCGACGAACTGCTCAGCCAGGTGGGTTCAGATCCTGATCAGGCAGAGGAGTCCGGCCAGTAGTCGGTCCCGACGTCGAACGCGTCACCAGCGGCCGGGGCCACCCACGACGCCGCGATCACTCCGGCGGCGAAACCACCGCCGGTCGATCCGCCGCGCGCGGGCTGCAGCCACACCGACGGCGCGCCGAACCGCGTGATGACGATCTCCTCCCCCGATTCGGCGCGATCGAGCAGCTCCACCAGCCGCTCGCGGGCTTCATCAACGGAAAACTCGGCCATGGCTACGACGTTACCCGGGTCACACGGGTTGCGGTGCGCAACGGGTCACCGGAGTTCCTGGTGCAGCAACGGAAGGCCGGTCGGTGCGCCGTCGTCGAGCAGTCGGCGCAGGGCGTCGGTGTCCAGGTGCTTCTCCACCAGATCGCCGAGCAGGTCGAGCTGCCCGGCCCGGATCTCGGCGAAGACCGTGCCAACGGCCGGTTCGAAGCCGTCCCGCCCGGCGCGCCGCGCGGCCCAGCGCAGGAAGGCCCGGCGGAAGGCGTCGTTCTCGAACAGCCCGTGCCAGTGGGTGCCGAGAACGGACTCGGTCACACCGCCCTCGACCTCCCCGTCGGGCAAGCTGACCAGCGGCGCGAGGTCTCCACGGCGGATCGCGGCGCCGTGATGGATCTCGTAGCCCTGGACGGGCTCGCCGAAGGCCTGGCCGCGCGGCCGGGCCAGCGTCTTGCGCGGCGCGAACTCGATCTCCAGGTCGAGCAGCCCCAGCCCGTCGACCGCGCCGCTACCGGACTCCACCTCGTCGACGATGCGCCGCGTCAGCATCTGGAAACCGCCGCAGATGCCGGCGACCGGCAGCCCGGCGCGGGCGTGCCCACGGATCGCCTCGGCCAGGCCGCTGCGCCGCAGCCAGTCCAGATCCGCGACCGTCGACTTCGAGCCGGGCAGCACGACCAGATCCGCGTCGGCCAGCCGCGACGGCTCGGTGACGAACCGGACCGCGACACCGGGTTCCGCGGCCAGCGCCTCCACGTCGGTGGCGTTGGAGATCCGCGGCAGCCTCGGCACCGCGACCCGCAACCACTGCGCGCCCTTCGGAGGCGCAGGCCGCCCGATCACCCCATCGGCCACATAGGACAGTGAGTCCTCGGCGTCGAGCCACAGGTCCTCGGCCCACGGCAGCACGCCGTGCACCGGGCGACCGGTCAACGCGCGCAGCTGGTCCAGGCCCGGTTCCAGCAACGCCGGGTCGCCGCGGAACTTGTTGATCAGGAATCCGGTGACCAACGCCTGATCCGCCGCGTCCAGCAGCGCGAGGGTGCCGAAGAGCTGGGCGAACACGCCGCCGCGGTCGATGTCGCCGACCACCAGCACCGGCAGCCCGGCGGCCTGCGCGAGCCCCATGTTGGCGATGTCGTTGGCCCGCAGGTTGATCTCGGCCGGCGACCCGGCGCCCTCGCACACGACGTAGTCGTACTCCGCGCGCAGCCCTTCCAGCGTGGACACGACGGTGTCCAGCAGGGCCGCCTTGCGGGCCCGGTAGGACATCGCGGTCACCTCGCCTGCGACCCGCCCCAGCACCACGACCTGCGAACTGCGGTCGCTGCCGGGCTTGAGCAGCACTGGGTTGAACCGCACCGAGGGCTCGACGCCGCACGCGGCGGCCTGCACGGCCTGAGCCCGCCCGATCTCGCCGCCATCGGGCGTGACCACGGAGTTGTTGGACATGTTCTGCGCCTTGAAGGGCGCAACCCGAGCGCCGCCGCGCGCCAGCCAACGACAGATCCCGGCGGTGACCACGCTCTTCCCGGCATCGGAGGTGGTCCCGGCGATCAGCACCGCATTCACACGAAGTTCCTACCCCATCACCCGAGCTCACCCGAAGGCACCACCGAACACCGGCACACCCGCGCGAAACCAGCAGCCTGAACGTCTCCCCAGATGAGTGCCCGTGAGTGCTTTTAGCGGCTATGCCGACCAAAACTGCTCACGACCACCCACCTGCACAGACACAGGCACCACCCAAGACACACCGGCGTCGATGCCGGGCACCTGACGCAGACAGGGCAGCCGGCGATTTCGCGCGAAATCGCCGGCCAAACCAAAGGCCGATGCGGACAGCCGAAGGTGCGCACCGCGAACGCACAACCGCCACCGCGGCGCTCGAATCTCACGACCAATAGCCGCCGCAAGCGGCGCAGCCGCTTAACCCACTCTCGCAACCCGCACCGCCGCGGGTTCTCAGAAGCCTTCTCGCGAGGACAGCCCCGACGCCGCGTATTGGTCATACGCAAGTCGGGGATCCCGGAGTCGAGAAGGCTTCTGAGGTTCCGCTACCCGCACCGCCACGCAGAACGAGCCTGGAACCCCTGAATCAGGGCAGGGTCAGGATTTCGTTGCCGTCTTCGGTGATCAGGATGGTGTGCTCGAACTGGGCCGTCCAGCTCTTGTCCTTCGTCGTCACCGTCCAGCCATCGCTCCACATGTCGTACTCGTGGGTGCCGAGGGTGATCATCGGCTCGATGGTGAAGGTCATGCCCGGCTCCAGGACGGTCTGCACCGACGGCTCGTCGTAGTGCAGGATCACCAGTCCACTGTGGAATGCGCGGCCGATGCCGTGCCCGGTGAAGTCGCGGACCACGCCGTAGTCGAACCGCTTGGCGTAGGACTCGATGACCCGGCCGATCACGTTGAGCTGCCGCCCCGGCTTGGCCGCCTTGATGCCGCGCATCAGCGCCTCGTGGGTGCGCTCCACCAGCAGGCGCACCTCCTCCGAGACCTCGCCGGCCAGGAACGTCGCGTTGGTGTCGCCGTGGACGCCGCCGATGAAGCCGGTGACGTCGACGTTGACGATGTCGCCGTCCTCGATCACCGTCGAGTCCGGGATCCCGTGGCAGATCACCTCGTTCAGCGACGTGCAGGAGGACTTCGGGAAGCCCCGGTAGCCCAGGGTCGACGGGTAGACGCCGTGGTCGCAGAAGAACTCGTGCACGACCGCGTCGACCTGGTCGGTGGTCGCGCCCGGCTGCACCGCCTTGCCGGCCTCGACCAGGGCCTGCGCGGCGAGCTTGCCCGCCACCCGCATCGCCTCGATGACCTCGGGCGGCTGCACGTACGGGTCGGTGTTGCGCTTGGGAGCCGGCTTGTCGACGTACTCGGGGCGCTCGATGTGCGCAGGGACTGGGCGACGCGGCGTCTGCACGCCTGGCTTCAACGGAGCTCGAACCGGCATGCCCACCACTGTAACCGCGATGCCAGCCCGAACTCCGGGTGGCGGTCACGAGCGCTCCACGCCCGATCCCCCCGCCGCCGGACCGCAATTTCCATTGAAATCGAGGGTTCGATTTCAATGGAAATTGCGGCGGGTCGGTGTCAGCTCGTGCCTGGGGAGGCCGTGGTCAGGCCTGCCTCGGCGGCCGCCGCCAGCAGCCCCGGGTCGTAGGAGACGTAGGCGTGCAGGCCGTCCTTGATCTTGTAGGCGGAGGCCAGGTGGATGGCGTCCACCGGGCCGACGTTGCAGCGCAGTTCGGTGGCCACGTCCAGCACGTCCTGCTTCACCGGCAGCTGGTCGATCTTGGACACGATGATCGACGCCAGGTCCTCGGCGGCCGGGCCGACCTCGCGGAACGTGCGCAGCACGTCCACCTTCGACAACGCGCTGGTGACGCGGGGTTGCTCCCAGCGCTCGCGGACCCACTGGCTCAGCGCCTTGCTCTCCGGCTCGGGGGCGATCAGCTTGATCAGCGCGGAGGAATCGAAGTAGATCAAAACCGCTCCTGTTCACGCCTGCGCAGCAGCCGGTCGGAGACGTTCGGGGTCGGTGCTGCCGGCAACGGTTCGGGGAGCTCACCGCCTTCGCCGGGCACGAGCTCCCCAGCGGCGACGAGTTCGTCGTACAGGGCCTGGTCACGCGTGGGCGGACTGAGCACGGCGACTGCGCGACCCCGATCGGTCACCAGGATCGATTCCCCGGCGGCGACGCGCTTCAGGTATCGACTGGCGTGCTGCCGCAGCTCGCGGACGCCGATCCGCTCCATGAGCTACAACGTAGCACCACGCTGACCCCTGGTGATCACCCGATCACGTGAAGCGATCAGGTGCCCGCCAGGAAGCGCTTCGCCGCCTCGACGGCCGGCCCCGACGAGCCCGCGTCCGTCACCAGCACCGCGAAGGCCAGGTCGCCGCGGTAGCCGACGAACCAGCCGTGCGAGTGGGTGCCGTCGCCGAACTGCGCGGTCCCGGTCTTGCCCCGGACGTCGCCGGAGCCGTTCAGCGCGGTCGCCGTCCCGCCGGTGACCACCTCGCGCATCATCGTGCGGAGCTGGTCGAGGGTCTGCGGCGCCGGCGGCTGCGGGGTGGCGTCCGCCTTGGTCTGCGCGCCCCGGACCAGCGTCGGCACCGGCATCCGCCCCTCTGCGATCGACGAGGTCACCAGCGCCATGCCGAACGGGCTGGCCAGCACCGTGCCCTGCCCGATGCCGTTCTCCGCGCGCTGCACCGTGCTGCCGCCCGGCGGCACCTTCCCGGTGATGGTGGTCGCGCCGGCCATCTCGAAGTCCACGCCGAGGCCGAGCTGGTGCGCCGCGTCGGTCAGGGCCTCCCCGGGCATGTCGACCGCGAGCTGCGCGAACGACGTGTTGCAGGAGTGCGCGAAGGCCGTCCGCAGCGGCACCACACCGAGGTCGAACTTCTTGTCGTTCGGCAGCGGCCGACCGTCGAACACCCTCTCGGCCGGGCATTCCACCGGGGTGTCGATGCCCGCCTTCCCGGAACCCAGCGCTGCGGTCGCGGTCACCGTCTTGAACGTCGAACCCGGCGGGTACTGCCCGGACAGCGCGACCGGGCCCTGCGTGTCGGCGGGCGCGTTCTGCGCCACGGCGAGCACTTCGCCGGTCGACGGCTGCATGGCCACCAGCATCGCGGCCTGCGGAACCGGGTCCACCGCCTGCTCGGCGGCCCGCTGCGCGCGGTCGCCGAGGGTCACGTTGGTCGGCGCGACCGGCCGCTCCGCGACGCCGTGCAGCTCCGCGGCCTCCTGACCGGCCGCGTCGAGCGCCACGACGCGCCACCCTGCGTTCGCCTGGACCTGCTGGTCGACGACGCGCGCCACCCCCGCGAGCACCTGCGTGCCGTACCCGCGCTCGGTGGTGACCAGCCGCGTCTGGGCCGGGAAGCGCACGCCCGGCAGGTCGTAGATCCGGGACTTGACCTGCTCGTAGTCGCCCTGCCGGAGCGTGACCACCGCGTAGGGCTGGCCCTGCGGCGTCTTCGCCACGCCGTCCAGGATGGACTGCTGGGTGATCGCGGGTTCGATGGTCTTCAGCGCGTTCGCCAGCGAGGCCGAGACGCCGGGCACGTCCCCGGCCTCCTGCGCGCTCAGGCTCACCGTGATCAGCTGCTCCGGCCCCATGAGCTGCTTGCCGTCGCGGTCCAGCACCGGCGCCGGGTCCGGGCGCTGCTCGCGGTAGGAGAGGGTCTGCCCGGCCGCCAGTTGCTGGTGGAGCACCGCAGGCGCCCAGCGGACCTTCCAGCCCTGCTCCTGCTCGACGAGCTTGAGCTCGTTCGAGTAGTTCCAGACCTTGCCCCCGCCGAAGTCCCAAGACATGTCGAACCGGGCCGTCGGCGTTCCCTGCGCGTCCTCGGTCACCTCGCGGACCGTCGCGTGCGCGGCCGTCGGCGCCAGGTTCCGCCGGGCCGCTTCGAGCGCCTGCTTGGCCTGGTCGGGGGCGTCGGTCTGGTTCGCCGCACCGACCGCGTCACCCGCCGCCACCGCGTTCACGAAGGAGGCGGCGACGTCCTCTTCAGACGGCCCGGTGCTGCAAGCGGCCAGCGGCAGCAGCAGGAGCGCCGCCACGCCGGCCAAGATCCGCGAGGAAACCATGCCCGCGAGTATGCCGAAATGCCCCGAAACGTCCACACCCCTTTTTCGACCCGTTGCCCGTTCGGTCAACGCACGCCGCACGGGAGACCACGGTTTCAGTTGAAACTGCGGGCCGGGCACCGCGAGCGGCCTGCAGTTTCAATTGAAACCGCCGATCAAAGGTCCATAGTGGACTTTCAGAGGAGGACCGTGCCGAAGGAGCCGACCTGGCGGAAGCCGACCTTCTGGTACGCCACCCGGGCCGCGGTGTTGTAGCCGTTGACGTACAGGCTCGCCGTGCGGCCCAGGCCGCGCACCAGCCGGTCCGCGACCGCGGCCGTTCCCGCCGTGCCCAGCCCGGTGCTGCGCCGGTCCGGGTGCACCCAGACGCCCTGGATCTGCCCGACCGTGCGGGACAGCGCGCCGATCTCGGCCTTGAACACCACTTCGCCGCCCTCGAAGCGGGCGAACGCCCGGCCGCCGGCGATCAGGTCGGCGACCCGCGCCCGGTAGCTCGCCGCGCCGCCGTCGCTGGACGGGTCCACCCCGACTTCCTCGGTGAACATCGCGATCGCCGCGGGCAGATAGCGGTCCAGCTCGTCCGGCCGGACCGGGCGCACCAGCGGGTCCGGGGCCACCCAGGGCGGCTCGGACAGCGCCATGAGCGGCTGATCGGCGCGCACCTCGCGCGCCGGGCCCCACTGCGCCGCGACCTCGTTCCAGAGCGCGAGCACCTGCTCGGCGGGGCCGACCAGCGACGAGCAGACGCGGCGCCGGCGCAGCGCGCGGTCGGCGAAGGCGCGCATCGCGGCCGGTCCGCCGCGCAGCGGGATCAGGTTCGCGCCCGAGAAGCACATCCCGGTGAGCTTGCCGCCGTAGCCCCAGAGCTCGCCGCCGAGGCGCAACGGGTGGATGCCGGCCTCCTCGACGCGCGCGGCCACCATGCAGGCCGCGACGGGGGCGGAATCCAGCACGGAACGGACCAGCACCGCGTCGCGTTCCTCCAACAGCCGTGCACCGGCGAGCTTGAGCACCTGCCAAGACTGCCAGAAACCCGGGGTGAAGAGCCCCACCGGCCGGTGTGCACCACACCGCCCCGAACCGCACTCACCCATTCGGAGTAGCCCGGTCGACGGATAGCCGCGGATTCACCGCGGGCGCGGCGCGCAGAAGACCGGAAAAGCGAAACCGGCCGCCCCCTGAACCGGGGACGGCCGGTCGCGCTAGATCAGCTGACGGTGACGACCGGCGCCCCGGCCGCGTCGTCGGCGGGCTCCATGTCCTCGGCGATGCGCATGGCCTCCTCGATCAGGGTCTCGACGATCTGGTGCTCCGGCACCGTCTTGATCACCTCGCCCTTGACGAAGATCTGGCCCTTGCCGTTGCCCGAGGCGACACCCAGGTCCGCCTCGCGGGCCTCGCCCGGCCCGTTGACCACGCAGCCCATCACGGCGACCCGCAGCGGCACCTCCATGCCCTCGAGCCCGGCGGTGACCTCCTCGGCCAGCTTGTACACGTCGACCTGCGCCCGGCCGCACGACGGGCACGACACGATCTCCAGCTTCCGCGGCCGCAGGTTCAGCGACTGCAGGATCTGGGTGCCGACCTTGATCTCCTCGACCGGCGGCGCCGACAACGACACGCGGATGGTGTCGCCGATGCCCTGCCGCAGCAGCGCGCCGAAGGCGACCGCGGACTTGATCGTGCCCTGGAACGCCGGGCCCGCCTCGGTGACGCCGAGGTGCAGCGGGTAGTCGCACTGCTCGGCGAGGATCTCGTAGGCGCGCACCATCACGACCGGGTCGTTGTGCTTCACCGAGATCTTCAGGTCGTGGAAGTCGTGCTCGGCGAACAGGCTCGCCTCCCACAGCGCCGACTCGGCCAGCGCCTCCGGGGTCGCCTTGCCGTACTTCTGCATCAGCCGCGGGTCCAGCGAACCGGCGTTGACGCCGATCCGGATCGGCGTGCCGTGGTCCCTGGCGGCCTGCGCGATCTCCTTGACCTTGTCATCGAACTTCTTGATGTTGCCCGGGTTGACGCGCACCGCGGCGCAACCGGCCTCGATCGCCGCGAACACGTACTTCGGCTGGAAGTGGATGTCGGCGATGACCGGGATCTGCGACTTCTTCGCGATGGCGGGCAACGCCTCCGCGTCGTCCGCGCTGGGGCAGGCCACCCGGACGATGTCGCAGCCTGCGGCGGTCAGCTCGGCGATCTGCTGCAGCGTGGCGTTGACGTCCGCGGTGACGGTCGTGGTCATGCTCTGCACGGAGATGGGCGATTCACTGCCCACTCCGACCGGTCCGACCTGCAACTGCCGGGTCTTGCGCCGTTCCGCGAGCACCGGAGCCGGGGCCGCGGGCATGCCCAGATCGACGGTCATCGATTCCTCTCCACCTCTTCTGGTGTTTTTCGGACGGCTTGCACCGCCCGCGCTCCACGATACCGGCGGCATTTCATCCGGCCGGACGTCGTCATGGTCACCCGAGTCACGTTCGGTGATCATCAGCGCCCGTTCACGTCTCGTTCGAGCGAGCGTCGCGTGCCCGCCACCACTCGATTCAGGTAACGGACGCGGCGCGCGCCGAAGCTCGTTCGGCCGCGCCGACGCGGATTCCGCTTCCCCACAGCCGTTGGGCCACGCGGGTGAAATCCCCGCCGTTTTCGCGCGAAAACGGCGCCCGCCACGCGTGCCGAGCGCCGGTTTCGCGCGAAAACGTCAGAACAGCTTCACCGGGTTCACCACGTCGGCGACCAGGACCAGCAGCGAGTACGCGATGAAGATCAGGCTCACCGCGTACGCCAGCGGCATCAGCCGCGCCGTGTCGAACGGCCCCGGGTCGGGCCGGCGCACCAGCTTGGCGAGCTTGCGGCGGATGCCCTCCCAGATCGCGCCGACGGCGTGCCCGCCGTCCAGCGGCAGGATCGGCAGCATGTTGAACACGAACAGCGACAGGTTCACGCCCGCGAGCAGGTTGAACATCATGATGATCCGGGCGTCCACGCCGAAGTCGTCCGAGGCCAGCACCTCGCCGCCCAGCCGGCTCGCGCCGACGATGCCCACCGGCGAGTCCTGGTGCCGTTCGCCGCCGAAGATCGCGGCGACCAGGTCGGGCACCCGCTGCGGCAGCTCGACGACCTTCTGCGCGGTGAGGCTCACGAAGCCGCCGATGGTGCTCGCCACGCCACCGATGTCCTGCTTGACCAGCACCGATGTCGGGGTCAGGCCCAGGAAGCCGACCTTCTCGTACTCGCTGGTCGAGGTCAGCTTCGGCCGGTCGGTCTGCATCAGGTCGGCCTGCAGCGGGACCCGCTGCCCGTCGCGCTCGACCACCACCGGCACCGAGCCGCTGGACTCGCGGATCGCCAGCTGCAGCTCGTCCCACGAGGCGTAGGGCTTGCCGTTGAACTCCACGATCCGGTCGCCGGGCCGGAATCCCGCGGCCGCGGCGGGCGACGGCGCAGCGTCGGCCGGGCAGACCTCGGTGTTCGGCGCGGTGGCGGGCAGCACGCACGCGCTGACGTTGGCGACCGTGGTCGTCGGGGTCGCGATGCCGTGGCCCATCAGGATCGCCGTGAAGATGCCGACCGCCAGGATGAGGTTCATGAACGGCCCGGCCATCATCACCACGACCCGCTTCCACGGGCTGCGCTGGTAGAACTGCTTGTGCGCGTCCTCCGGGGTGATCTCCTCGGCGGACATCTGACGGGCGTCCTCGATCATCGCCCGCCACGGCGCGGACGACGTGGTGCGGCCGTACTTCTCGTCCTTCTTGGGCGGGAACATGCCGATCATCCGGATGTAGCCGCCGAACGGGATGAGCTTCAGGCCGTACTCGGTGTCGCCCTTCTTGCGGGACCAGATGGTGCGGCCGAAGCCGACCATGTACTGGGTGACCTTGATCCCGAACAGCTTCGCGGCCGCCAGGTGCCCCAGCTCGTGCCATGCGATGGAGAACAGCAGCCCGAGGAAGAAGATCAGGATGCCAACTACGACCAGCATCTACTCCGCCTTCCCCACGAGCTCGCGAGCCCGAGTGCGTGCCCAGTCCTCGGCCGCGAAGACCTCGTCCAAGCCCGCCGGATCGCTGCGCCACTGGTCGGCGCCGGCGAGCACTTCACCCACAGTTTGCACGATCGCGGTGAACCCGAGGCGGCCCTCGACGAACGCCGCCAGCGCCTCCTCGTTCGCCGCGTTGTAGATCGCGGGCAGGCAGCCGCCGCCGGAGCCCGCCGCGCGGGCCAGCTCGACGGCCGGGAACGCCTCGTCGTCGACCGGCTCGAAGGTCCACTCCTGGGCCTTCTCGAAGGTCAGCGCCGGGGCGGCGCCGGGCACCCGGCGCGGCCAGTCCAGGCTCAGCGCGATCGGGATCCGCATGTTCGGCGGGCTGGCCTGCGCGATCGTGGAGCCGTCCACGAAGGTGACCATCGAGTGCACGATCGACTGCGGGTGCACGACGACGTCGATGCGGTCGAAGCCGATGCCGAACAGCAGGTGCGCCTCGATCAGCTCCAGGCCCTTGTTCACCAGCGTGGCGGAGTTGATCGTGACCACGCTGCCCATCGACCAGGTCGGATGGGCCAGCGCCTGC
The DNA here is from genome assembly GCF_056431645.1 of Saccharopolyspora sp. NPDC045839. Taxonomy (NCBI): domain Bacteria; kingdom Bacillati; phylum Actinomycetota; class Actinomycetes; order Pseudonocardiales; family Pseudonocardiaceae; genus Saccharopolyspora; species Saccharopolyspora sp. NPDC045839. The sequence goes on from NZ_JBWKKH010000007.1 coordinate 254,953, forward strand.
TCCACGGTGACGTCGACGAGCTCGTCGCGCTTGCGGCCGCGGAACGGCCCGCCGGAGGCCGTCAGCACCAGCCGCTCCACCTCGTCGGCGCGCCCGCCGAACAGGCACTGCGCCAGCGCCGAGTGCTCGGAGTCCACCGGCACGATCTGGCCGGGCGCGGCGCGGTCGAGCACCAGCGGGCCGCCGGCGATCAGCGACTCCTTGTTGGCCAGGGCCAGCGTCGCGCCGGTGGCCAGCGCGGCCAGCGTCGGCTTGAGGCCGCGCGAGCCGTCGACGCCGTTGAGCACCACGTCGGCGGGGGCGGATTCGATGAGGTCGGTGACCGCGTCCGGCCCGGCCAGCAGCCGCGGCAGCCGGAACTCCCCGGCCGCGTAGCCGCGCCGCTGGGCCTCGGCGTAGAGGGCGAGCTGGACGTCCTCGACAGCGGTGCCCTTGGCGACGGCGACGGCCGGGACGTCGAACTCCAGTGCCTGCGCCGCCAGCGCCTGCGGGTCGCTGCCGCCCGCGGCCAGCCCGGCGACCCGGAACCGGCCGGGGTTGTGCCGGATCACGTCCAGGGCCTGGGTTCCGATGGAACCGGTCGAGCCGAGCACCAGGACGGTGCGGGGACCCGGTTCGCTGGGTGCGCTCTGATTCGGGGTGTCGGCGTGCATCACCGGCCATTGTCCCCGAAGAAGGTGAGCCCCCGTCGCTCGCGGTGCGCAAATCACTTTCGGGGCTCACGATCAGGTGGTCGGCCCGGCAGGGTGCGGCACAGGACGTGAGGAGAACAACCATGGGCATCATCGGATGGATCGTTCTCGGCCTGATCGTGGGCGCCATCGCGAAGGCGATCATGCCGGGCAAGGACCCGGGCGGAATCCTGGTCACCATGCTGTTGGGCGTGGTCGGCGCGTTCATCGGCGGGCTGATCGGCAACTGGATCTTCGGCGTCGGCATCGACCGGTTCTGGTCGCTGAGCACCTGGCTCCTGGCGATCGCCGGCTCGGTCATCGTGCTGGGCGTCTACCGGGTGATCGTCGGCCGCAAGGCGGTGCAGCGGTAGCGCCGGCGCGAGCGGACGCTTTCGGGGTGTTGCGGAAATCTCTTTCCGCAACACCCCTTTTCGCTGCTCGTGCCGGGTGGGCGCGCGTTCGGCCGCGCAGGGCGTGTGCGAGGATGAGGGCAATGTGGATCGCCGGTCGGTGATCCGCGCACCGAGCACTGTCTTCCGGCCCGCGCGGCCGGCGTGGCACAGGAGGGGAACGTGGCGAGCACCGAGCTGGAGAAGAAGCCCAGCCAGGCCATCGACCCGGCCGAGGAACCGTCGGTCGAGTGGGGCTGGCACGGCGGTTTCCCGAAGGGCACCCAGTTCATGGGCTGGTTCTCGGTCATCGCGTGCCTGGCCATGCTGATCGGCAACCACGGCGGCATCATCAGCGGTGGCGGGCACTTCAAGACCGAAGACGGCTACCTGGTCGTGATCGCGGCGATCCTGGTCATCGGCCTGCTGATCGACCTGCGCCGGAAGCGGACCGCCTGGCGCCGCTGACGCACCGAAGCAACGAAAGCGCCGCCCCGGTCACCGGGGCGGCGTTTTTCTGTGCGCGCCTGATCAGGCCCGTGTGCACTTTGTGTCGCTACAGCAGCTCTTCAGTCGCTACAGCAGCACAAAGTGCACACGGGCTTCGACCTGCTCTGATGTCACGGATTGATGCCGGTGAGGACCGTGACGTGCTCTTCGGTGAGGTCCGTCATCGCCGCTCGGACGCCTTCGCGGCCGACGCCGGACTCCTTCACCCCGCCGTAGGGCATCTGGTCGGCGCGGAAGCTCGGCACGTCGCCGATGACCACGCCGCCGACCTCCAGCTCGGACGAGGCGCGGAAGGCCAGCTGCAGGTCGCGGGTGAACACGCCGGCCTGCAGGCCGTAGCGGGAGGCGTTGACCTTCTCGAACGCCTCGTCCACCGAGCCGACCGGCGAGATGACCAGCACCGGGCCGAAGATCTCCTCGCACGAGACCTTCGCGTCCTCCGGCACGTCGGCCAGCACCGTCGGCGCGTACGTCGCGCCCTCGCGGGTGCCGCCGGTGAGCACCCGGGCGCCCGCCGCGACGGCTTCGCCGACCCACTGCTCCACCCGCTCCGCGGCCGCCACGTCGATCAGCGGCCCGACCTTGGTGGCCGGGTCCTTCGGGTCCCCGGTGCCCTGCGCCTCGACCGCCTTGACCACGCGGGCGGTCAGGTCGTCGTAGCTGTCGCGGTGCACGTAGACGCGCTGCACCGAGATGCACGACTGGCCGCCCTGGTACATCGCGAAGGTCGCGATCCGGTCGGCGGCGTAGTCGAGGTCCGACCACTCCGAGTCGACGATCACCGCGGCGTTGCCGCCGAGTTCGAGGGTGACGTGCTTGCGCGGCGCCGAGTCGCGGATGCCCCAGCCGACCGGCCCGGAGCCCGTGAAGGACACCACCGGCAGCCGCGGGTCGGCGACGAGCTCGGCGGCCTTCTCGTTGGTGGTCGTCACCACCGACCAGGTCCCGGCGGGCAGCTCGGTCTCGGCCAGGATCTCGCCGAGCAGCAGCGCGGACAGCGGGGTCTTCGGCGCGGGCTTGAGCACGATCGGGGTGCCGGCGGCGATCGCCGGGGCGACCTTGTGCGCCACCAGGTTCAGCGGGAAGTTGAACGGCGAAATGCCGAGCACCGGCCCGCGCGGGACCCGGCGGATCAGGGCCATCCGGCCCGTCGCGCCCGCATCGGTGTCCAGCCGCTGCAGCTCGCCGGAGAAGCGGCGGGCCTCCTCCGCGCCCCAGCGGAAGGTGGAGGCGGCGCGGGCGACCTCGGCGCGCGCCCAGGTGATCGGCTTGCCGTTCTCGGCGGTGATCAGCTGCGCGATCTCCTCTGCCCGCTCGGTGAGGCGGCGGCTCACGTGGTCCAGCGCCGCGGCGCGGGCGTGCGCGGGCAGCGTCGCGAACTCGCGGCGGACCGCGTGCGCGGCCGCGACGGCGCGCTCCACGTCGGCGTCGGTGGCGTAGCACGCGGTGGCGACCGCCGAACCGTCGTAGGGGTGCCGCACCTCGAAGGTCTCGTCGCTGGTGACCAGCTCGCCTGCGATCCAGTTCCCGGTGACCGATGCCATCGGCTGCCTCCTGTCGTTTTCGTCCTCGCCGCGACGCTACGAGCCCGCTGTCGGGGCCGGGAGTGCCAATCTGGCCACCCCCGGCCCCCGACCTGGCCGAACCGGCACCTCGCCGGCCGTGCCGGGTCCGCGTCGCCGGTCAGGCGTGGTTGTGCATGACGTGCTTGATGCGGGTGTAGTCCTCGAAGCCGTAGCGGGAGAGGTCCTTGCCGTAGCCCGAGTGCTTGAAGCCGCCGTGCGGCATCTCCGCGACCAGCACCATGTGGGTGTTCACCCACACGCACCCGAAGTCCAGGCTCGCCACGAGCCGCTGCGCTCGCCCGTGGTCGCGCGTCCACACGCTCGACGCGAGCGCGTAGTTCACGCCGTTGGCCATGCTCAGCGCCGCCGGCTCGTCGCGGAACGTCTGCACCGTGAGCACCGGCCCGAAGATCTCCTCCTGCACGACCTCGTCGTCCTGCCGGACGCCGCCGAGCACGGTCGGCGCGAAGAAGCACCCCTCGTCGCCGATGCGCTGCCCGCCGGTGAGCACCTGCGCGTGCGCGGGCAGCCGGCCGATGATGTCCTGCACCCGCGCCAGCTGCGCGGCGTTGTTCAGCGGGCCGACAACTGAGTCCACATCGGACGGTGGGCCGCAGCGCAGCGCCGCGACCTCCTCGACCAGCAGCCGGGTGAACTCCTCGGCGACCGACTCGGCCACCAGGACCCGGGTCGCCGCGGTGCAGTCCTGCCCGGCGTTGAACGTGCCTGCGGCGGCGATGCCCGCGGCGGCCGCGGCGAGATCGGCGTCGGCGAACACCAGGGCCGGGGCCTTGCCGCCCAGCTCCAGGTGCACGCGCTTGACGTCCTCGGCCGCCGCTGCCGCCACCTCCCGGCCCGCCCGGGTGGACCCGGTGATCGACACCATCGCCGACGCCGGGTTCGCCACCACCGCGCGGCCGGTTTCCCGGTCGCCGCACACGACGTTGAGCACGCCCGGCGGCAGGATCCCGGCGGCCACCTCGCCGAGCAGCGCGGCGGTCGCCGGCGTCGTGTCGGAAGGCTTGAGCACGACGGTGTTGCCCGCGGCGATCGCCGGCGCGATCTTCCACACCGCCATCAGCAGCGGGTAGTTCCAGGGCGCGACCTGGCCGATCACGCCCACCGGTTCGCGCCGCACGTAGGAGGTGTGGCCCGGGGTGTACTCCGCCGCCGCGGTGCCCTCCAGGACGCGGGCCGCCCCGGCGAAGAACCGGATCTGGTCGATGGCGGCGCCCACCTCTTCGGTGCGCGTGGCGGCGACCGGCTTGCCGGTGTTCTCCACCTCCGCCGCGACGAAGTCCTCGGTGCGCCGCTCCATTTCGTCGGCCAGCCGCAGGAGCAGCCGCTGCCGGTCGGCGGGCGTGGTGGTTCGCCAGTGCTCGAAGGCCCGCTGCGCGGCGGCGTACGCCGCTTCGACGTCCTCGGCGGACGACAGCGGCGCGGTGCCGAACACCTTGCCGCTGCAGGGATCGACCAGGTCGGTGGTCCGGCGGTCGGCCGCGTCGACCGGCCGGCCGTCGATGATGTTGCGGATCTGGCGCATCAGCGTCCTCCCGGCAGGATGCACAGCAGGTCGTACAGCACGTGAGCGGCGGCGATGCCGGTGATCTCGGCGTGGTCGTAGGCCGGGGCGACCTCCACCACGTCCGCGCCGACGACGTTCAGGTCGGCCAGGCCGCGCACCACTTCGAGCAGCTCGCGGCTGGACAGCCCGCCGGCTTCGGGGGTTCCGGTGCCCGGCGCGAAGGCCGGGTCCAGCACGTCGATGTCGATGGACAGGTACACCGGGCGCGAGCCGAGCCGGGTGCGGATCCGGTCGATGATGGTGTCCAGCGGCGTCCGGGCGAACTCGCGGCTGTGCAGCGCCGCGAAGCCCATCCGCTCGCTCTCGTCGAGGTCGAGCTTCGAGTACAGCGGGCCGCGCAGGCCCACGTGCATCGAGTGCTCGAAGTCGATCAGGCCCTCCTCGGCGGCGCGCCGGAACGGGGTGCCGTGCGTGTACGGCGCGCCGAAGTAGGTGTCCCAGGTGTCGAGGTGCGCGTCGAAGTGCAGCACCGCGATCGGCCCGTGCCGCTCGTGCTGCACGCGCAGCAGCGGCAGCGCGATGGTGTGGTCGCCGCCGATGGTGAGCAGGGTGCGGCGCGTCCCGGACAGCTCCCGCGCACCGGCCTCGATGGTGTCGATGGCCTCCCCGATGTCGAACGGGTTCACGCCGATGTCCCCGGCGTCGGCCACCTGCCGCGCCGCGAACGGTTCGACGCCGTTGGCCGGGTTGTACGGCCGCAGCAGCCGCGAGCTCTGCCGGACGTGGTTGGGGCCGAAGCGCGCGCCGGGCCGGTAGCTGACGCCGGTGTCGAACGGCACGCCCCAGATCAGCACGTCGGCGTCGGGCACGTCGGTCAGCCGGGGCAGCCGGGCGAATGTGGTGTCGCCGCCGTAGCGCGGCACCTTGGTGGCGTCCACCGGACCGATCGGGTTGTTCATGCATTCCTCCACTTTTCGTGAGTGCGCAAGCGGGCTGGGGCCGTTTTCGCACTCACGACGTCACTTCTCGGCCGCCAGGATCTCCGCCGCGGAGCGCTTGCCGGATTCGATGGCGCCGTCGATGAACGCGCGCCAGCGGCGGGCGGTGTGCGAGCCGCCGAAGTGCACCCGGCCCTCCGGACGCCCCACGCACAGCTCGTACTTCGCGAACTGCCCGGCGGCGAACGTCGCCCAGGTGCCCTTGGAGAACTCGTCGTGCACCCAGTCGTGCGAGCGGGCGTCGACGACCTCGGCGTCCGGCGCGAACTCGCGGACCGCGCGCTGCACGTCGGCGAGGTCGCCGGCGTCGACGCGGTCGTGCTCCGGGGCGAAGCACACCAGCACCACGCCGCGATCGGTGGTCTCCATCGCGCCGACGTAGTCGAAGCTGGTGCCCCAGCCGAAACCGCTGATGTCCTCGGGGACGTTGCGGGCCAGCGCCCAGACCTTCTGGCCCTGCCCGGCGTGGTTCTCCCGCGAGATGGCGAGCTTGTCGGCGGGCAGCGCCGGGCTGAACTCGACGTCCTGCCAGATCCCGACCGGCGTGGTCATCAGCACCCGGTCGGCGCGCGCCGCGCCGCCGTCGTAGGTGACCGTCACGCCGTCGTCACCGGCCTCGACCTTGCGCACCGGGCTGGACAGCCGCAGCTCGGCCCCGCCGTCGGCCTGGATCGCCCGCGCCAGCGAGGCGGTGCCGTTGACGAAGGTGAAGCCCAGCACGCTGGCCTGCACCATGCCCCACAGCGAGTTGTCCATCGAGGAGCACCAGCGGAGGATGTCCAGCGCCGAACCGGTGTCCTCGCTGGCGTTCGCGCAGCCGCAGAACCAGGACATCATCAGTTCCTTGGCGTTGCCGGTCAGCCCGACGTTCTCGGCCCACTCGCGGATCGGCACGTCGAGGTCGGCGACGTCCTGTTCGGACAGCGGGCGCAGCGGGTCGAACCGGGAGGCGGCCTCGATCAGCGCCCGCACCGCGTGTTCCAGCTGCTCGTACTCCTGCGGGGGCACGGGCAGCAGCGTGTCCAGCACCTTGCCGTGGTCGGACCAGGTCATCCGGCCGGGCAGCTCGCTGTCCTTGATCGGGACGTCGTAGCGCTGCACCTCGGCCCACACGTGCGTCTGCTGCGGCACGATCCAGGTGCCGCCCATCTCCAGCCCGAAGCCGTCGAAGCCCTCCGGCTGGTACCAGGTGGAGCCGCCGATCCGGTCGCGGGCCTCCAGGACCAGCACGTCCTTGCCCGCTTCCCGCAGCTCGCGGGCCGCGGTCAGGCCGGCGAAACCCGCGCCGATGACGACGACGTCGTAACGATCCATTGCTCGCACTTCCTTGACTCGTAACGGGATTCAGACGCTCGCTGCGACTCGAACGTCGGGTTGCCGCGGCATCGGCTGCGGACTGCCGATGCACAGCAGCAGGTAGGTGGCGGCCGTGGCCGCGGCGGCCAGCAGGAAGCTCAGGTCGATGCCGCCGGTGAGCTCCAGCAGCGGCCCCTTGTACAGGGCGGTGTCCACGGCCAGCAGGCCGACCGCCGAACCGGTCAGCCAGGCGGCCGCCGCCCGGATGTTCCAGCCGCCGGTGTACCAATAGATGCCGCCCCGCGCCCGGCGGTTGTAGACCTGCAGCGCGTCCGGGTCGTAAAGGCCGCGGCAGCGTGCGAAGCCGATCAGCGTGATCACGGCCCACGGTGTGCCGATAGCGGTCAGCAGCAGCACGAACGCGGTGACCGCGTCCTGGGCGTCCCAGACGAAGTAGCCGAGGAACACCAGCACCGTCGACAGCACCGAGGTGAGGATGGTGGCCTTGACGCGCGACAGCGGCGGCACGATCGCATCCAGGTCGAGCCCCATGCTGTAGATCAGCACCCCGGCGTTGCCGATCGTGCCGAACACGCCGTTGAGCAGCAGCGGCAGCAGGAACCACAGCGGCGCGGCGGCCACCAGCGGCCCGACGTAATCGTCCGCGGCGCGGGCCGCGAACGCGGTGAAGGTGCCGAACAGCTGCGGGATCAGCAGCCCGAGGAGCATGCCGGCGCAGGTCGCGGCGAACACCTTCCGGGACGAGTAGCGCTTCGGCGAGACGTAGCGGCTGTAGTCGCCGAGCAGCGTGATGAACGCCATCGGCCCGCTCAGCCCGGCGGCCACTGTGGACAGCGCCCACGTCGTCCAGAAGTCCCCGAGCAGGTAGCCGGCGTCGGTGACCGGCCCGGTCCGGAACTGGTCGCCGTAGGCGAACAGGCCGGCCGCCATCAGCACCACGGTGCCGACCGCGACCCACTTGCTCATCCGGGTCATCAGCTGGTAGCCGAAGATCGCCACGAGCACCGAGAGCACCGCCAGCGCCGCGTACGTGACGCTGTGGCTGATCCCGTCGTCGGGCAGCCCGAACAGCCGGTGCAGCGGACCCACCACCGCGGCCCCGCCGGTCCACACCGTCAGCGCGGCGTAGCCGAGCGAGAGCAGCAGGCCGATCACCGAGCCGATCAACCGGCCCCGCACGCCGAAGGTGCCGCCGCTGCTGGTGGACAGGTTCGTGCCGGTCTTCAGCGACACCAGGGCCAGCGGCGCGACCAGCAACGTGCCGAGCAGCGTCCCGGCGATCATCGAGGTGACGGCCGGCCAGAACGACAGCCCGAACGAGGCGGGCAACCAGCCGAAGACGACCACGCCGAGGCACATGTTGGAGCCGAGCAGGATGCCGGCGACATCGCGGGGGCGGCCGGTGCGATCGGCCTCGGGGATGGTGTCGACGCCGTGCGTCTCGATGCCGACGCGCGCGGCCGGTGGCGGATCTGGGGTCATCCGTTGACCTCCTTGGCGGATGGCGGGAGCGTTGAGCCGCGCGGCACCGACCAAGAGTGGGCCGGGTCACCAGCCGGAGGTAGTCACCGATCGTCCGAAGTCCACAACCACCATTGGACGTTCCTACAACGCGCAGTCGCCCCAAGACTTGGCGAGCCCAGGCCCGGAAGATCTCCACCATGCGAAATCACGCTTTCGCGGTGCCCAATTTTGCCTAAAATTGGAAACCCCAGCGCATCACCACGCCAAAGCGAAATCCCAATTTTGCCTAAAATTGGAGTCTTCCCGTGGCGCAAGGGGAATTCCAATTTTGCCTAAAATTGGGAGCCTCTCGTCAGGCCTGGAGGGCGCGGAGCGCGAGGAAGAGGTCGACGCGGTCCGCCGTGCTGGAGAGGCTTCGGCCGGTGAGCTCCTCGACCCGGTTCATCCGGTGCCGCAGGGTGTTGATGTGCACGTGGAGGCGCTGGGCCGCCTCCTGCCAGCGGCCGCCCGCGTCGAGGAACACCGCCAGCGACGGCACCAGGTCGCTGCCCCGCCGCTCGTCGTGGTCGAGCACCGGCCCGAGCAGCGCCCGGGAAGTGGCCGCCAGCAGCTCCGGGTCCTGCGCGGAGAGCAGCAGCGCCGGGCTGCTGAGCTGCTCGTGCGTCATCCAGCCGAGCTCCGCCCGCGACGACACCGCCTCGGCGGCGTGCGCCGCCTGCAGCAGGCTCACACGCAGCTCGGACGCGGTGCCCGGCTTGCCGACGCCGACGTGGACGACACCGCTGGCCAGCGCATCGGTGATGCGCCGCGCGAGCTCCGCCACGGTGTCGCGGACCTGGGCGAACGCGACGACGTCGCCACCGCGCTGCGCCGCGACCCCGTCCGTGCCCAGCAGATCGCCCAGCCGCGCGGAATCCGCGCCGGGGCTCGACGTGCGCACCACGACGGCGGCGAGCGGCCCGTCCGGCTGCAGGCCGAGCGCGTGCAGCCGCGTGCGCACCGTGTCGATCCCGACCGTTCCACTGTGGACCCATTCGAAGAGTTCCCACGCGTAGCGCAGTTCCGTCGCCCGCACCGCGCGAGTGCGTTCGATCTCCAGCGCGATGAACGGCATCGCCTGCACCACCGCCGCGTGCTGCTCCACGTCGAGATCCGCCAGCGGCCGCGGCAGCAGCAGCTCGGCCTCGGCCAGGCCCTCGCCCACCAGCGGCAACGGGTGGTTCGGCTGCGGCGCGGTACCCGCCACCACGCCTCCGGCGACCTGCACCGCCACGGCTTCGCCCAGCTGCTTGGCCAGCGTGTCCAGCACCGTCTCGACGCCGCGCCGCAGCCGCAGCGCCGCGACGATCGCGTCGTGCTGCGCCAGGTGGCGGCGCAGCGGGCGCTCCCACTCGGCGCGCTTGGTGTTCACGAAGGCCTCGACGATCTGCAGGAACGCGACCTCCACGGGCACCACGAAGCAGGTCAGCCCGTGCTCGCGCGCCGCGTCGACGAACGCCTCGGGGACCTGGGTCTCCGGTGGCACCAGGCCGTATCCGACCGCCGCGACGTCGGCGGCGACAAGGTCTGCGATGAAGGCCTCCGGCGTGGTCCCGGCGCTGCGCCACACCCCGGCGGTGAGCACCACCTCGCCGCCGCGCAGGAACCGGCCGGGGGCCTTGATCTCGATGGTGTGCACCCAGCGGATCGGCCGGTCCACCCGGCCGCGCACCCGCACCTGCAGGGCCAGTTCCGGACGGTTCAGCAGATCTTCGACGAGCACCGCGCCACCTCCGTCACTCGCCGGGCCGGTCCAGGACCTGCAGCGCCAGCCACAGCTCCGCGCGCACGCCTGGCTGGTCGAGGCTGCGCCCGAGCAACTCCTCCACCTTTCGCACCCGGTTGCGCAGGGTGTGCCGGTGCACGCCCAGCCGGTTCGCCGCCGGATCCCACTGCCCATGGTGCGCCAACCACGTCTGCAGCGACTCCAAGAGCACTCCCTGCCCGCGCAGCGGGGCGAGAACGGCCTCGGCGAACGCCTGCGCGTCGGCGCCGGGAACCAGGTTCAGCAGGCCATATCCGGCGAGGTCGGCGAAGTGCACCACGGTGTCGCCGCGCTTCGCCGCCCGCGCCGCCTGCTGCGCCTGCCGCAGCCCTTCGGCGAGCCCGGCCAGCTCGCACGGCTCGGACACCCCGATGGCGACGCCGGCCTGCCCGGTGAGCCAGTCGAGCGCGCCGGCGCCGACGAGCCCGACCACCACGTCGCCGTGCTCGGCCAGGTAGGCCGGGGCGCTCGGCTGGTCCGCCGCGAGCCGGGACAGCAGCTCGTCGCGATCGAGTGCACCGGCCAGCACCACCACCCGGAACGGCTCGGGCGGCAACTCGGCGTGCAGGTCGGCGAGCACGTCCTGCACCTGTTCGCCGCGCAACATCAACGCCAGGAAGTCCGCGCGGAGCCGGCGCCGGGCGGAAGCGAGCGCCTCGACCTGCTCCAGCGCCAGCGTCAGCAACGAGGCGGCGGAGTTGATCACGTGGTGGTCGGTGGTGGCGAACGGCTCGCCGCGACCCACCACCAGGAACCCGCGCGCCCGGCCGCCGAGCGCCTGCATGCTCACCTCCTGGTCGCCGAGCGAGAACCCGGCTGCGGCCAGGCCTCGCTTCGCCCGCACCTTCGCCACCGCCGGCTCCAGGTCCGGCAGCCGCGAACCGGCCGTCGCCGGTGAGCTGTGCAGGAGCCGGCCGCCCGCGTCGAGCAGCAGCACCCACGAATCCAGCAGCAGCGCGAGCTTCCGGACCAGCGCGGCCACGCCGTTGGTGGTGCCGGCCGCCTGCGCGAGTTCGTGCTGGGCGCGGCTGGTGCGCCGCAGGCTCGCGTACTCGTCCGCCGCGACGGCGCGCGAAACCGCCTTGCTGATCGCGATGAACGGCGTCGGCCGGGGCACTTCGAGCAGCGGCAGCCCGGCTCGTTCCGCCGCCGTCACGAGCTCGGCCGGGACCTGCCGGTGGCTCAGCCCGATGCCGAACCCCAGGCCCGCGACGCCGACGGCGGTGAGCCGCTCGACCAGCCCCGCGCAGTCCTCGGCGCGCAGCGCGAGGCCGGTGGTCAGCAGCAGCTCGCCGCCCTCCAGGAACGGCGCCGGATCGGCCAGTTCGCTGGTGTGCGCCCACGCGATCGGGCGGTCGAGGGAGCGTTGACCGGCTCGCGCGACGAGCCCCAGCGCGGCGTCGGCGACCAGGTCGCGCACCGTCAACGGCACCGGAGAACCTCCTGACAGTGTGTCGAATCCTGAAACCCGAGTTAACCAGATCGTCCACTGTTCGGTTGCGGGCGGCGGGGCGAACCTGTTCGCAGGACAACACGGCCAGAGCCCCTTCCGAGCGGCGAAGGCCGCTTGCGGTGTGGGACGCAGCTTGCACCGCCGCGGGGTTCCGCTACCCGCACCGCTACGCAGGCCACTTTCAAGACTTTTCAGGAGGTCACCACCGTGACGGTTTCCCCGGCCCAGGCGGCACTGCCCCAGGCGCGCGTGCTGCGCACCGAGATCCCCGGCCCGAACTCCCGCGAACTCCAGCGGCGGCGCGCGGCGGCGGTGTCGACCGGCGTGTCCAGCGTGCTGCCGGTCTTCATCGCCGAGGCGGCCGGCGGCGTGCTGCACGACGTCGACGGCAACTCGCTGATCGACCTGGGTTCGGGTATCGCGGTCACGAACGTCGGCAACGCGGCGCCGGAGGTCGTCGAGCCCGTGCGCCGCCAGGTCGGCGAGTTCACGCACACCTGCTTCATGGTGACGCCGTACGAGAACTACCTGCAGGTCTGCGAGGAACTCGCCGCGCTCACCCCCGGCGACCACGACAAGCGCAGCGCGCTGTTCAACTCGGGCGCGGAAGCGGTGGAGAACGCCGTCAAGATCGCGCGCCGGGCCACCGGGCGGCAGGCGATCGTGGTGTTCGACCACGCCTACCACGGCCGCACCAACCTGACCATGGCGCTGACCGCGAAGTCGGTGCCGTACAAGCACGGGTTCGGTCCGTTCGCGCCGGAGATCTACCGAGTGCCGATGTCCTACCCGGCGCGCGATCCGCGCACCGGCGAGCAGGTGGCCCGGGAGGCGATCGACCGCATCGAGAAGCAGCTCGGCGCCGATTCGGTGGCGGCGGTGCTGATCGAGCCGATCCAGGGCGAGGGCGGATTCATCGAGCCCGCGGCGGGATTCCTGCCCGCGATCTCGCGGTGGTGCACCGACAACGGCGTGCTGTTCATCGCCGACGAGATCCAGACCGGCTTCTGCCGGACCGGCGCCTGGTTCGCCTGCGACCAGGAGAACGTGGTGCCCGACCTGATCACCACGGCGAAGGGCATGGCAGGCGGGCTGCCGCTGGCCGCGGTCACGGGCCGCGCGGAGCTGATGGACGCGATGCCGCCGAGCAGCCTGGGCGGCACCTACGGCGGCAACCCGGTCGCGTGCGCGGCAGCGCTCGGCGCGATCCGCGCGATGCGCGAACGCGACCTGGCCACCGCGGCGCGCGAGATCGGCGACCTGGTGTTCCCCCGCCTGCGCGCGCTCGCCGAGACCACCGACGCGATCCTCGACGTGCGGGGCCGGGGCGCCATGATCGGCATCGAGTTCGTCAAGCCGGGCACCGCGGAACCGGACCCCGAGGTGACCTCGCGGATCGCCAAGGCCTGCCACGCCCAGGGCGTGGTGATCCTCACCTGCGGCACCTACGGCAACGTGATCCGCCTCCTCCCGCCGCTGGTCATCGACGAGGCCCTCCTCGAAGAAGGCCTGACGGTCCTGGAAGGCGCCATCCGCGAACACACCCGCTGACGCCACGGGCGCGACGATTCAAGTCGAGGTGATCAGCGACCGGCGACCGGCGGCGGCTCGGGAGGCGGAATGACCGTTGCGCACGAACCGGTGCGCGCCGTTCGGGGGGCTGGGCGGCGCGCACCGGCCGGGCACGGGTCGGAGCTTCCGCTCCGGCCCGGGTCTTCTCAGCGGAGCCGGTGCTCGGCGAAGAACTGCATGATGATCGGCGTCGCGTCGACGACCGACGGCTGGTCGGAGTCCGGGTTCGGCCGCGTGCTCGGCCAGTCGTGCCCCAGGCCCTCGATCCGGTAGTGCACGACGTTGCCGCCCCGGTCGCAGCCGATCCACTTGCTGACCTGCACCCCGTTGCCCTCGTCGCGGACGATCGGGGTGTCGCCGCAGTCGTTGCGATCGGCCCAGCCCGCGAGCCATTCCGGGATCGGCGGCAGGCCCTTCTCCGGGTTCCCGGGGTACGGGATCGTCTGGTCGTCGGTGCCGTGTAAGTCCAGGACCGGCGCCGCGCGCTCCGGCTCGCACTCGCCGCCCTGCGGGTAGAACGCGCCGGACACCGGCGCGAAGGCGGCGATGCGGTCGCTCATCCGGCAGGCCAGCACGCCCGTGAAGCCGCCGCCGTTGGACTTGCCCGCGGCGTAGATCCGCGCGCGATCGACGCAGAAATCCCGCTCCAACCGGTCGAGCAGGTCGCCGGTGAACAGCACGTCGTCGGCAGCGGCGGAGTACGGCGCGCCCTGCCAGGCGGTTTCGCCGTCCGTGCCGACGAGGCCCTGCGGGTACACCGCGATGGCGTCGGTGCCGGAGAAGCCGGACAGCTCTTCCTGGTACTCCGAAGTCCGCGAGTGGCCGTGGAAGGACAGCACCACCGGGGTCGGCTCGTCCTGCCGGTAGTCCGCCGGCACGTGCAGCAGGTAGCTGCGGGCGATCCCGCCCGAAACGATCGTGCGGGTCTCCGACGTCCCGGGCACCGCGGCCGCGCCGCAGCCGGCGGACGGCGAGCGATCGATCCGGGATTCGGCCTGCGCCGGCACTCCGCCGAGCAACGCGGCCAGACCCACCGCGGCGAACACCGCCGGAATTCGTCCACTTAGGACAGATCGGGCGGCTCGGCGGACGAGACCTCGCTTCGCACGGCCAGGCACCATTGCCTCCCACCTCGATCGAGTTCGGGTGCGAGGATCATGGGACCACGCGGGTCCGGCCGTCATCATTCTGTTCATTGCGTTCACGGAAACCGCACCGGCGGACCAGCGCGCCAATGGAGAACTCGTACAAGCGCTTGTACGAACAGGACGGCTTCCGGCGTTCGAACGCCGCGATGTTCCGGTCCGCCAGGATCCGCTGGAGCTTCAGCCGCCGGTTCCAGAGGGATTCGGTGTCGACCGGGGCCAGCCACGAATGATCCGCGAAGTGGTAGCCGGAAGCCGCGGTGAACGGCGGCTCGCAGTAGTACACGATCGCCTGCGGGCAGTCCCGCTCGAGGTCGTGGTCATCGTCGTCGTAGTAGCCGACCCGAGGATCGGCCCCGGGCCTGTTCACGACCACCGGCCCGTACTCGGTCTCGCCTGACATCGCGCTCCCCCGGTCCGCCGGCGCGGGGACCGGACCGCCCCGATCCCGCGGATCCCCGGCAAGATACCGGAGATCAGGCGCGGAAATCGCGGCCCGAGGCGGTCCGCCGAACGCTCATTCCTCGGCCGCGAGTTGGCCGCAGGCCGCCGCGATCTCCTGGCCCCGGGTGTCCCGGACCGTGCAGGAGACGCCCGCTTCGCGGACCCGGCGGACGAACTCCCGTTCCACCGGCTTCGGGCTGGCGTCCCACTTGCTGCCCGGCGTCGGGTTCAGCGGGATCAGGTTGACGTGCGCGAACTGCCCGAGGTGCCGGCGCAGCAGCTTGCCGAGCAGGTCGGCGCGCCATGGCTGGTCGTTGATGTCGCGGATCAGCGCGTACTCGATCGACACCCGGCGCCCGGTGTGGTCGGCGTAGCCGCGAGCCGCCTCCAGCACCTCGGCGACCTTCCAGCGGTTGTTCACCGGCACCAGCGTGTCGCGCAGCTCGTCGTCCGGGGTGTGCAGCGACACCGCCAGCGTGACGTGCAGGTCCTCCGCGGTCATCTTCTTGATCGCGGGCACCAGGCCGACCGTCGACACGGTGACCGACCGCTGCGAGAGGCCCAGCCCGTCCGGGGCCGGGTCGCAGATCCGGTGCACCGCGTTGATCACCCGCCGGTAGTTGGCCAGCGGCTCGCCCATGCCCATGAACACGACGTTCGACAGCCGGCCGGGCCCACCCTGGACGTCGCCGTCGCGCATCGCCGCCGCGGCCGAGCGCACCTGGTCGACGATCTCCGCGGTCGACAGGTTGCGCTGCAGACCGCCCTGGCCGGTGGCGCAGAACGGGCAGGCCATCCCGCAGCCCGCCTGGCTGGAAATGCACACCGTGGCGCGGTCCGGATACCGCATCAGCACGCTTTCCAGCAGCGTGCCGTCGTGCGCGCGCCAGAGCGTCTTGCGGGTGGTGCCGTCGTCGGTGTTCAGGTGGCGGACCGGGCTGAGCAGCGCCGGCAGCAGGTGTTCGCCGAGCTTCGCGCGGCTGGCCGCCGGGATGTCGGTCATCGACTCCACGTCGGCGTTGAGCCGGCCGAAGTAGTGGTGCGCGAGCTGCTTGGCGCGGAACGGCTTCTCCCCCAGCTCGGTCACCGCGGCGCGCCGTTCGTCGGCGGAGAGGTCGGCGAGGTGCCGTGGCGGCATGCCACGGCGCGGGGCGTCGAAGACGAGCGGAAGGGAAGTCGCAGACATAGCGTCCACCAGTGTCCCATGCCCCGGAACGACCTTGGCGGCGACCACCGGACGAGGCGCGGGTCCGGCCGCCACGCGGCGTCCACGCGGGTGGTGGGTGCGTCCACCGACCGGGCGGCGCCCGTATCGTGCAAGTATGACGAGTATGGCCGAGCGCCCCTCGTCGTCCGTCGAGGACTACCTCCGGGCGATCTACGGGCTTTGCGAACGGGGTGTGCCCGTCACGAACGCCACCCTGACCCAGCGGCTCGGCCTGAGCCCGTCATCGGTCTCCGGGATGATCAACAAGCTGGCGCAGCTCGGCCTGGTCACGCACGTCCGGTACCGCAGCGTCGAGCTGACCCCGGAGGGCCGCCGGCTGGCCTTCGACGTGCTGCGCAGGCACCGGCTGATCGAGCTGTTCCTGGTCGAGGAGCTCGACTACAGCTGGGACGAGGTGCACCGGGAGGCCGACGCGCTGGAGCACGCGGTGTCCGACGAGCTGGTCGCGCACATCGCCGCCAAGCTCGGCAACCCCACCCACGACCCGCACGGCGACCCGATCCCGACCGCGGAGGGCACCGTCGAGAAGCCCGCGACGCTGCTGCTGGACCAGGTCGAGCCGGGCACGGTCGGCACCATCGCGCGGGTCTGGGACACGGATTCGGAGCTGCTGCGCTACCTGACAGATCACGGCATGACGCTGGGCTCGCGGATCGAGGTCGTGGAGCGCAAGCCCTTCGGCGGGCCGCTGGTGGTGCGCGTCGGCGAGCCGCCGGACGACGAAACCCACTTCGTGGGCGACGAGATCGCGGCCGCGCTATCGATCAGCGTGCACCGGTGAACCCGCCCCGTCGGTGAGCCGGGAGGCGACCGTGCGGGACGCGACCACGCGCGACACCGGCCACTCCAGCGGATCCGACGGCGGGTCGTCGCCGTAGACCTGCTCGGTCACCAGCCGCCCGTGCAGCTCGTCGGTGCGGTGCGCGCCCAGCACCGCGAGCAGCAGGTCGAACCGGCTGTCGGTGAGCGCCACGGCGACGTAGCAGAACCCGGCGAGGCCGGTGAACACGAGGCCGGACACCCACCACACCGATGCGCCCTGGACGAGGAACATCACCGCGAGGGCGAGCAGCAGCCCGGAGGCGAAGGCGATCCCGCGGGCGATCGTGACCCGCTTCAGCATCGACCGGAACGCCGGGTACTGGTGGCACAGCTGCTGGATGATGCGGGCCCGCTCCCGGCGGTCCAGCTGAGCAAGCCGGCTCAGGCCCGCGGTCACCGGCTTCGCCGCGCGGTTGGCCATGGCTGCTCCTGTAACCCTGGTGCGTGCTTCGATCGGGTTGCTCGGCATGCAAATACGCACACTGAGTGACCGCTACTAGTCGATCACGCGGGCCGTTCAGGATCAAGGCGTCATTCGGGGGCGTTCCCATTGCGGAAAAGGCACCGAACAGTAACGCCATCGTGCGGTTGAACACCCTTGATCCGCCACGCGTGTTTTCCGGACCGAAACCTCGGTCACCCTGGGGATACCCCCTGAATTCACCTCGTGTCGAAGTGCATTTCGGAGGAGGAGCGATGGCCATCGCAGTGGGCGCCCCAGCCTGGGTGGACCTGGCCACCCACGACGTCACCGAAGCCCGGGACTTCTACGCCGGCCTGTTCGGCTGGCACTGGATCCAGCGCCCGGACTACAACATCGCGATGAAGGAGCACAAGCCGGTCGCCGGGCTGCTGCTGCCGGAGACGGACGCGCCGACGGCCTGGGCGCTGTACCTGGAGTGCGGCTCGGCCCGCCGCGCGGTGGAGCGGATCCGCGCGCTCGGCGGCAAAGTGCTGGTCCCACCGACGGAAACGCCCGCCGATGAGACGTTCCTGGTCGCCGAGGATCCCTCCGGCGCGCCGATCGGCCTGTGGGAGGCGCCGCCCAACGGCACCTTCGGCCGCGACCACGCGGGCATGCTCTGCTGGGCGGAACTGCACACCCGCGACGGCTCGTCCGCCGATCCGTTCTACGCCGAACTGCTGGGCTACCGGCAGGAGCAGATCGGCGAGCCGGGGGACGGCTTCGACTACACCGTCTGGTACGTCGACGACCTGCCCACGGTGGGCCGGTTCGAGACCAGCTCGGCGCTGCCCGAGGACGTGCCCGCGCACTGGCAGCTGTACTTCCAGGTCAACCCGGACAGCAACGCCGACGACGCGGCGGCGAAGGCGGTCCAGCTGGGCGGCAAGGTGCTGCGTGAACCGTCGGATTCCCCGTACGGCCGGCTCTCCCTGATCCAGGACGTCGTCGGTGCCACGTTCTTCATCATCGACACCGCCCAGCGCACCGGGGAATGATGCG
The DNA here is from genome assembly GCF_056431645.1 of Saccharopolyspora sp. NPDC045839. Classification (NCBI taxonomy): domain Bacteria; kingdom Bacillati; phylum Actinomycetota; class Actinomycetes; order Pseudonocardiales; family Pseudonocardiaceae; genus Saccharopolyspora; species Saccharopolyspora sp. NPDC045839. Next base: position 273,328 of record NZ_JBWKKH010000007.1, read on the forward strand.
CGGCACCTGAATGCCCTGGCAGGAGCAGCTCATCCGGCCGGCGGAGCCCTGACGCGCGCCCGGTAAACCTGGACGTCTAACATCCAGGTATGCGGATGGGCGAAGGCGTCGAATGGGGACTGCACTGCTGCCTCACGCTGGCGTGGCTGGACGACGAACCCGTGCCGACCGCCCGGCTCGCCGCCCAGTTCGACCTGCCCCCGGCATACCTGAACAAGCGCCTGCAAGCGCTGGTCCGGGCCGAGATCCTCACCTCCACGCCGGGGGCGCGCGGCGGCTTCCGGCTGGCCAGGCCGCCGGCGAAGATCACGCTGATGGACGTCGTCGCCGCCATCGAAGGCTCTGAGGACGCGTTCCGCTGCGCCGAGATCCGGCAGCGCGGAGCCGGGACCGGTACCCCGGCAGGCGAGTTCCGCAAGCGCTGCGGCATCGACGTCGCCATGCGCCGGGCCGAGCTGGCCTGGCGCCGCGAACTGGCCTCGCAGACCATCGCCGACCTGATGGCCACCGCCCCGCCCCGCGCCGCCGGCCGAGTACGGCGCTGGCACGACGCGGACTGATTTTTTTCCGAATGCCCTGCTCAGCAGGGCTTATTCAGCTGGAGAACCTGGATGTCAAATGTCCCGAATTCGACGCGGAGCCGAGGTCTGACGGCCACCCTGGTGCTGGCGCTGGGGACCTTCGCGGTCGGCACCGACGCCTTCATCGTCGCCGGATTCCTCCCGGCCATGGCGGACTCGCTGGAGGTGACCACGGCCGCGGCAGGACAGTCGGTGACCACGTTCGCGGTGGCCTACGCAGTCCTCGCCCCGGTCCTGGCGACCGCGACCGCCCGGATCCCGCGCCGCGCCCTGCTGGTGGCCGCCCTCGTCCTGCTCGGGATCGCCAACATCGGCTCCGCGCTCGCCCCGAACCTGGCGGTGCTGATCGTCAGCCGGGTGCTCGCGGCGGCCGGTGCCGCCGCGTACACGCCCAGCGCGGGTGCGGTCAGCGCGACGCTGGTGCCTGCGGAGTTCCGCGGCCGGGCGCTGGCCGTGGTCGTCGGCGGCCTCACCGTGGCCACGGCGTTGGGCGTTCCGCTCGGCGATCTGGCCGGCGAATGGTTCGGCTGGCGCGCCGCCCTGGGGCTGGTCGCCGCGCTGTGCCTGCTCGTCTGCGTCGGCGTCTACCTGATCATGCCCGCGCTGCCGGGCGGCGCCCGCGTCCCGCTGCGCGACCGGCTCGCGCTGCTGCGCCGCCGCAGCGTCCTGGCGGTCCTGCCGCTGACGGTGCTCGGCATGGGAGCCAGCTACACCGTCTACGCCTACAGCGTTCCCGCGCTGAACGCCGTCGGAGTCCCGGTGGACTCGACCATGCTGATGCTGTTCCTGTACGGGCTCGGCGCGGTGCTGGGCAACCTCCTGTCCGGCTACGCGACCGACCGCTGGGGCCCGACCCTGGTCCTGACCTGCGGTTACCTGAGCATGACTCTCACGCTGGCGCTGCTGGCGTGGTTCGCCTGGACCGGCACCACCCCGCAGGTCGCGGTCGCGATCCTGGTGTTCGCGTGGGGCGCGAGCACCTGGACCCAAACGCCGCCACAGCAAACCCGGCTCATCGACGCGGCGCCGCAGGAGGCGGCGATCGTGGTGTCGCTGAACGCGTCGGCGATCTACCTCGGCGTCGGAGCGGGCACCCTCCTCGGCGGCGCGCTGCTGGCTCTCGGCCCGGCCCCGATCTTCACGGCAGCGGCCGCGGTCGCCGCCGTCGCGGCGCTGTACCTGCGCATCACCGCGTCGTGAGCCGCCAGAAATGTCCGCCCGCGCCGGGGCACCGCGCTCGGTTCGTGCTCAACACGTCGAGCACCGTCGGCGCGGGCTCGGCCGATACGTGATGCGAGCGCTCGGCAGCGCGGCGGCGGAGAGCGGGGCCACGCGGTCGGTGCTCGTGGCCACCGCGGAGGGCCTGGCCCTCCACCGCACCCTCGGCTGGGCCGTCGAATCCGAGATCACCGCTGCTCACCTGCCCGAACAGGGCTGAGCTCCGGCTCAGATGCCGTACCGGCCCGCGACCCTGGCCCGGTGGCGGGCCACCGCATCGTTGTTCGCGCAGCGCAGGGAGCAGTAGGCCCGCCGGCCGTTCCGGGAAGTGTCCACGAAGGCCTGGTCGCAGGCCTCGCGCGCACACCGGCCGAGGCGATCCGCCCCTGCGAAGCAGACCACGTAGGCGAGCCCGGCAGCCGTGACCGCACGGATGTGGGCCGCCCGGTCCGCACCCGGCGCGCTGTAGTGCAGGTGCGGGTGCCCGTCGTGCAGCGAGATGTACGGCTGGCTCGCGGTTTCGGCGAGCAACTGGTTGATCTCGCCGCACCGCCGCTCCAGGTCCTGCGGATCGAAGCAACGGCCGAGCCGATCGCACCAGAGCGCCAAGTCGCGGACCTGCTCGGCGTCCAGCGCACCTCCCGCGACGCCGCGCGCGGACAGGATCGGCTCCAGCGCTTCGGCGGTCAGCGGGCCGACCGCGTTGACGAGATCGGCCGCCAGGCAGGCCGCCTCGCCGCCGTAGTCGTTGAACCGCATCGATCACCTCGCCGGAGATCTCGTCGGCGAGCGCACCTCGCGGTCGTCGAGGAAAACTCCGATCCGGCCGCAGAAGCACACCCGGTAGGTGACCTCGCCCTGCGACGTCCGGTGCCGGGACAGCACCGCCCACCGCGCGCGGTCCCCGGGACAGACCCCGTTCGTGCTGGTAGCAGGCATGGGTCTCACCCTGGCGTCAGGGACTAGGCCACTTCAACCATTACATCGTTCAGGCGCGCAGCAGGCCGGTCGGCTTGCGGCGGGTCCGGACGCGGTAGCCGACCGGAACCGTGCGGTCGGGCACCTCGCGAACCGCGCGGGCGGCGACCTTCGCGGAGAACTCGATGCCCAGCACCTTTTCGAGGGTCTCCCGGTCGTCGAAGCGCCACAGCGTGTCCACGGAGGCGCTGTCGAAGCCGTGGCGCTGGAAGAACGACTCGATCGCTTGCGGGTCGACCTGCGGCGCGTCCGCCCGCATCCAGTCACCGTACGGCGAGCTCGACGCGTCCAGGTCGACGATCGCGATCATCCCGCCCGGGCGGAGCACCCGCTCCGCCTCGGCCAGGCCCGGTTCGCAGCCGGGACCGAAGAAGTACGCCGTGCGGGCGTGCACCAGGTCGACGCTGGCGTCGGCGAGCGGCAGCTGCTGGGCGGGCGCGATGCGGACGTCCACGCCCGGCGTGCCCGCCATCCGGGCACGGGCCCGCTCGGCCAGCGGTGGGTGCGGCTCGATGCCGATGACCGTCCTGGCCGCGGCGGCGAACAGCGGCAGGTGGAAGCCGTCGCCGCAGCCGATGTCGACGACGTCCAGCCCGTCCCAGTCGCAGCGCTCCCGCAGCGCCTGCCACAACGCGCCGGTGGAGTCCTGCGCGCGGTTCTCCAGTTCGAAGAGCTCGGGCCAGTGCCAGATGTTCGGGCTCGGTGTCACCTGCGGCCGCGCCTGCTTCCGCCAGGTACGCATCACGGTCCTCTCTCCGACGCGATTTCGATGAGGCTTTCCGGCCTCGTTCTGGATGGCGGTGCGGGTAGCGGAACCTCAGACGCTTCCTGGACCGCAGGCGCCCCTGTCCAATACGCGGCGGAGGGGCCGTCCTCGCCCTGGAGTGCCCCAGGGCACGGGCGCAGTGAACCCGCGGCGGCGCCGTTGCGCGGATCCGAAAACGCCTCCGGCGCTTGGCGGCAGCGTGCGCGGTCACGGCACATCGGGCGCCGTTTCAGGATGAAAAACCTCAATGGAAATCGAAGGTCCGATTTCCACTGAAATCGGGTACCCCCGACCCGGGGTTCCTCAGCCCGGGACGAGCCAGAAGAGCATCATCCAGGCGGCCGCGGCCGACGGCAGCAGGGAATCCATCCGGTCCATCAGGCCGCCGTGCCCGGGCAGCAGGTTGCCCATGTCCTTGATGCCGAGGTCGCGCTTGATCAGCGACTCCATCAGGTCGCCCAGCGTCGAGGTGCACACCAGCGCAGCCCCGAACAGCGCGCCCTGCCACCACTGGCCGTCGAGCATCAGGGTCACCGAGAGGACCCCGGCCACCACGCCGACCAGCATCGACCCGCCGAAGCCCTCCCAGGACTTCTTCGGGCTGATCTTCGGCGCCATCGGGTGCTTGCCGAACAGCACGCCGAACGCGTAGCCGCCGGTATCCGAGGCGACGACGCCGATCATGAAGCACAGCGCCCGGAAGGCACCGTCCTCCGGCCGCACCAGCATCGCCGCGAACGCGGCGAACAACGGCACGTAGGCCGCGGTGAACACCGATGCGGTCACGTCCCGCACGTAGCCGTCGACGCCGTGCCGGAACCGCCACGCCAGGCACGCCAGCACGGTGATGACGAACGCCACCAGCGTTCCGCGCAGGCCGAACGGCCAGGACAGCCACAACATCGCCTGCCCGCCCACCAGCACGGGGACCAGCGAGATGCGGATGTCGGCACCGCGCTTGAGCGCGTTCGCCAGCTCGACGGTGGACACCGCCACCGCGGCGGCGACGATGCCGATGAATACGAACCGCACCATCAGCAGCGAAAGGATGATCGCGGCACCGAGCACTACCCCGACGCCGATGGCGGCACGGAGATCGCGTCCGGCCCGGGAAGGACGCGAAGGCGGGTCCGGGCTGTCTGCGGACATTCCGGACTCACCTTCGCATTGGCCGGCCGTCACCACTCAGACCTCGAGAAGTTCTGCTTCCTTGTGCTTGACCAGCTCGTCGATCTGGCCGGTGAAGCGGTGCGTGAGGTTCTCCAGCTCCTTCTCGGCGCGGGTGCCCTCGTCCTCGCCGGCCTCGCCGTCCTTGACGATCCGGTCGATCTCTTCCTTGACCTTGCGGCGGATGCCCCGGATGGTGATCTTGCCTTCCTCGCCCTTGTGCTTGGCGAGCTTGACCATCTCCTTGCGGCGCTCCTCCGTCATCTGCGGAATCGCGACCCGGATGAGCTGGCCGTCGTTGGACGGGTTCACGCCGAGGTCGGAGTCGCGGATGGCCTTCTCCATCGCCGCCAGCTGGCTGGCGTCGTACGGCTTGATGACCACCAGCCGCGCCTCCGGCACGGAGACGCTGGCGAGCTGGTTCAACGGCGTCGGCGAACCGTAGTAGTCGACGACGATGCTGGAGAACATCGCGGGGTTCGCACGGCCGGTGCGGACGGTGGCCAGGTCGTCCTTGGCCACCTCCACCGCCTTTTGCATCTTCTCCTCGCCTTCGAGAAGAGCTTCGTCGATCACGGCTGCTCCTTAAGTCTGCCGACCGGTGGACATTCGTAGTGTCGCCTGCTGCGCAGCGCCGCCCCAGGGCGGGCCACCCCAGATCAGGATTCCAGCACCCCTGGTGGGGCGACGGGCCGGGTCGCTCGGGTGGTCACCCGGCACGGCCTCGGATGCGCGTCGCTCAGGCCTGCTGCTCGGCCGGGGTGCTGACCAGCGTGCCGATCTTCTCACCGCCGACGGCGCGGGCGATGTTGCCCTCTTCCAGCAGGTTGAACACCAGGATCGGCATGTGGTTGTCCATGCACAGGCTGAAGGCGGTCGCGTCGGCGACCTTCAGCCCGCGCTCCAGCACCTCGCGGTGCGTGATCCTGTCGAACAGCTGCGCGTCCGGGGTGGTCTTCGGGTCGGCGGTGTAGACGCCGTCGACCGCCTTGGCCATCAGCACCACCTCGCAGCCGATCTCCAGCGCCCGCTGCGCCGCGGTGGTGTCGGTGGAGAAGTACGGCATGCCGGTGCCGGCGCCGAAGATGACCACGCGGCCCTTCTCCATGTGCCGCATCGCGCGCCGCGGAATGTAGGGCTCGGCGACCTGCCCCATGGTGATCGCGGTCATCACCCGGGTGTCGATGCCGTGCTCGCGCTCCAGGAAGTCCTGCAGTGCCAGGCAGTTCATCACGGTGCCCAGCATCGCCATGTAGTCACCGCGCGCGCGTTCCATGCCGCGCTGCTGCAGTTCGGCACCGCGGAAGAAGTTGCCGCCGCCGATCACGATGGCCACCTCGACGCCATCGGCGACGATCTCGGCGATCTGCCGGGCCACCGCGCCGACCACGTTCGGGTCGATCCCGACGCTGCCCCCGCCGAACATCTCGCCGCCCAATTTGAGCAGCACCCGGCTGTAGCCGCGGTGCGCTGGGCCGTCGGTCACTGGATTCCTCCCGCGAAGTTCGGTTTCGCTCTAAGTTTGCGCGGATCGCTCCGCTCGCCGACAGCGGCACCGGGTTCCGGCGCCGTGATCTTGCGAAAGCGCCCCGCCTTGCGAACGAAGGCGGGGCGCTGATGCCGTGAGTCGCGGCCGCCGGGTCCCCACCGGTTTCACCTCACCCGGTGAACCGGCGGCGCACCACCTGATCGGGGTGCCGCCCGGCGTGCCGCCGAACAGCGACCGGTCAGGCCTGGCCGACCTCGAACCGGACGAAACCGGTGACGGTGACGCCGGCCTCGTCGAGCAGGGCCTTGACGGTCTTCTTGTTCTCCTGCACGGACGGCTGGTCCAGCAGCGCGTTCTCCTTGAAGAACCCGTTCAGGCGACCCTCGACGATCTTCGGCAGCGCCTGCTCCGGCTTGCCCTCCGCCTTCGCGGTCTCCTCGGCGATGCGCCGCTCGTTGGCGACGATGTCCGCCGGGACGTCGTCGCGGCTCAGGTACTTCGGCTTGAGCGCGGCGACCTGCATCGCGGCACCGCGCGCGGCGTCCGCGTTGCCACCGGTGAACTCGACCAGCACGCCGACCGCCGGGGGCAGGTCCGCGGAGCGGCGGTGCAGGTAGGTGGCCACCTCGCCATCGAACTTGGCGACGCGGCGCAGCTCGAGCTTCTCGCCGATCTTGGCCGACAGCTCCTGGATGACCTCGGAGACGGTCTTTCCGTCCAGCGGGGCCGCCAGGGCGGCTTCCAGGTCACCGGCGCCGGCGGCCTTGACCGCGGCGACGATCTTGTTGGCCAGCTCGATGAACTCGTCGTTCTTGGCGACGAAGTCGGTCTCGCTGTTCAGCTCGATCAGCACACCGCCATCGGCGGCGACCAGGCCCTCGGCGGTGGCGCGCTCGGCGCGCTTGCCGACGTCCTTGGCGCCCTTGATGCGCAGGCTCTCGACGGCCTTGTCGAAGTCGCCGTCGGCCTGCTCAAGAGCCTTCTTGCAGTCCATCATGCCGGCGCCGGTCAGCTCGCGAAGACGCTTGACGTCGGCCGCACTGAAGTTCGCCATCGTGCGTTATCCGTCCCTCTGAGTACGCAGCTTCGAAGGTCTTGCAGACATCGGCCGGGCCGCGTCCCGTGGCGTTCAACCAGCTCAGCGGGGATGCGAACCCGGCCCGGGTGGCACCCGCCAGATCGTCTGACGGGTAGCCGGACCGCGCCGCGCGCCGACCTTCACGACCGGCGCGCGGCAAGCGGACTCAGGACTGCGCGGCCTGCTCGCCGCCCTCGGTGGTGGCTTCGGCGGCCTGGCCGGAGCCGGCTGCCTGGCCGGAGCCGGCCAGCAGCTCCTTCTCCCACTCGGCCAGCGGCTCGCCACCGGCCGGCTTCTCCTCACCCTCCGGGGCACCGTTGGTGCGGCCACTGCGGGCCATCAGGCCCTGGGCGACACCGTCGGCGACCACGCGGGTCAGCAGGGCGGCGGAGCGGATCGCGTCGTCGTTGCCCGGGATCGGGTAGTCGACCTCGTCCGGGTCGCAGTTGGTGTCCAGGATCGCGACGACCGGGATGCCCAGCTTCCGGGCCTCACCGACGGCGATGTGCTCCTTCTTGGTGTCCACGATCCACACGGCGCTGGGCACCTTGCTCATGTCGCGGATACCGCCGAGGGTCTTCTCGAGCTTGTCCTTCTCGCGGGTCAGCATCAAGATTTCCTTCTTGGTGCGGCCCTCGAAGCCCCCGGTCTGCTCCATGGTCTCGAGTTCCTTGAGACGCTGCAGACGCTTGTGGACGGTCTGGAAGTTGGTGAGCATGCCACCCAGCCAGCGCTGGTTCACGAACGGCATGCCGACCCGCAGGGCCTGCTCGGCGATCGCTTCCTGCGCCTGCTTCTTGGTGCCGACGAACAGGATCGTCCCGCCGTGCGCGACCGTCTGCTTGACGAAGTCGAACGCCCCGTCGATGTAGGTCAGCGTCTGCTGCAGGTCGATGATGTAGATGCCGTTGCGCTCGGTGAAGATGTAGCGCTTCATCTTCGGGTTCCAGCGCCGGGTCTGATGCCCGAAGTGCACGCCGCTGTCGAGCAGCTGCTTCATGGTGACGACGGCCATGGCCTGGTTCGCACCTCTTGAGTCGGGCGCGCCGGTTGGCGCGCGATTCGGTTGCCGCGACAGACCGGGTGGTCCGTCGCCCTGGTACCCGCCCGGTCGCCCCCACCCTCGCTCGACGAGCTCGGGACCGCGGGAGCACCGGCACCCTGCGAGAGCAGCAGCATCCGAGGCATTGAACTCGGTACTGTTCCGCTCGGCGGCCGACCGCGAGGTCGGGCCACTTGCGCAGGCATGGCGTGCGGGCACGCGAAGTCGATCCGTGCGGACACGAAACCGCGTTGACAGTGTACTGGACGTCCCGGCTGACCCGATCGTGGACTGCGAGTTGTCCACAGCGGCCTGGTTTGTCCACAGATCTGGTTTTCCCCCTGTTCACCTGGACCGCCGGCGGCCACCGTTGCACCATGCGCTTGTTGATCTCCACACTCGTCTGCTGCGGTGCCGCCGCAACCCTCGGCCTCCCCTCCGAACTCGAACCGCCCCGCGGGCTGCCTGCCGCGGAGCCGGCACTGCCGATGCCCGGCGCGCCACTGCGCGCCTCGCCTTCGGCGAACGCGTTGTTCGGCTGGCCGCTGGCGCCGCCTCCTGCCGTCGTTCGCCCCTTCGAGGCGCCGGCACACGCCTTCGGCCCGGGTCACCGAGGCGTCGACCTCGCAGGCGAGGTCGGCCAACCGGTGCTGGCCGCCGGGGACGGCGTGGTCGTCTACGCGGGCTGGATGGTGGACCGGAACCTGGTCTCCATCGAGCACACCGGCGGCCTGCGCACCACCTACGAGCCGGTCGCGCCGGGCGTCTCGGTCGGCGACCAGGTCACCCGTGGGCAGCCGATCGGCCACCTGGAACCGGGACATCCGGAGTGCGCCGCCGAGCCGCCGCGGGCGTGCCTGCACTGGGGCGCTCGGCAACGCCTGAACTACCTCGACCCGCTGCGCCTGCTCGGGTTCGGCCACGTCCGGCTCAAGCCGTGGCGGTGACAGCGGTGCCGTGGCGTTCTTCGGCGGGGACCGGCGCGTCGGTCCCCGCCGAGCCGCCGATCAGGCCTGTTCGGTGAGCTTGGTGCGCAGGCGCAGGACCGCGCGGGTGTGCAGCTGGCAGACCCGCGATTCGGTGACGCCGAGCACCTTCCCGATCTCAGCCAGCGTCAGGTTCTCGAAGTAGTAGAGGGTCACCACCACGCGGTCCCGGTCGCTGAGCCGCTCCACCGCCTCGGCCAACTGGCGCCGGCTGTCCCGGTCCACCAGGGCCGCGACCGGGTCTTCGGCCCGGTCGTCGGGCAGCGTTTCGGCCAGCGACGCCTGCGCCGTTCCCGCGCCGATCAGGTCGTCGAGCGCGATCACGCTGGTCATCTGCAGCTGCGCGAACAGCTCGCGCAGTTCGTCGAGCGATAGTTCGAGCTCGCCGGCCAGTTCCGCATCGGTCGCGGTGCGCTGCAGCTTCGCCTCCAGGCGCTCCAGCGCCCGCTCCACGTCGCGGGCGCGGCTGCGCACCGACCGCGGCACCCAGTCCTGGGCCCGCAGGTCGTCGAGGATGGCGCCGCGGATGCGCTGCATGGCGTACGTCTCGAACTTCAGGCCGCGTTCCGGTTCGAACTTCTCGATCGCGTCGACCAGCCCGAAGATCCCGGACTGGATCAGGTCGGAGACCTCGACGTGCGACGGCAGCCCGGTGCCGACGCGGCCCGCCACGTACTTGACCAGCGGCGCGTAGTGCAGCACCAGCCGGTCGCGCAGCTCCTGGTCGCGGCGCTGGCCGAACGCCTGCCACAGCGCGACTATCCCGGCCTCGACCTCGTCTCCGCTGCGCTGGTCCCTGCCCGCGGCAGGCCTGGCAGGCTCGGCGGTCGCCACGGACAGCCGGCGCGCGAGGCGGTCGCCGACGTGGCCGTTGGTTCCACCGCCTTGATCACGGGCAGTCACCGGTACCGAGGTCGATCTCGCGGCCACCGTGTCGGCGCCGCCCCCGGTGTGGTCAGGAACGGGGGTGGGTTCGGTCATGGATCGCCTTCAGCCGTTCAACGGTCACGTGGGTGTAAAGCTGGGTCGTTGCGAGCGTAGCGTGACCAAGCAACTCCTGAACGCTACGGAGGTCCGCACCGCCCTCCAACAAATGGGTCGCAGCCGAGTGACGTAGCCCATGTGGACCGACGTCCGGGGCACCGGAAACCACGCCGACCGCGTCGTGGACGGTGCGGCGCACCGCACGCGGGTCGAGCCGTCCACCTCGGACACCCAGGAACAACGCGGCACCCGACGATTCCCGGACCAGACTCGGCCGACCAGCGGAAACCCAGCGGCCGAGCGCCTGTTCCGCCGGTACGCCGAACGGCACAGCGCGTTCTTTGTCACCCTTGCCGATCACGCGGACCAGCCGGCGCTCGCGATCGACGTCGTCGACGTCCAGCCCGCAGAGCTCGGCGACGCGGATTCCGGTGCCATACAGCAGTTCGAGCACCGCGTGGTCCCGCAAGGCCACCGGGTCCCCCTGTTCCGCACCCACCGCCGAAGCCTGCATCGCCGAACCTGCCTGGTCAACGCGCAGCACGGCGGGCAGTTTCCGCTGCTTCGACGGAACCGCGAGCCGCGGGCCCGGATCGACGGGCAGCAGCCCGGCGCGGAACGCCCACCCGGTGAACGTGCGGGCCGACGCGGTCCGCCGGGCGAGCGTCGCCCGGCCCGCTCCGCGCGCGTGCTGCGCCGAAAGCCATTCCCGCAGGACGGAAACGTCCAGCGCAGCAAGGGTTGCATCGTCGGCCGAGCCGACGAGGTGCCCCAGCAACGAGACGATGTCGCCGATGTATCCGCGAACGGTGTGCGCGGATAGCCCGCGTTCCGCGGCGAGGTGTCTTTCGAACGCGTCGACCGCGGTTCCGAGCGGCTCGGGCAGTTTCGCCCGAGCCGCGCGAAGATCCGGTCTTCGCGGTTCGGCGGAACGTATGCGGGCCATGCATCGAAGCTGGCCGTTCGACCGGCGTCGGTCAAGCATCGCCACGCCGAAATCATGATCACTTGACCGGTATGCGAATCATCTTGCGCGACGGGAGGCGCATCTGCATCGAAGTCATGACCCCGTCATCGACCACCCCCGTTCGGACCGCGCCACGAACCCGGCCAGCTCCAGCTCCGGCAGCAACGCCCGGACTTTGCCCAGCGGCAGCCCCGAATCCCGCGCCAGCTCGTCCGCGCTGGCGCAATCGATGCCGGTCAGCGCATCGTGCAGGCGCCGCGCATCGGGATGCAGCGCGTCGGTCCGGCGCGACTGGGCGGGGACTTCCACCGGCAGTTGCGCGCCGAGCGGGCTCAGCGCTTCCAGGACCTCCTGGGTTCGGGTGACCAGCACGGCCTGACCGGACCGCACCATCCCGTGGCAACCAACGGAATTCTTCGAGGTCACCGGCCCGGGCACGGCCAGCACGGGCCTTCCCAAGGCATCCGCGGTGTGCGCGGTGTTGGCGGCGCCGCTGCGCGCGCCCGCCTCGACCACCACCGTCGCGCTGCCGAACGAGGCGATCAGCCTGTTGCGCACCAGGAAGCGGTGCTTCCGCGGCGGCGTGCCGAGCGGATACTCGCTCACGACGGCGCCCTGTTCGGCGATGGCGCGCAGCAACCTGCCGTGCCCGGCCGGGTAGTCGACGTCGACGCCGCAGGCGAGGAACGCCACCGTCAGGCCGCCCGCGGCGAGCGCGCCCCGATGCGCGGCGCCGTCGATGCCGTACGCCGCCCCGGAAGCCACCGTGAACCCCGCCGCCGCCAGCCCGTGGCCGAACTCCGCCGCCACGTGCTCGCCGTAGCCGGTGGCGGCTCTGGCGCCGACGATGGCCACCGCTTGCTCCGCCGCCTCGGCCAGCACCGCCTTGCCGCGGACCCACAACGCGATCGGCTCGGCGATCCCCGGCAGGTCGACCGATCTCGCCCCGAACAGGCCGTCGAACGCCTCGCGCGGCCACTCCGGGGCCTCCGGCACGAGCAGCCGGACACCGGCGGCCTCGGCCGCCACCAGCAGCTGTTCACCCGACACGTGCCACCGCCGCGCCTCGACCTCCGCCGTGACATCCGCCGGCGCCTTCTCGCGCTGGATCAGGCCGACCGCGCGGCAAGGGCCGTACTCCGTGACGAACCTGGCCAGCGCCGGAGCCGGCGGTTCGGCGACGGCGCCCAGGAAGGCCCTGGCTACCAGCAGTTCCCGCTTCGACCGCTCCCCCATCGACGCCCATCGAGCCATCACGCCGCCCTCCTGTCCCGGAACTCCAAGGCCGCAGCCACGTGCTCCGCATCCGGTCGATCCCGGCCGTCCAGGTCGGCCAGCGTCCAGGCGACGCGCAGGCACCGATCCGCACCGCGCGCCGTGATCGCGCCGACCTCCAGCCCGCGGTCCAGCAACGCCGTTGCCGCCGCGGGCAGCGCGAACTCGCGCCGCAGCACCGGCCCCGGCACCTCCGTGTTCGTTTGCCACCCGTGCGCGGACCACCGCTGCCGGGCCGCCGCTCGCGCGTTCTCCACCCGCTTGCGCACCACCGCGCTGCCCTCCGGCTCGGCACCTGCCTGCACGGTCATCGCGGTGATCGGGCGCATCCGGACCCGCAGGTCGACCCGATCCAGCAGGGGCCCGGACAACTTGCCGAGGTAGCGCCGCCGAACCTGCGGCGGACACTGGCAGTCGAGGTCCCGAGCCGGCGCGCACGGGCACGGGTTCGTCGCCAGGACCAGCTGGAACCGCGCCGGGTAGCGCAGCGTGCCGTCGCGCCGCGCCAGCCGGACCTCGCCTTCCTCCAGCGCCGTGCGCAACGCCTCCAACCGCTTCGCACCCAACTCGCAGGCCTCGTCCAGCAGCAGCACCCCGCGATGCGCACTGCTGACCGCACCCGGCCTCGCCAACCCGGTGCCGCCGCCGATGAGCGCCGGGATCGACAGCGAGGGGTGCGGCGCGACGAACGGCGGCGTCCGGATCAGCGTCGCCGACTCGGACAGGTCACCAGCGATCGAGCGGATCGCGGTGACCTCCAGCGCCTCCGGCACTGTCAGGCTCGGCAGCAGCCCGCTCAGGCGCTTGGCCAGCATCGTCTTGCCGGTGCCCGGCGGCCCGACCATCAGCAGATGGTGACCGCCCGCCGCGGCGACCTCCAGGGCCCACCTCGCCTCGGGCTGGCCGAGCACGTCGGAGAGGTCCGGCGCATCGTCCTCGGCAGGCGGCTCGGCGTCCGGTGGCGGGCGGCGGTCGAGCTCGCCGAGGTCGCGCAACCAGGCCACCACGTCCCGCAGGTGGTCGGCGCCGAGCACGTCGATGCCCTCCACGAGATGCGCCTCGGCCAACCCGCCGGCCGGCACCACCGCGCGGCGCATGCCCTCCCGTCGCGCCGTCAGCAACGCCGGCAGCAGCCCGCGGACCGGCCTGATCCGCCCGTCCAGGGCCAGCTCGCCGAACAACACCGTGCCCGCCAGCCGGTGTGGCGGGACCAGTTCCGCCCCGGCCAGCACCGCGCAGGCCAGCGCCAGGTCGTACGACGTGCCGGTCTTGGGCATCGCGGCCGGGGACAACGCCAGCGTCACGCAGCTGGCCGGCCAGTCCTCCTTGCAGTTCTGGATCGCCGCGCGCACCCGGTTCTTCGATTCCTGCAGGGCCGTGTCGGGCAGCCCGAGGAGCTGCACCGATGGCAGTCCCCCCTTGCGCACGTCGGCTTCGATCTCGACGAGCGCGCCGTCCACTCCGAACAGCGCGACCGCCCACGTCTTCCGCAGCGCCATCTAGAACACCCCCTCGAGATGCTTGACGCGGGGGCGCTTGCCCGGTGGCCACAGCACCGACACGACGTCGAACCGCACCCGGCAACCCACCAATCGGCGCGCGGCCAGCCAGGACCGGGCCGCGTTCCTGATCCGGTTGATCTTCTCCGGCACGAGCGCGTACTCCGGTCCGCCGTAGTCGACGCCGGAACGGGCCTTGACCTCGCAGCACACCACCGTGTTGCCGTCGGTGGCGACGATGTCGAGTTCTCCTTGCGGGCACTGCCAATTCCGGTCCAGCACGGTCAGACCGCGGCGTTCCAGGAGCACGGCCGCCAGCCGCTCCCCTTCGATTCCCAACGCGTGTCTGCGGCCCCTGGTGTCGTCATCCGACAGCAGGCCCACGACCTTCTTCCGGCGCACGGCTTCCTCCTCGGTTCGGGATTCAGGTTTCCCGTGCCGGTATCCCCGGGCGCATGTGAGCGATTTTCGCCAACTGCGCCAACGGTTCCGGGCACGTCGATGAATCCAACGTGCCCGGAAGCGAAGCCGATATCCAGTGATATTCCGGAATCTGTGGACTAATCAATCCCCTGTGGACAACTCGGCTCACCCCGACGAGTGGGGACGGCACACTTCCGAACCAAAAACGCTTTGCCCACTGCGCAATTTGCAAGATCAGCGGCGCCGCCACGACCGACCGGCCTGCGCGCATGAAAAAGCTCGGGCGGCCGGATTTCGGGCCGCCCGAGCTTCCTCGAGACCGGGATCAGGAACCGAACGGGCCGCTCTCCGGCAGCCGCAGGTCCGGTTTGTCCAGCTCCTCCACATTGACGTCCTTGAACGTGATCACCCGCACGTTCTTGACGAACCGCGCCGGGCGGTACATGTCCCACACCCACGCGTCCGACATCGCCACCTCGAAGTAGACCTCCGAGTCGGAGTTGCGCACCTGCACGTCCACCGCGTTGGCCAGGTAGAAGCGCCGCTCCGTCTCCACGACATAGGTGAACTGCCCGACGATGTCGCGGTACTCCTTGTAGAGCTGCAGCTCCATCTCGGTCTCGTACTTCTCGAGATCCTCGGCGCTCATCGCTGTGCGAGCCCTTCTGCATTGCCGTTCGGACTACAACGCCTCATTGTCCACCACATCCCTGTCGGAAGCATCGAACAACCCGGGCTTGCTCGTCACGGTTCGCGGCGAGCGCATCCCGTGCCGCTGCGCCGCTGCCACCACGTTCGCATAGGACCACCGGTGCTCGACGCAGGGGCCGAACTGCTTCAGCCGGGCCGAGTGCACCGGCGTGCTGTACCCCTTGTGCTCGTCGAACCCGTAGTCCGGGAACTCGGTGTGCAGCTGCGCGGTCATCATCCGGTCCCGGGTCACCTTCGCCAGCACCGACGCCGCGGCCACGCAGGCCGCGACCAGGTCGCCCTTCACGACGGCCACGCTGGGCGTCGCGAGCCCCGACACCCGGAAGCCGTCGGTCAGCACGTAGCCGGGGTGCGGGGTCAGCTGCGCGACCGCCCGCCGCATGCCCTCCAGATTCGCCACGTGGATGCCGAGCGCATCGACGTCCTCGGCCGAGATCACGATGGTCGACCAGCTCAGGGCACGCTCGGTGATGCGGCCGTACAGGCGCTCCCGGTCGGCCTCCGAGAGCACCTTCGAGTCCGTCAGCCCGTCGAACCGCCGCGCGTCGCCCGGGCGGAGCGCGCACGCCGCCACCACGAGCGGGCCGGCGCACGCACCGCGCCCGGCCTCGTCCACACCTGCCACCGGCCCGAGGCCGCGGCGGTCCAACGCGCTCTGAAGGGCCCAATTACCGCTGCTGCGCCGGATCACCGACCTCGGCGGCCGGAACGCCGCCACCGTCACGTCGACGTCACTCCGATGACCGTCGCTGTTTCACCACACCGACGAGCCTACGACCCAGCCAGAGCGTCGGGAACGCCGCGGCGAAACCGACGCCCAACGGCACCCCGGTCTGCCAGGCGGGCGCGCCCAGCGCGGTGGTCTGCGGGTTCGGCTCCGGGATGCTCTGCCAGCGGGTCGGCGGCAGGACGATCAGCTGAGCCTTGCCGATCACGTTGTCGACCGGCACCGCACCGTTGGTGCCGCCACCGCCCTGCACCCGCGAGTCCGCTGAGTCGTTGCGGTTGTCGCCCATCACCCACAGGTGCCCCGGCGGGACCGTCACGGCCTTGAACTCGTCCTGGCCGACCCCGCGGCCGGGCTCCCAGTACAGGTACGGCTCGTTGAGCGGCTTGCCGTCGACCAGCACCCGGTTCTGCGCGTCGCAGCACTCCACCGTCTGACCGCCGACGGCGACCACCCGCTTGACGAAGTCCTTCTCGTCCGGGGCGCCGAAGCCCAGCAGCGACGCCACGCCCTGGAAGAAGCCGACGACGGGGTTGGACGGCTCGTCCGCCTCGAACTCGTTCTGCACCCAGGGCTGCGGGCCGCGGAACACCACGACGTCGCCCGGCTCCGGATCGCCGAACCGGTAGGTGATCTTGTCCACCAGCACCCGGTCGTTGTTGCAGCCGGTGCACCCGTGCAGGGTCTGCTCCATCGACTGCGACGGGATCACGTACACCCTGGCCAGGAAGGCCTGGATGAGCACCGTCAGCACGAGTGCGGTGACGATCAGGATCGGCAGCTCGCGCCAGAACGAGCCCTTCTTCTTGTCCTTGGGCTTGCGGCGGCGGGAAGCGCCACCCGGCACGTCCGGGGCACCGCTGGAGTGCTCCGCACCCTGGGGGTCTTCCGCTGATCCGCTGCGCATGACGTCGGCCACCCGGCCAGGCTACTGGAACCGCGGTGGGCGCCGTCGCGCTCCCCCGGCTCCGGTGGCCAGTTCCACCGCTTCGCGGCGCCTCTGTGACGTGCTCTTTTCCGGTACATCCGATTCGCGTCGGCACCGCGGTGGGGCACAACACCCCCTGCGATCACTCAAAGGTGGAACGCCCGGTTCCCCCGGCCACCGGGCAAAACGAGCGCGTCCGGACACGCGAAACGGCCCAGGTGCGTGCACCTGGGCCGTTGTCGTGGTTCCGAGTGGCTTTCGATCAGGAAGCCGGCGCGGTCTCGCGCTTCTCCTTGATCTTCGCCTTCTTGCCGCGCAGCTCGCGCAGGTAGTACAGCTTCGCCCGCCGAACGTCACCACGCGCCGCGACCTCGATCTGCGCGATGTTCGGGGTGTGCACCGGGAACGTCCGCTCCACACCGACACCGAAGGAAATCTTGCGCACGGTGAAGGTCTCCCGGATGCCATCGCCGTGGCGGCGGATGACCACGCCCTGGAAGACCTGGATCCGCTCGCGCGAACCCTCGATGACGCGGACGTGGACCTTCAGCGTGTCGCCAGGCCGGAAGGCCGGAATGTCGGAACGCAACGACTGGGCGTCCAGCGCGTCCAGGGTGTTCATCGGTGGTCCGTCCTCATCCGTGTCGAAGGCACCCGTGTTCTCCAACGTCGATGACCCGACCTACTGGTGGGCACCGCCTGACACGGGGTGAACTTGCATGTGAGCCCGCCGAACTCGTCATTCGGCTGCATCAACCGTTCCAGTGTGCCAGATCCGCATTTCGGCGTCTGAACCGCCCCCGCCGACGCGGGGTCAGCGCTGCGCGTCTCCGGCATCCCGGGACTCGTCGGAATGCTCCGACTCCCGCAGTTTATCGAGTTGCGCTCGGTCGGCCGCGTTCAGGGTCCCCTCCGGCAGCTCGGCCAGCAGTTCCGGGCGCCGCAGGTAGGTCCTGGCCAGCGCCTGATCGCGGCGCCAGCGGGCGATCGCGGCGTGGTTGCCGGAGCGCAGCACGTCCGGCACCGCGTGCCCGCGCCACACCTCGGGGCGGGTGTAGCAGGGGCCTTCCAGCAGCCCGTCGGAGAACGAGTCCTGCTCGGCCGACAGCGGGTTGCCCAGCACCCCGGGCAGCAGGCGGGCCACCGCCTCGATCATGACCAGCGCGGCAACCTCGCCACCGACCAGCACGTAGTCGCCGATGGACACCTCCTCCACCGGCATCCGGGTGGCGGCGTCGTCGATCACCCGCTGGTCGATTCCCTCGTAGCGGCCGCAGGCGAACACCAACCAGGGCTCGGCGGACCAGCGGATCGCGGTGCGCTGGTCGAACGGCCGCCCGGCCGGGGTCGGCACGATCAGCCGGGGCACCGGGGCGGTGGAGTCGGCGGAACCCGCAGCGGCGCCGCAAACGCCGTCCAGCGCCTCGCCCCAGACGTCCGGCTTCATCACCATGCCGGGGCCGCCGCCGTACGGGCTGTCATCGACCGCCCGGTGCACGTCGTGCGTCCAGTCCCGCAGGTCGTGCACGCCGACCGCGATCCGCTCGCGCTCGATGGCCTTGCCGAGCAGCGCTTCCCGCAGCGGCGCCAGGTAGTCGGGGAAGATCGTGATGACGTCGATGCGCATGTGGCCCTCGGAAAAGGAAAACCCCCGCTCCGGCGGCGGGGGCGGTTTGATCTTGCTGTTGCCGGTCCGGCGTCACTCGGCTTCGAGCAGGCCCTCCGGCGGATCCACGACGAGTCGACCGGCGGCGAGATCGACCTCGGGGACGATCTCGGCGACGAACGGCACCAGGACCTCGCGGCCGTCGGCGGTGCGCACGGACAGCAGCTCACCGGCCGGCGTGTGCAGGACTTCCCGCACCTCGCCCACCTCTTCACCGGAGACCCGCTCGACCCGCAGGCCGATCAGCTCGTGGTCGTGGAACTCGTCCGGGTCGTCGGTCGGTTCGAGGGCGTCGGAGCTGACGGTCAGCAGCACACCGCGCAGGTCCTCGGCGGCCTCCCGGCCTTCGACGCCCTCCGCACGCACGAGCAGCCGCCCGGCGTGCTGCCGGGCGGCTGTCACCGTCAGGTTCTGCGCGCGGACCACCCCGCGACGCTGCATCCCGAGCACCGAGCCGGGAGCGAAGCGCAGCTCCGGGCTGTCGGTGAGCACCTCGACGACAAGCTCCCCCCGCACGCCGTGCGGCCGCACGATGCGGCCGACGGCCAGGGTTTGCAGCTCGGGCTCGCTCATGTTCGTGCTCAGCGGTCGGTGTCGACCACGTCGACCCGGATGCCGCGGCCGCCGATGCCGGACATCACGGTCCGCAGCGCGGTCGCGGTGCGACCACCGCGACCGATGACCTTGCCCAGGTCATCCGGGTTCACGTGCACCTCGAGGGTGCGACCGCGTCGGGTCGTGAGCAGCTGGACGCGGACATCGTCGGGGTTGTCGACGATGCCGCGCACCAGGTGTTCAAGCGCGTCCGCGAGGACCGTCACGCCTGACCTTCCTCGGACTTCTGCTCTTCAGCCTTGTCCTCGGCCTTCTTCGCACCCTTCTTCTTCGGGGTGGTGGCCTCGGTGGTGGGCTCCTCGCCGGCGGCGGCCAGTGCGGCCTCGAACAACTCCTGCTTGCTCGGCTTCGGCTCGGCGACCTTCAGCCGACCCTCGGCGCCCGGCAGGCCCTTGAACTTCTGCCAGTCGCCGGTGATCTCCAGGATGTTCTGCACCGGCTCGGTCGGCTGCGCGCCGACACCCAGCCAGTACTGCACCCGCTCCGAGTTGACGATGATGCCGCTCGGGTTCTGCTTCGGGTGGTACTGCCCGATCGTCTCGATGGCCCGGCCGTTGCGGCGGGTGCGGGCGTCGGCAACGACGATGCGGTAGTGCGGCTCGCGGATCTTGCCGATCCGCGCGAGCTTGATCTTCACAGCCACGGGTGCTGGTGCTCCTCAGACTCTCGTTGGTGCTCCGGTTGAGCATGCCAAGCCGCGTGGGGCAGCGGAGTGGAATGCTCTTAGTCAAAAGCGGCCACAAGCGGTGAGAGGGACCCCTCGCGGCGAACAGCATCCCATTGTGCCAGATACCGCCGCCGCCATGACCCCGGACCCGTCCGGCGGCCGTCGCGCTAGGCCGGGAGCAGACCCAGCGAGAGCAGCAGGAGGCCGAGCGCGGGCAGGAAGTTGTTCACCTGGTGCGCGACCACGCTCGCCGTCAGCCGCCCGGTGACCATCCGGGCGACGCCGATCGGGATCGCGATGACCAGCAGCAACGCGGTGCGCTCCGGCTCCAGGTGGCCGATGGCGAAGACGGCCGTGCTGAGCACGAACACGTTCAGCTGGCTCCACCGCAGCCGTTCCATCGCGCCCCAGAGCAGCCCGCGGTAGAGCAGCTCCTCGCACAGCGGCGCGACCAGCCAGACGTGCAGGAAGATCACCACCGCCAGCGCCGGGGGCAGCTGCACCCCGTCGAGCAGGCCGCTCACCGTGGACTGCGCGTCCGGCCCCATCCACTGCGCCCACAGCATCGTGGCGATGGTCGTCGTGACCAGGCCGATGCCGCCGATGGCCAGCCCGGTGGTGACGTCCGACCAGCGCCATTCGAGGCCGAAGTCCAGTCGCGGGCCGTTGCCGCGCACGACGGTGATCAGGACGGCCACCGTCCCGGCGAGCACGGTCGGCAGCACCAGCATCAGGACCAGCGCCATGCCGTCCGGGCTGCCCAGCGCGGCCGCGAGCGTCACCGAGACCAGCACGAAGATCGCCTGCGCGAAGAAGAACGCGCCGAGCCCCCAGCGGTGGGTCCGGGTCGGTGCGGCCTCGGGCCCGGCGGGCTCGAGCGGCGCGTTCGCGGCGGGATCCGACTGGTTCGGGGTGTTCATGGGCGCCTCCGTGGTGCCGGTCGGCGGCCATCGGCCTGGCCGTGTCGGCGTGCGGACGCCGGCGAAGCCGCCAGGTTACCCCCGGCGGTGCGGCGAACGGCAGCGATATTCATCCGGCGATGGCGAACAGCAGCAGTGCGGGCAGGAAGTTGTTCGTCGCGTGCGCGATCATGCTCGCAGCCACCCGGCCGGTGATCATCCGCGCCGCGCCGATCGCGAGGCCACCGAAGAACAACACCGGTGTGCGCCACACCTCCTGGTGAATCAGGGCGAAGATCAAGGCGGTCAGCACCAGGATCGCGTACCGCGGGATGCGGTAGTGCTCCAGAGCGCCCCAGAGCGCGCCGCGCATCAGCAGTTCCTCGGTCAGCGGCGCCCCGAGGAAGGCGAACAGCGCGAACACGAACAGCCAGACGGTCCGCTCGCCCTGCATCAACCGCGCCAGGTCGGTTTCCGGGGGCGGGCCGGAGATGGCGATGATCACCAGCGTCAGCGCCCAGGAGCCGAACAGCGCGATGCCCCCGCAGGCCAGGCCCACCTTGAAGTCGCGGCGCTTCGGCAGGATGCCGAAATCCGAGCGCAGTCCCCTGCCCCGCCACCAGGAGAACACCGCGGGCACCAGGCCGAGCAGGATGTTCGGGGCGAAGGCCAGCAACAGCAGCGGGCCGGTGTTGGGCGGCGTCGTCGGATCGAAACCGCCGGCCCGGGACGGCCTGGCGGCGTTGAGGATCAGCACGGTCAGGTAGTAGCCGCCGTAGCCGATGAAGAACGCCGCGAACCCCCAGGCCAGCGAGCCGCGGCGCGCCGCCTCCAGCTGCGCCTCCCAGAAGCGGGGGTGCAGGTCGGCGTCGGTGGTGTCCTCCACCGGGCGCATCGGTTCCCCGGGGTGCTTCGGGAACTCCCGCGGCTCCCGCTCGGGCTGTTCCCCCACGCTGCGCTCCCCTCTGCCGGGCTCACCCTAAGCATCCACCAGGAGCTCACGTCGTCTCCGGCGCCACGACCTGCGACTTCGCGCGAGGAAGATCACTCGGGGAGCCGCGGCGGGGAATCAGCCGACGACGTTGCCGCGCAGGACGATCCGCGTCGGTTGGTCCAGGACCGACAGATCCTTGCGCGGGTCCGCGTCGTAGCAGACCAGGTCGGCCGCGGCACCGTGCTGCAGCCCGGACCAGCCCAGCCACTCGCGCGCGGCCCACGACGCCGCGCCGAGCGCCTGCTCGGTGGACATCCCGACCCGGTGCAGCGCGCGCACCTCGTCGGCCAGCAGGCCGTGCGCGATGCCGCCGCCGGCGTCGGTTCCCGCGTACACCGGGATGCCCGCCTCGATCGCCTTCGCGACCGTCCGGTCGGCCCGCGCGTAGAGGTCGGTCATGTGCGCCGCGTAGGCCGGGTACTTCGTCGCGGCCGACGCGAACGACGGGAAGTTCTCGATGTTGATCAGCGTTGGGACGAGCGCCGTGCCGTTGCGGGCCATCAGTTCGATCGTGTCGTCGGTGAGCCCGGTGCCGTGCTCGATGCAGTCGATCCCGGCGTTGATCAGGCCGGGCAGCGCGTCCTCGCCGAACACGTGCGCGGTGACCCGGGCGCCCAGCCGGTGCGCCGTCGAGATCGCCTCGGCCAGCACCTCGTCGCTCCACAGCGGCGCGAGGTCGCCCACCGACCGGTCGATCCAGTCGCCGACGAGCTTGATCCACCCGTCGCCGTACGCGACCTGCTCGGCGACCGCCGCGGGCAGCTGCTCCTCGTGCTCCAGCTGATCGGCCAGGTACGGGATGTAGCGCTTGGGGCGCGCCAGGTGCTTCCCGGCCCGGATGATCCTGGGCAGGTCCTCGCGGTCCTGCAGCGGCCGGGTGTCGACCGGGGCACCGCAGTCGCGGATCAGCAGCGTGCCCGCATCGCGGTCGGCCTCCGCCTGCGCCACGGCCTCGTCGAGCTCCACCGGCCCTTGGGGGCCGATGCCGACGTGGCAGTGCGCGTCGACCAGGCCGGGCAGCACGAAGCCGCCGTCGAACACGGTCTCGGCGCCGGGCACCGGGTCCAGGCTGATCCGGCCGTCCTGCACCCACAGCTCCCGCTGCGCGCCGTCGGGCAGCACGACGGCGCGGAGGTGCAGGGCGGTCACTTCTTCTTGCCGAAGTTCAGCTTCGACGGGTCGAAACCGGCGGGCAGGTCGTTCATGCCGCCCTCCAGCTTGGACAGGTCCGGGCTCGCGCCCGGCATGCCCATGCCGCCCGGCGGCAGGCCGGGGAAACCACCGGGCAGGCCGCGCATGCCCTTGGGCTGCGTCGGGCCGCGCCCCTTCTTGCCCTTCTTCCCCTTCTTGCCCTTGCGGTTCTTGCTGCCCCCGCCACCGCCGAAGCCGAAGCCGCCCGCCATCTGCTGCATCATCTTGCGGGCTTCGAAGAACCGGTTGACCAGGTCGTTGATCTCGCTGATGGCCACGCCGGAGCCGCGCGCGATGCGCTGGCGGCGGGACGCGTTGATGATCTTCGGGTCGGCCCGCTCGGCGGGCGTCATGCCGCGGATGATCGCCTGGATGCGGTCCAGGCTCTTCTCGTCGAAGTTGGCCAGCTGCTCCTTCATCTGGCCCGCGCCCGGCAGCATGCCCAGCAGGTTCTGCAGCGGGCCCATCCGGCGGACCGCCTGCATCTGCTCCAGGAAGTCCTCCAGGGTCAGCTGGCCGGTGCCGAGCTTCGCCGCGGCCTGCTCGGCCTGTTCCTGGTCGAAGGCCTGCTCGGCCTGCTCGATGAGGGTGAGCAGGTCGCCCATGCCCAGGATCCGGTTGGCCATCCGGTCCGGGTGGAAGACGTCGAAGTCCTCCAGCTTCTCGCCGCTGGAGGCGAACATGATCGGCTGGCCGGTGACCTCGCGGACCGACAGCGCGGCACCACCGCGGGCGTCACCGTCGAGCTTGGTCAGCACCACACCGGAGAACCCGACGCCGTCGCGGAAGGCCTGCGCGGTGTTCACCGCGTCCTGGCCGATCATCGCGTCCAGCACGAACAGGGTCTCGTCCGGGGTGATCGCGTCCCGGATGTCGGCGGCCTGCTTCATCATCTCTTCGTCGATGCCCAGCCGGCCGGCGGTGTCAACGATGACGATGTCGTGCTGCGCCCGGCGGGCCTCGTCGATGCTGCGGCGGGACACCTCGACCGGGTCGCCGACGCCGTTGCCGGGCTCCGGCGCGTACACCGGCACCCCGGCGCGCTCCCCGACCACCTGCAGCTGGTTCACCGCGTTCGGGCGCTGCAGGTCGCAGGCCACCAGCAGCGGCGTGTGGCCCTGCCCCGCGAGCCACTTGGCGAGCTTGCCGGCCAGCGTCGTCTTACCGGAACCCTGCAGACCGGCCAGCATGATCACGGTCGGCGGCGTCTTCGCGAGCTCCAGCCGCCGGGTCTCGCCGCCGAGGACGGTGACGAGCTCCTCGTTGACGATCTTGATGACCTGCTGGGCCGGGTTCAGCGCCTGCGAGACCTCGGCACCCTTGGCGCGCTCCTTGACACCCTTGATGAAGTTGCGCACCACGGGAAGCGCCACGTCGGCTTCGAGCAGGGCGATGCGGATCTCCCGCGCGGTGGCGTCGATGTCCGCGTCGGACAGCCGCCCCTTGCCGCGCAGGTTCGTCAGGACCGAGGTGAGCCGGTCGGAGAGAGTGTCGAACACGGGTTCACGGGCTCCAGAGTCGAGGGATGTACCTGGGTACCTATGCGAGGGTAACCGGCCGGGTCACCGGCCCGGCGTGGGCTAGGAAGCGCAATTTCACGAGAAATGGCGCGGCCACCGGGTGACCTGCCGCCAGGTGCGGGAACCCAGCGTGATCGAGGGCCGCGAACCCGGCGGCGCCGTCACCCGGTGGGGTGGCCGGTTTCCCGGGAAACCGGCCACCCTTCCGCTCAGCTGTGCGAGTAGTCCTCGCGGCGCTTGCCCGTCGCGCGGGGCTGCGGCGAACGCTGGCCCTTGCGGTGCGGGCGCGGCTTGTCGCGGTCGCGGTCGCGGGCACCGTCCCGGCCGGGGCGGCGCGGGCGGCGGTTGATGAACTCGCCGTCGGCGCGGCTGATCCGCAGACCCCGCCCGGCCACCTGCGTGTTGCGCAGCTTGCTGAGCAGCTCGTCCGGCAGGTCGGCGGGCAGTTCGATCAGGGTGTGCTCGTTGCGGATGTCGATGTGCCCGATGTGCTTGCTGGGCAGGCCGCCCTCGTTGGCCAGCGCCCCGACCAGGGCCCGCGGGGTGACCCGGTTGCGGCGGCCGACCTCGACCCGGTAGGTCTCGGTGTCCGAGTTGGCCGGGTGGAACGACGAGCCGTCGCGGCGGGCCGGCGGCTCGACGGGCTCCGGGTCCAGCAGCAGCGGCCGGTCGCCCTGGGCCATGGCGGCCAGCGCGGCGGCGATCTCCACGGCCGGCACGTCGTGGGTCCGCTCGTACTCCGCCACCAGCTCCTGGAAGACCTCCAGGCCGCCCTTGGCGAGGATGTCGGTGATGCTCTGCGCGAACTTGGCCAGCCGGCGGTCGTTGACCGCGTCGATGGTGGGCAGCTCCATCTGCTGGATCTGCTGGCGGGTGGCCCGCTCGATCGACCGCAGCAGGTGCCGCTCGCGCGGCGAGACGAACAGGATCGCCTCCCCGCTGCGCCCGGCCCGGCCGGTGCGGCCGACGCGGTGCACGTAGGACTCGGTGTCGTGCGGGATGTCGTAGTTGAGCACGTGCGAGATGCGCTCGACGTCGAGACCGCGGGCGGCGACGTCGGTGGCCACCAGGATGTCGATCTTGCCGTCCCGGAGGTGACCGATGGTGCGCTCGCGCTGCGCCTGCGCGATGTCGCCGTTGATCGCCGCCGCGCTGAAGCCGCGGGCCTGCAGCTTCTCGGCGAGTTCCTCGGTCAGCTGCTTGGTGCGGACGAACACGATCATCGCGTCGAACGACTCGACCTCGAGGATCCGGGTCAGCGCGTCCAGCTTGCTCGCCGCGCGCACCGGGACGTGCCGCTGGTTGATGTTGGTCGCGGTGCTGGTCTTGGTCTTGACCGAGATCTCGACCGGCTCGTTGAGGTAGTTCTGGCTGATCTTGCGGATCGCGCCGGGCATGGTCGCGGAGAACAGCGCCACCTGCCGGCTGGCCGGCACGGACTGCAGGATCTTCTCCACGTCCTCGATGAAGCCCATCCGCAGCATCTCGTCGGCCTCGTCGAGCACCAGGTTCTTGAGCCCGGTCAGGTCGAGCGAGCCCTTCTCCAGGTGGTCGATCAACCGGCCGGGGGTGCCGACGATGACGTGCGCGCCGCGGCGCAGGCCGGCGAGCTGCGGGCCGTAGCTGGTGCCGCCGTAGATCGGCAGCACGTGGAAGCCGGGGATGTGCGCGGCGTAGCGCTGGAACGCCTCGGAGACCTGGATCGCCAGCTCGCGGGTGGGCGCGAGCACCAGGGCCTGCGGGCCGGTGGCGTCGAGGTCGAGGCGGGACAGGATCGGCAGGGCGAACGCGGCGGTCTTGCCGGTACCGGTCTGGGCCAGGCCCAGCACGTCGCGACCCTCCAGCAGCAGCGGGATGGTCTTCTCCTGGATCGGCGACGGGGTCTCGTAGCCGATCTCGGTGAGCGTCTGGCGGACGCGCGGGTCAAGGTCAAGTTCGTCGAATGTCGACATGCTGGAAGCGGATCTCCTCGGTGGACTCGGCAGGGGGCTGATGGTCTGCGGAAACGGCCCTGCAACTACCCGCCCGGGGTCCGGGGTGATCGGCGAGGCGTCGGCTCGTGAGCCCTAGATCGCCGCGGGGCGCCGCTTGCGCATTTCGAACCGCGCGCTCAGCTGGACGCACACCCTGTTGCCAGTCACCCGCAGCTCGATCATTCTCAGCCTGGCGCCGCGGCATCCTGCCGCTGCGCCGAACATCCAGCCTAGCGATCGCCATCGGCGAGCGGGGCGGTGGCCCGGCACAACGGGACGCAAGTCACGCTACGACGTCCAGCCGGAGGCCGTCGGCGACCTGGTTCCGGGTGAACAGGTGCACCCGGTGCCAGCCCCGCGGGGTCGCGCCGTCGCGCAGCTGCTGGTGCATCCGGTCGGCCCGGTGCACGTGCCGGAGGAACGATCCGGGCCGGATCAGCCGCCCGCGTGCCCGCTGCCCGGCCAGCGCCTCGCGCGGGTCCACGTGCAGCCACACCAGCACCCGCTGCCGCCCGGTGAGCCAGGCGAAGGTCAGCAGCAACGCGCGGGTGGTGGCGCGGGTCGCGGGCTCGTGCGCGACGACCGGCCCGGACGTGCGCGCGCACCGCCAGGCGATGCGGCTGCGGTGCACCAGGTGCACCAGCGGGCGGTAGTAGCGGTAGGGCAGGCGGCTCGGCAGGACCTTGCGCAGGACGGCGCGAACCTGGTCGGAGTCCAGCGTCGAGATGTCCGCGCCACCGCGGAGCTTTCCGAGCACCGTGCTCTTGCCCGCGCCTGGCAGGCCGGCCAGGACGACGAGCGAACGCCGCCTGATGCGCACCGTCGGCGGCGGGCTGGTGGCCGAGGGGAGTACGTCCGATATGTCCACGACGGCGTCCAGGTTACGCGTGATCGATCTTGGCGGACGGGCCGAGTGCGCAACGCCACCGAACACAAAAGCGGAAGGCGGCTCGCTCCCCCCGAACGAACCGCCTTCCCCACCATCCCCCTGGGGCGCCACGAGATACCGCACCCGATCCGCGTGGGCGACCGTGTCCCCCCGGCCACCCACGCGGCTCCCCCGTCGCGAACGCGAAGCCCGGTGTTTCCCGCCCGACCCCCAGTACGGGCGGGGCCCCCTCCGGTTCCCCCTTGTCGCCGCGTCGCACTTAGGAGTCTGCCGTCCGAGCGGGCCCGGCGAGACCGTGAAGCCCCCTGAGTACGGCTGCGTAGTGTTACGCACTCGCCACCGAGTGGTCCGGCGAAATCCACTCAGGCCGTTCGTGCACGTCAGGGCCCGTGCGCGTTTTGGGGCGCCATAGCACCCCGAACCGCTCACGGGGCCTGACCAGGCAAAACGCGGAGAGCGCCGCCGATCCGATCGATCGGCGGCGCCCTCCGGCTCGGTCGGGCAGCGGGATCAGATCGCCTCGACCCCGGTCTCCCCGGTGCGCACCCGGACCACGGTTTCCACCGAGGTGACCCAGACCTTGCCGTCGCCGACCCGGCCGGTGCGCGCGGCGGTCACGATCCCGTCCACGGCCTTGTCCACATCGGAGTCGTCGACGAGGACCTCGACGCGCAGCTTCTCGATGAAGTCCACGGCGTACTCGGCGCCCCGGTAGACCTCCGTGTGGCCCTTCTGGCGCCCGTAGCCCTGCGCCTCGCTGACGGTCATGCCCAGCACCCCGAGCCGACCGAGCGCCTCCTTCAGGTCGTCCAACTTGGACGGTTGGACGATCGCGGTCACCAACTTCATGCGCGGCTGCCCTCCAGCTTGCGTTCGACCTCGTCGGCAGGCGCCGCGGACCGGCGTCGCGCGGAGCGGTCGTCGCCGAAGTGGTACGCGGTCTCGGCGTGCTCGGTCTCGTCGATGCCCACGGCCTCGTCCTCGGCGCTCAGCCGGAACCCTACGACCGCCTTGACCAGCAGCGCCAGCACCAGGCTGAGCACGAAGGAGTAGGCGAGCACCGCGACCGCGCCGACCGCCTGCCGCCACAACTGGTCGAGCCCGCCGCCGTAGAACAGGCCGTCCACCCCGGCCGGGGCGGCCGACGAGGCGAACAGGCCGATCAGCAGCGTGCCCAGCAGGCCGCCGACCAGGTGCACGCCGACGACGTCCAGCGAGTCGTCGTAGCCGAACCGGTACTTCAGGCTCACCGCGAGCGCGCACACCGCGCCGGTGATCGCGCCGACCGCGATCGCGCCCAGCGGCGTCACCGAGGAGCAGGCCGGGGTGATCGCCACGAGGCCCGCGACGATGCCGGACGCGGCGCCGAGCGTGGTCGCGTGGCCGTCGCGGATGCGCTCGACGAGCAGCCAGCCGAGCATCGCGGCGCTGGTCGCCACCAGGGTGTTCACCAGCGTGACCGCGGCGGTGGTGTTGGCCGCCAGCGCCGAACCGGCGTTGAACCCGAACCAGCCGAACCACAGCAGGCCCGCACCGAGCACCACGAACGGCAGGTTGTGCGGCTTGCCCGGGTCCTTCGGCCAGCCCTTGCGCTTGCCGAGCACCAGCACCAGGGCCAGCGCGGCGGCGCCCGCGTTGATGTGCACCGCGGTGCCGCCGGCGAAGTCGATCGCGGCGAGCCGGTTGGCGATCCAGCCGCCGACGGCGGTCACGTTGCCCGCGTCGTCCTCGGTGTCGAAGGCGAACACCCAGTGCGCGACCGGGAAGTACACCACCACGGCCCACAACCCGGCGAACAGCAGCCACGGGCCGAAGCGGGCCCGGTCGGCGATCGCGCCGGAGATCAGCGCCACGGTGATGATCGCGAACATCGCCTGGAAGCCGACGAACGCCAGCGTCGGGATGCTGCCGGAGACCTGGTCCTCGCCGAGCAGCGAGCTCAGGCCGAAGAACTCGGCCGGGTTGCCGAGCAGGCCGACCCCGCCGATGTCGGAGCCGAACGCGGTTGAGTAGCCGATGAGCACCCACAGCACGCCCACCACGCCGATGCTGCCGAGGCTCATCATCAACATGTTGAGCACGCCGCGGGAGCGCACCATGCCGCCGTAGAAGAACGCCAGACCCGGGGTCATGAGCAGGACCAACGCCGCGCTCATGAGCACCCATGCGGTGTCGCCTGAATTCACATTGCCTCCCGATGCGACCGAGTTGGCCCGCATCCTGAGGAATGCCTGTTTCCGGCGGCCCGTTCCGCTGTTACGCGGCCGTGAAATCCTGCTCACCGCCGGTTACATCGGTGTTGTGAGGTCACCGCCGCGTTTCGCCGTCGATCACCGAAGGCACCTGGACGGGCCGCCCGGCCAGCAGGCCCATGCAGAGCCAGATCGTCGAGAAGCCCAGCAGCAGCACCAGCGGCGCGATCCAGCCGCCGGTCACGTCGTGCAGCAGCCCGATCAGCAGCGGGCCGGCCGCGGCGATGAGGTACCCGCCGCCCTGCGCCATCCCGGACAGCGCCGTCGTGGTGTCGCTGTCCGGCGAGCGCAGCCCGAACAGCGTCAGCGCCAAGCCGAACGCCGCGCCCTGCGCCAGGCCGAGCACGACCACCGACGGCCACAGCCCGGCGGTCGGGCCGACGAGGATCCCGGTGAAGCCGAGCATGAGCAGCACCGCCAGCACCACGGCGATCAGGCGCTGGTCGCGGAGCCGGTGGCACAGCACGGGCACGCTCATCGAGCCGACAGCCTGCACCGCGGCCTGGATGCCCAGCGCCAGGCCGGCGAGCCCGGCACTCATGCCCCGGCTCTGCAGCATCGTCGGCAACCAGCCGAACGTGACGTAGGCCATCGCCGACTGCACGCCCATGAAGACGGTGACCTGCCAGGCCAGCGGGTTCCGCCACAACCGGCCACCACTGGACGGCTGCGGCGGCGCGCCGGAGCTGCGCCGCAGCGCGAAGAGGCTGATCACCATGGCCAGCAGGACGGGAACCGCGAGGAGCCCGAGCGGAGCGCGCCAGGCGGACGACAGCGCGGCGCCCAGCGGCACGACCACGCTCGCCGCGATCGCGCCGCCCAGCGTCAGGCACATCGTGTAGACCGCCGTGATCACCGGCACCTTGTGCGGGAAGTCCCGCTTGATCAGGCCCGGCAGCGCCACGTTCGCCACCGCGATCCCGGCGCCGACCACGACGGTCCCGGCCAGCAGCGTCCAGATCGACCCCAGCGCGCGCAGCGAATTGCCGATCAGCAGCACGATCAGGCAGCCGACCAGCACCTTCTCGTCGCCGAAGCGCTGCCGGAGCTTCGGCGCGACGAACGCGAACACCCCCAGGCACACCACGGGCAGCGTCGTCAGCACGCCGCCGAAGGTGTTCGACACGCCCAGGTCCTGCTGGATCTGCTCCAGCAGCGGCGCGACCGCGGTGAACGGCGGCCGCAGCGCCAGCGCCACCAGCACGACCAGCACCAGGGTGGCGGCCACGGCGGTGCCCACCGGGGACGCCGGTGCCTGCTGGACTCGGGTGCTCACTGCGCGTTTCCCCTCTCGTCGAGAACGCCCCCGAGGGACGTCAGGCTCGGCTTGATCACGGCATGCGCGGCCGCCGCGGCGGCCTCCGGGTCACCGTCGACGATGGCCTCCAGCAGCGCCCGGTGGGTGACCGGCCCGCCTTCGGACAGCGCGGCATCCGCGCGGACCGTTTCCAGGCTCTCCTGGAGACGTTCGCTGAGGTAGCGGTACATCTCCGAGAGCACCGGGTTGCGCGCCGCCGCCACGACCGCGGCGTGGAAGTCGACGTCGGCGGCGGCGAAGCTCTCGGGCGAGTCCGCGCGGTCGCGGAGGTCGAGCAGCTCGCGCAGCCGCTGGATGTCGGTGTCGTCGCGACGCATCGCGGCCAGCCGGGCGGCCTGCACGTCGTAGGCGAGCTGCACCTCGAAGACGTCCCGGACCCCGGCGAGCCGCAACTGCCGCAGCATCGGCGCCGGATCGGCGGTGGACACGACGAACGTCCCGGCGCCCTGCCGGGACTCCAGCCGCCCGAGGTGCACGAGCGCCCGCACGGCCTCCCGGACGACGGTCCGGCTGACCCCCAGCTCGGCGACCAGCTCCAGCTCGGTCGGAATCCGCTCACCGGGAGCCCAGGCCCCTCCGGCGAGCTGCTCGTTGAGCGCGGCGATGACCTCGTCCACAGAAGACCGTTGCCCGACGACCCGCATGCCAACACCTCCGGGCGGAACCATAGGTCAGACATCAGTCGTCAGACAAATTCCCGTGCTGTCTGATCAATTGGGTTTCGGGGACGAACGAACAGCCCCCGCGCTGGGGCGCGGGGGCTGTTCTCGGGAGGTCTCAGCCGAGGAGGGCGTCCACGAACGCTCCCGGCTCGAAGGGGGCCAGGTCGTCCGGGCCTTCGCCGAGGCCCACCAGCTTCACCGGGACACCCAGTTCCCGCTGGACCTGGAAGACGATGCCGCCCTTGGCCGTGCCGTCGAGCTTGGTGAGCACGATGCCCGTCACGTCCACCACGTCGGAGAACACCCGCGCCTGGGTCAGGCCGTTCTGGCCCGTCGTCGCGTCCAGCACCAGCAGGACCTCGTCGACCTGGGCCTTCTTCTCCACGACGCGCTTGACCTTGCCCAGCTCGTCCATCAGGCCCGTCTTGGTGTGCAGGCGGCCGGCCGTGTCGACCAGCACCGCGTCCACGGCCGTGTCGCTACCGCGGCTGACCGCCTCGAACGCCACGCTCGCCGGGTCGGCGCCTTCCTTGCCGCGCACCACCTCGGCGCCCACCCGGCTGCCCCAGGTGGCGAGCTGCTCGACGGCCGCGGCGCGGAAGGTGTCGGCCGCGCCGAGCAGGACCGTCCGGCCGTCCGCGACGAGCACCCGCGCCAGCTTGCCGGTGGTCGTGGTCTTGCCGGTGCCGTTGACGCCGACGACCAGCACCACGGCCGGCTTGCCGCCATCGGCCGGGTTGCCGTGCGGCAGCGCGCGCACCGCGCGCTCCATGTCCGGGCCGAGCGCGTCCACCAGCACCTCGCGCAGCAGTGCGCGCGCCTCGTCCGGCGTGCGGATGCCGCGCGTGGCGATCTCGGTGCGCAGCCGCTCGGTGATCTCCGTGGTGGTCGCCGCGCCCAGGTCGGCCAGCAGGAGGGTGTCCTCGATCTCCTCCCAGGAGTCCTCGTCCAGGTCGCCGGCGCCGAGCAGGCCCAGCAGTCCCTGGCCGAACGTCGACCGGGAGCGGGAGAGCCGGCCGCGCAGCCGCTCCAGCCGGCCCGAGGTCGGCTCGATCTCCTCGATCTCCTCCGGCACCGCGGGCGCCGGCTCCGGCACCGGCTCGGCGCGCTCCTGCTCCGGAACCTCGGCCGGCGCTTCGACCGGCGGTTCCTTGACCGGCGGCTCCTCGGTCACCGTGCCGCCGTCCGGCAGGGGCACGTCCACGATGCCGCGTCGCTCGGTGTCGCGGGGCACCGCCGCGTCGTCGCCGACGCCGGGCTGGCCCTCCACCTCGGTGCGCTCGCCCGCCGGATGCTCCGGCGGGGCCGCCGTGGTGGTGCCGCCGCTGGACAGGCTGATCCCGTTGTCGGCGCGATACCCGCCGCCCTTGACGGACTCGGCCTGGCCCGCGGTCTCGTCCCGTTCGCTCAGGCTGATCCGCCGCCGGCGGTTCAGCACGATGCCGGCGACCACGGCGATCGCCAGCACCACCACGACGGCGACGATGATCAGAATCAGGTTCTCGGTGGTCACTCGCCCATCCTCCCACCTGGTCATACCGGCCTCGGAACGCGCCCGGCACACCAAGTGAGCAAATCACCAACAATGAGCGCGAGACGCTTGCATTTACCATGCGCTGTGCAATAGACCACACATGTGGATTGGTGGCGCGTGATCGGTCTGCTCTCCGGCACGTCGATGGACGGCGTCGACGTGGCCGTGGCCGAGCTGCGGCTGGACGGCGACACCGTGCAGCTCCGCCCGCTGGGCGCCACCGTGCTCCCCTACCCGGACGTGCTGCACGAGAAGCTGCGCGCCGTTCTCCCGCCGGCCGGTTGCAGCGCCGAAGACCTGTGCCGGCTCGACACCTACGTCGGGCAGCAATTCGCGGCCGCGGCCCGGCTCGGGCTCGAGCTCGCGGGCGGCCGCGCCGACCTCGTGGCATCGCTCGGGCAGACGATCTACCACTGGGTCCAGGGCAGCGGGCGGGCGCGCGGCACCCTGCAGATCGGGCAGCCCGCGTGGATCGCCGAGGCCACCGGCCTGCCGGTGGTGTCGGACCTGCGGGCCCGCGACGTCGCCGCCGGCGGTCAGGGCGCCCCGCTGGCGGGCGTGTTCGACGCGCTGTGGCTGGCCGACGAGCCCGGCACGACCGTCGCGCTGAACATCGGCGGCATCGCCAACATCACCGTGGTCGGCGGGCGACGGCCGCTGGCCTACGACACCGGCCCCGGGAACGCGCTGATCGACCTCGCGGCAGGCCGGATCACCGGCACGCCGCAGGACACCGACGGGAGCATCGCCGCGACCGGCACCGTCCACCCCGAACTGCTCGAAGTGCTGCTCGCCGACGGCTACTACCGGCGGCCGGCGCCGAAATCCACCGGCAAGGAGCACTTCAACGCCGACTACCTGGCCCGGGCGCTGGACGAGCTGCCCGCCGGGGTCGGCGACGGCGACCTGCTGGCGACGCTGACCGAGCTCACCGCGCGCACCATCGCCGACGCCTGCCGCAACGAGCAGGCGGCGAAGGTCGTCGTGTCCGGCGGCGGGGTGCGCAATCCCGTCCTGCTCGCCGCGCTGCGCCGCCTGCTGGACGCGCCGCTGGTCGTCAGCGACGACCTCGGTCTGCCGTCGGACGGAAAAGAGGCGTACCTGACCGCGCTGCTCGGATTCCTCACCTGGCACGGTGTCAGCGGCAACACACCGGGCACCACCGGGGCCGCCGGACCCCGATTGCTCGGCAGCATCACCCCGGGAGCCGGTCCGCTCCGGATGCCCGAACCCGCCGTCCAGCAGCCGAGGCGGCTGCGACTCCAGCCCGGCCACACCGCACAGGAGGCGCAATGCGATCTCTCGACCTAGTCGTGATCGGGCTGTACCTGATCGCGATGCCGGTGATCGGGATGCTGCTCAGCGGCAGGCAACGCAGCTCGCAGGACTACTTCATCGGCAGCCGCCAGCTGCCCTGGTGGGCGGTGTGCTTCTCCGTGGTCGCCACCGAGACGTCCACGCTGACGGTGATCAGCGTGCCGACGGTGGCCTACCTCGGCAGCTTCACCTACCTCCAGCTCGCGATCGGCTACCTGATCGGCCGGATCGTGGTGGCGTTCGTGCTGCTGCCCAAGTACTACGCCGGGAACCTGGTCAGCGCCTACGCGTTCCTGGGGCAGCGGTTCGGCTCCGGCCTGCAGGGCACCGCGTCGGTGACGTTCCTGGTGACCCGGCTGCTGGCCGACGGCCTGCGGCTGTTCGCCACCGCGATCCCGGTGAAGGTGATGCTGGCGGCCTTCGGCGTGACCATGTCGTACTGGCAGATCGTGCTGATCCTGTCGGTCATGACGGTGATCTACACGTACTTCGGCGGCATCAAGGCCGTGGTGTGGGTCGACGCGATCCAGATGGCGGTCTACGTCGGCGGTGCGATCGCCGCCGCGGCGGTGCTGCTCGGCAGGCTGCCCGGGGACTGGATGTCGACCGCGTTCGCCGAGGGCAAGTTCCAGATCTTCGACTTCGGTTCGTCGATCATCACCGACCAGTACGCGTTCTTCACCGCCGTGATCGGCGGAGCGGTGTTCGCGATGGCCTCGCACGGCGCGGACCAGCTGATGGTGCAGCGGCTGCTCGCCTGCCGGGACCTCCGGGACAGCCAGCGGGCGCTGATCGCCAGCGGCGTCGTGGTGTTCCTGCAGTTCGCGCTGTTCCTGTTCATCGGCACGATGCTGTGGTCGTTCTTCAAGGGCGCCCAGCCGGCGGACCTGGGCATGGCCAGCAAGGACGAGCTGTTCCCGCAGTTCATCGTCAACGAGCTGCCGCCCGGGCTGTCCGGGCTGCTGATCGCGGGCATCCTGGCCGCCGCGATGAGCACCCTGGCGTCGTCGCTGAACTCGCTGTCCACGTCCACGGTGAGCGACCTCTACCAGCGGATCTCGAAGCGCAAGCTCGACGACGCGACCGTCCTGCGGATGGGCAAGGGCTGGACCCTGGTCTGGGCCGTGGTGTTCGTGGTGTTCGCGTCGATGTTCAGCAGCACCGACAACCCGGTGGTCGAGGTCGGCCTGAGCATCGCCAGCTACACCTACGGCGCGCTGCTGGGCGCTTTCCTGCTGGGGCTGCTGGTGAAGCGGGCCCGCCAGGCGGACGCGGTGATCGCGTTCGTGGCGACGCTCGTGGTGGTGCTGTTCTTCGTGTTCTGGGTGACCTTCCCGAACGGCGAAGGCGGCGAGAAGTCGCTCGCGTTCCCCTGGTACACGCCGCTGGGCGTCATCGTGACGCTCGTGGTGGGCGGGCTGCTGTCGCTGCGCCACTCGCGGCCGGCGCCCGAAGCCGCCGTCGAGCAGGCCGACAACGCCTGACCGCACGCGGATCTTGCTGTCGTGGGGGGGGGGGGGGGGGGGGAAGGGGGGGGGAAGGGGGGGGGGGGGGGGGGGGGGAAGGGGGGGAGGAGGGGGGGGGGGGGGAGGGGGGGGGGAGGAGGGGGAGCGACACGCGAGAGGTAGTAGTCGATCAGGATCAGCTGGGCGGTGGCGAAGTCGTCGTTGCGGTCA